>JAVEDB010000011.1 GCA_030841185.1 Actinomycetota bacterium
CGAGCCGCCGAGGTGCATGATCCTTTCCGACACGGGGGTCACTTCGGCGAAGGGACCATCGCATGTCCGCGCACGACACGCGCCACGATGCCTCGGACGACGACCATCGGCTGGCGGCGCTCGGCTATCGACCAGAGCTTTCGCGGGTGCTCAGCAGGTTCGCCAGCTTCAGCGTCGCGTTCACCTACCTCTCACCGATGGTGGGCATCTACTCGCTCTTCGTGTTCGGGGCAGGCGCGGGCGGGCCGCGCTACATCTGGCTGATGCCGATCGTCGTGTTCGGCATGTGGCTCGTGGCGCGGGTGTTCGGCGAGCTCGGCAGCCACTACCCGGTGGCCGGCGCGCTGTACCAGTACTCCAAGTACACCGTCGGGCCCCGCTACGGCTGGTGGGTCGGCTGGTTCTACGGGATGGCGCTGCTGGTCACCGTTGCCGCGGTCGACACGGGGGTCGTGCCCTACGTGGTGAGCCTGTCGAACAACTGGTTCAACACCAGCCTCGACTCGGGGAGCCACACGACGGTCCTGCTCATCACCCTGGCCTTGCTGGCCGTGCAGACGTCGCTGAACATCGTCGGCGCCAAGATGATGGGCCGCGTCGCCGGCTTCGGGACGTACGCCGAGATGGTGGGCACCTTCGGTATCGCGATCATCCTCCTCATCGCCGGCTTCCACCACGGCCTCGGCTTCCTCTTCTCCAGCGAGGGCGCCGAGCACGTCAAGACCAACAGCCTCGGCGTGGACTTCGGCGGCAACTGGTGGGCGGGCGCCGCTCTGATCGCGATCCTCGCGCACGTCTACATCTTCTACGGCTTCGAGTCCGCCGGTGACGTCGCCGAGGAGACCAAGGACGCTACGCGCCAGGTGCCGCGCGCGATGCAGCAGGCGCTCCTGGTCGGCGGCCTCACGTCGTTCGTCCTCGTTGCCGCGCTGCTGCTGGCCACCCCCGACGACCCGGCCGGCTATAAGAAGGCGACGTCTCTCGACGGCGGTGTGCCGTTCATCTTGTCGTCGAACATCTCCGCGTCGTGGCTGAACGACCTGCTGCTGCTGCTGGTCATCTTCGCGTTCTTCTCGTGCGGGTCGTCGGTGCAGGGCGCGGGCGCCCGGCTGGCGTTCTCGTTCGCCCGTGACGGCGCGCTGCCGGGCGGGAAGATGGTGTCGAAGGTCTCGCCCCGGTTCCACACCCCAGTGAACGCCCTGCTGCTCGGTGCCCTGGTGCCGATCGTGTTCACGCTGCTGGTGAACCTCACGCCGAACAAGGACGTCCACATCGGGTTCATCACCTATCCGGCGAAGGTGTCCGCGCTGACCGCCCTGGTCTCGTTCGGTGTCAGCGGGATCTATCTGTCGTTCCTGCTCACCGTCATCGGCGCCATCGTGGCGCGGTCGCGCGGCTGGGTGCCGCAGGGGCCGTTCCAGCTCGGCCGGTTGGGGTGGGCGACGACGATCGGCGCGGCGGTCTATCTCGGGCTCATGCTGATCAACGTGGTGGCCCCGACCGGGCTGACGAGCCCGCGCGGTGCGCTGTTCAACCTCGACTGGGTGACGCTCGCCGTGATGGCGGTGATCGGCCTCCTCGGGCTGGTCGCCTTCCTGATCGTGCGGCCGGCCGAACGGGTCGTCGTCCATGGGCGCGACGACCTGGCCGCACCTGCCGGGCGCCGGCTGGAGTAGCCCGTCTCGCACGGTAAGACCGAGGTGGCGCCGGCGCCCCGCGACGGCGGCATACTGGCCGCAGTTCGCGGCTGATGTGCCGCGTCCGTGCGCTGGAGGCGGCATGACCGTTCGTGCAACGTCCCTCGGATTCCGCGGCCTCGCCGCCGTGGCGGTCGCGGTCACCGGCATCGCGCTTCTCGGCGCGCCGCCGGCGTCGGGCGCGAGCCCGTCGCCGGGGTCGCCGCCGAGCGGAGCTGCGCCCGGTGCCCCGGGAGGTCACTCGTCCTGGACCACCGGAGCCAAGGACGGGCTCGGCACGTCCACTACGACGGGCTCGAAGGTGTGGCACACGCTGACCCAGGGCGTACTGAGCGAGGTCTACTACCCGACGGTCGACGTCGCCAACGTGCAGGACCTGCAGCTCGTCGTGACCGACGGTCGGACGTTCACCGACCTCGAGCGCGACGCCACGAGCCACCGGATCGTCCTGCTGGACCCGACGTCGTTGACCTACCAGCAGATCGACACCGACCTCGACGGCAGGTACCGCATCGAGAAGACCTACGTCGACGACCCGGCCCGCTCGACGGTGCTGCTGTCCATCCGGGTCCGCAGCCTCGACGGGGGCACCTACACGCCGTACGTCCTGTACAACCCGTCGCTGAACAACAGCGGCATGGGCGACAGCGGCGACGCCGTGGGACAGGCCCTCGTCGCGAGCGACGGGAACGTGGCGAGCGCGCTGGTCGCCACGCCGGCCTTCACCCGGATCTCGAGCGGGTACGCCGAGACCAGCGACGGCTGGACCGATCTGAAGACCGACCACCGGCTCGACTGGACGTACAAGACCGCCGCGGACGGCAACCTGGTGCAGACCGGCCAGCTCGCGGCGGCGTCGAAGGGCAAGCCGTCTGACGCGACGGTCGCCTTGGGCTTCGGCTCGACCACGACCGCCGCGCTCGGCACCGCGTCGGCGTCGCTGCGGCTGCCGTTCGCCGCGACACGCGACGCCTACATCGCGGGGTGGCAGGCCTACCTGGCGAGCATCGCCGCGCCGCCCGCGAGCGTGACAGGCAGCGCCGCGCTCACCACGCAGTACAACGTCGCCGTGATGACGCTGAAGGCACACGAGGACAAGACCTACCGCGGCGCGAACATCGCCTCGCTCACGGTCCCGTGGGGCCAGGCCGTCAACGCGGACAACGCCGGCGTCGGCGGCTACCACCTGGTCTGGGCGCGCGACCTGTACCTGGTCGCGACGGCGCAGATCGCGGCCGGCGACTCGGCCGCCGCCAACCGCTCGCTCACCTACCTCTTCACGGTGCAGCAGAAGCCGGACGGCTCGTTCCCGCAGAACTCGCGGCTGGACGGGACGCCCTACTGGGGCGGTCTGCAGCTCGACGAGGTCGCCTTCCCGGTGGTGCTGGCCCAGATGCTCGGCCGCACCGGCGCGCAGGACTGGGCGCACGTGAAGAAGGCCGCCGACTTCATCGTCGGGCACGGGCCGTCCTCGCCCCAGGAGCGCTGGGAGGAGGAGGGCGGCTACTCGCCGAGCACCATCGCGGCCGAGATTGCCGGGCTGGTGAGTGCCGCCTCGATCGCGCGGGTGAACGGGGACGCCGCGTCGGCCGCCCTCTACACCGGTGTGGCGGACAACTGGCAGCGCCGGGTCGTGGACTGGACGTTCACGACCAGCGGGCCGCTGGGTGACGGGAAGTACTTCGAGCGCATCGACGACAACGGGAACCCGAACGACGGCCACACGCTGGACATCAACAACGGCGGCGGGGCCTACGACGAGCGCAGCATCGTTGATGCCGGGTTCCTCGACCTGGTGCGGCTCGGCGTCGTGGCGCCGAGCGACGCGCATGTCGCCGCGTCCCTCCCCGAGGTCGACAGCACCATCAAGGTGACGACGCCGAACGGCGACTTCTGGTACCGCTACAACCACGACGGCTACGGCGAGAAGGCAGATGGTTCGCCGTACGACGGCACCGGGGTGGGCCGGCTGTGGCCGCTGCTCACGGGCGAGCGCGGCGAGTACGTCCTCGCGAACGGCGGCAGCGCCTCGGCGTACCTGCAGACGATCGCTCGTTCGGCCAACGCGGGCTACCTCATCCCGGAACAGGTGTGGGACCGCGCCTCGACGGCGGCGTTCACCGAGGGAGAGGGCACCGGCTCGGCGACCCCGCTCGCCTGGTCGATGGCGCAATTCGTCCGGCTGGCTGTGTCGATCGTCGCGGGGCACCCGGTGGAGACGCCGGCCGTCGTGGCGGCGCGCTACGCGGGTGGCTCGCTTGGTCAGGGCCCGGCCCTGATCGTCACGTCGCCGGCCGACGGCTCCACGACGGATGCCGGCACGGCGACCGTGGCCGGCACGACCGATGCGGCGCATCTCTATGTGAACGCCGGCGGCAGCACGCGGGAGGTCACGGTGACTGCCGGCTCCTTCTCGACAGAGGTGCCGCTGTCACTGGGCAGCAACACGATCACTGTCGTCGCCGAGGGAGCTGACGGGTCCACGTCCATGGTGACGCGGACCGTGACGTCGACGAACTACGGGACGCCCGTGGGGACGGCCGACGACCCGTCCGGCGACGATAACGGCCCGGGCAGCTACGTCTACCCGGCCAACGACGCGTTCAACGCGGGCGCGTTCGACCTGACGAAGTTCGGCGTGTACGACGACGGTGCGCACTACAACTTCGTCACGACCATCGCCGGCGAGGTGCGCAACCCGTGGGGCGGCAACCAGATCTCGGTGCAGCGACTGAACGTGTACGTGCACACGGCCGGGTCGGGACCGGTCGCCGCACTGACGGGCACCAATGCGAACGTCGCCGCCCCGTACAGCTGGGTGGTCCAGGGCGACGGCTGGGACTCGAACGTGCGCAACGCCTCGGGGACCAACGTCGCGCCGGTCTCGCTGCTCGCGCTGCCGGCGACCCGCCAGATCGTCATGACGGTCGACAAGTCCGTGTTCGGGTCCGCCTCGCTCGGGTCCGCGACGTACGCGGTCGTGATGGTCAGTCATGCCGGCGACGACGAGGGCGCCGGCGGCGTGCGGCCGGTGTACTCGAAGGCCTACTGGGACTCGACGGTCGGCACCGGCATGTCGTGGATCCACGACTACCGCTTCGGCGGCGGGGCGGGGGAGTGGACCGGCGACAACGCCGCCAAGGACACCGACACGTCGGACCCGAACGTGCTGGACATCCTGGTTCCCTCTGGTGCCAGCCAGTCGACGGTGCTCGACTACACCGCAGGCAGCCCGGTCACCATCCCGTACGTGCCGATCGGCTAGCTCGTCCGGCCACCGAGGTGCTCGGCGAGGAACCGCTCGGCCGCCTGGTAGTAGACCTCGCGGTTCTCCGGCTTGGCGAGGCCGTGCCCCTCGTCCTCGAAGAGCAGGTACTCGTGCGGGAGGCCCTTCTCGACCAGCGCCGCGACGATCTGCTCGGCCTCGGCCTGCTTGACCCGCGGGTCGTTGGCGCCCTGGGCGACGAGCACCGGGATGCGGATCGCGTCGACCTGGGAGAGCGGTGAGCGCTCCCAGAGCATGTCGCGCTCGGTCTCCAGGTTGCCGACCCGCTGGTAGAGCATCGCCCGCATCGGGGCCCAGTAGTCCGGGATCGAGGCCAGCAGGGTCAGCAGGTTCGACGGCCCGACGAGGTCGATCGCGCAGCGAAACACGTGCGGGGTGAACGCCGCCCCGGCCAGTGCCGCGTAGCCGCCGTAGGACCCGCCGATGATGCCGACCGTGGCCTTGTCCACCCAGCCCTGGGCCACCACGTAGGTGACCGCGTCGATGAGGTCGTCGTGCATGGCCCGGCCCCACTGCTTGTCGCCGGCCTTGAGGAACGCCTTGCCGTAGCCGGTCGAGCCCCGGTAGTTGACCTGCACGCTGACGTAGCCGCGGTTGGCCAGCCACTGGGCCTCGGGGTTGTAGCCCCACCGGTCCCGAACCCAGGGCCCGCCGTGCACGTTGACCACGGCCGGCAGGTCGCGCCGCTCGACCCCGCGCGGGAAGGTCAGGTAGCCGCTCACGGTCAGCCCGTCGCGGGCCGGGAACGAGAACGGCTCCATCGGCGCGAGCTCGTACTCGTCGAGGGCGTCCTTGTGCGCGAACAGGTACGTCGTGTCGCCGGTCGACCGGTCGTAGACGTAGTAGCGGACCGGTCCGTCGGAGGGAGCCAGCGACACCAGCCAGCGGGTGTCCGATCGCTCCTCGCGCCCGATGCCGATCTCCGCGTCGCCGAGGGCGCGCAGTCGCTGGACGTCCTCCTCGATCGCCGGGTCGAGGGCAACGATGCGGGTGCGCGCCTCGTCGAGGACTACTGCCTGCGGCTCGCGCGTCTCGGGGTGGCGCCAGACATCGGCGATGTCGTACTGCGGGTCCTCGGTGACGACCTCGCGGGTCCCGTCGGCGAAGCGCATCCGGACGAGTCGGGTCGCGTTGGCATCCATCGAGGTCAGCAGGTACAGCGTGTCGCCGGCCCGGTTGAAGCCGACCGCGTCGGTCGTCGTCGCGTCGTCGGCGGGGATCTCGAGCAACGGTTCCCACTCGTCGTCAGGGTCCTCGACGTCGGCCTTGCGGCGCATCAGGACCACGCTGCCGTCGGCCTGCATCGTGAACCCGCCACGGGCGGTCAGGTCGGAGTCGACCAGCCAGGAGATGAACCCCGGGTTGCGCGTGTCCAGCGCGAGCGTGCCCGTCCGCAGGTCCAGCCGGTAGAGGTCGTGCAGCTGCGGGTTGTCGGCGTTGAGGGCGATCAGCATCGTCGTGGGGTGCCACCGGTTGTGAGCGATGATCTGCGCGTGCACCTTGGTCGCCGGGGTGAGCAGCCGGCCCTCGCCGGTGTCCAGGTCGAGGGCGTAGAGCCGCCAGTCCTCGTCGCCCGCGGTGTCCTGCAGGTAGACCAGGTGCCGGTCGTCGTGGCAGAACAGGTAGTCGCGGATGCCGCGGTCCCGGTCCTTGGTGACCGGCATGGCCGGCTCGCTGCCGTCGGCCGGGCCGACCCAGATGTTGAGGACGCCCTCGTCCGGCGCGACGTAGCCCAGCCGGCGCCCGTCGGGCGAGAGCGTCGGCGCCATCCGGTCAGGGTTGCCGAACAGGACCGAGCGCGGGATCAGCGGCGGGAGCGACGAATCGGACATGCGCCGACCCTAACCTCGCCCCGCCCCCTCCCCGCCAATTGACCACGCGAGGTGGTCGAGTGGGTGCGGCAACAGTCAGGGAGGACTGTTGCAGCACCCACTCGGCTGTTGCCGCACAGCGTGGCCGGGGGTGGTCCACGACCAGACCCGGGTACGACGAGCGAGGCGGGCGCCGTCCGGACGACTAGCCTGGCGACCCGTGTCCGTCCCCGAGCCCGTGCCGTCGGTGCCGTCGGCTGCCCCGGCCGCCGACACGCCGCGGCCCGGGCTCCGCGAGGTCCTCGCCGCGGCGGTCGCCGCGATCGGCGGCACCGAGCGGCCGGGCCAGGTCGAGATGGCCGAGGCGGTCCAGGAAGCCATGGCCGGCGGCGACCACCTCCTCGTCCAGGCCGGGACCGGCACCGGCAAGTCGCTCGCCTACCTCGTCCCCGCGCTGCTCAACGACGACCCGGTCGTGGTGGCGACGGCCACCATCGCCCTCCAGACCCAGGTCGTCGACCGGGACCTGCCGGCCCTCGTCGAGGCCGTCGAGCCGATCCTGGGCCGCCGCCCGACGTACGCGATCTTGAAGGGCCGTGCCAACTACGTCTGCCGCAACAAGATCGACGGCGGGATGCCCGAGGACGGCGAGGGGGACGCCCTCTTCGATGCGGCACCCACCACCACGCTGGGCCAGGAGGTGCTGCGCACCCGCGCCTGGGCGGAGGAGACCGAGTCCGGCGACCGCGACGAGCTGCTCCCCGGCGTGACCGACCGGGCCTGGCGACAGGTCAGCGTCTCCGCCCGCGAGTGCATCGGCGCCCAGAAGTGCCCGCACGGACACGACTGCTTCGCCGAGCTGGCCCGCGAGCGAGCCGCGGCCGCCGAGATCGTCGTCACCAACCACGCCATGCTGGCGATCGACGCGCTCGAGACCTTCGCGCTGCTCCCGGAGCACGACGTCGTCGTCATCGACGAGGGCCACGAGCTCGTCGACCGGGTCACCGGGGTCGCCACCGGCGAGCTCACCGTGGCGATGGTGACCCGGGCCGCCACCCGGGCCCGCCGGCTGCTCGACGTGGACGCGGTGGGCGACCTGCTGGCCGCGGCCGACGCCCTCCAGGATGCGCTCGGCACCGCGCGGGAGGGCCGGGTCGTCGACATGCCCGAGCAGCTGGCGACCGCCGTCGCCCTGGTGCGCGACGCCGCCCGCGCGGCCCAGTCGGCGATCGCGGCTGCCAAGGACAGCGACGACGGCGTACGCCGCTTCGCCCAGGCTGCCGTCGGCGCGGTGTTCGACACCGCCGAACGCCTCGCCGCGCACTCGCCGTACGACGTCACCTGGGTCACCCACGACGTACGCCGCGGCTCGACCCTCAAGGTGGCACCGCTCGCCGTCGGAGGTCTGCTGCGCGAGGCCCTGTTCGGCAACCGGACCGTCGTCATGACGAGCGCGACGCTCGAGCTCGGCGGCAGCTTCGACCCGATCGCGCGCCAGGTGGGGCTCACCGGGGAGGATGCGCCGGCCTGGCGGGGGCTCGATGTCGGCTCGCCGTTCGACTACGGCAGGCAGGGGATCCTGTACGTCGCGCGCCGGCTGCCCCCGCCCGGCCGCGACGGTCCGTCGCCCGAGTCGATGGACG
>JAVEDB010000047.1 GCA_030841185.1 Actinomycetota bacterium
CGCGCTGGGTAGTGCCGCACTTCGAGAAGATGCTTTACGACAACGCCTTGCTGCTGCGCGTCTACACGCATCTGTGGCGGGCGACCGGCTCGGTCCTCGCCCGCCGGGTCGCCCTCGAGACAGCCGAGTGGCTGCTGCGCGACCTGCGCACCGCAGAGGGCGGGTTCGCCTCGGCCCTGGACGCCGACAGCGAAGGCGTCGAGGGGAAGTTCTACGTGTGGACGCCCGACGAGGTCGGTCCCGACGCGGCGCGGATGTTCTCGGTCGGCGCCGCGGGGACCTTCGAGCACGGCACCTCGGTGCTGCAGCTGCTCGACGATCCGGACGACGCCGAGCTGTGGCGCACGGAGCGGGCCCGGCTCCTCGGCGTACGGGAGAGGCGCGTGCCGCCGGCGCGGGACGACAAGGTAGTGGCGGCCTGGAACGGGCTCGGTGTCGCGGCTCTCGCCGAGACCGGCGCGCTGCTGGACCGTCCTGACCTCGTCGAGGCGGCGGTCGAGGCGGCCGAGCTGCTGGTGGCGGTGCACCTGGACGGGGGCCGGCTCCGCCGGGTCTCCCGCGACGGGGTGGCGGGTGCACCGGCCGGCGTCCTCGAGGACTACGCGGACGTCGCCGAGGGGTTCCTCGCCCTCTACGCGGTGACCGGGGCCGAGACGTGGCTGGACCACGCGGGCGGCCTGCTCGACGTCGTGCTCGCGCGGTTTCCGGACGGTGCCGGCGGGTTCTACGACACCCCGGACGACGGGGAGCGGCTGGTGCGCCGGCCGGCCGACCCCACCGACAGTGCCGCGCCCGCGGGCCGGTCCGCGGCGGCCGGCGCGCTGCTCACCTACGCCGCCTACACCGGCTCATCCCCGCACCGGGCGGCCGCCGAGGGCGCCCTGTCGGTCTACGGCCCGCTGGCCGCCCAGCACGCCCGGTTCGCCGGGTGGGGGCTGGCCGTGGCCGAAGCGCTGCTGGACGGTCCGCGCGAGGTCGCGGTCGTCGGCCCGTCAGGGGATGAGCGGACCATTGCCTTGCACGCGGCCGCGTTGATGGGCACCGCTCCGGGGGCCGCCGTCGCCATCGGCGACCCGGGTGCCGCCCCTCGCGTGCCGCTGTTGCAACACCGGCCGATGGTCGGCGGCTCGCCGGCGGCCTACGTCTGCCGGCACTTCGCCTGCGACGCCCCGACGACCGACCCCGCGGCGCTGGCGACCGCGCTCCGCTCACGGTGAACAGGGGTTGCGTCAATCTGTAACGGTGTAATCATTATTGCATGACGACACAAGACGACGCCATCGAGCAGGTCCGCGGCTGGTTCACCGGACGGCTGCCGGCCGAGTGGTACGAGGGCCCGGTCGAGGTGACGGTGGACCGCGAGGAGATCACGGTCATCGGCCGGATCCCCGCGCCGACGGTCGCCGACGGTGCGTCGGACGCGGAACGGGCGGCGGCGCTGTCCGGCCGGGTGAAGGCTTTCCGCGAGGACACCCGCGACCGGCGGATCGCGATCGCCCGCGAGGCGGAGCACCGCTTCGAGGCCAAGGTCGCGTGGGGCGTCGAGTGCGACGGGCGTCGGGTGCTCTTCACCCACCTCGCGGTCCCGGTGATGACCCGGCTGCGCCAGCCCGAGCGGCAGGTGCTCGACACCCTGGTGGACGCCGGCGTCGCGCGGTCCAGGGCGGACGCCCTGGCCTGGTGCGTGCGTCTCGTGGGCAAGCACGCCGAGGAGTGGCTGACCGAGCTGCGCGAGGCGATGGAGAAGGTGGAGCAGGTCCGGGCCCAGGGTCCCGAGTCGGCCGGCTGACCGCGCTCACCCGTCGAGTCGCGCGGCCCGCCTCAGGACGAGTAGGTGTAGGTCGCGATCGACACCGCGATGTAGTGCACGACGAACGCGGCCAACGTCAGGGCGTGGAACACCTCGTGGAACCCGAACCATCGTGGCGAGGGATTCGGCTTCTTGAGGATGTAGACCACCGCACCGACGCTGTAGAAGAGACCGCCTAACGCCAGCAGGATGACGACGGTCAGGCCGCCACCGCGCAGGATGTCCGGCAGGTAGAAAACCGCGACCCAGCCGAGGGCGATGTAGACCGGCGTGTAGAGCCAGCGGGGTGCGCCCACCCAGAAGACCCGGAAGGCGATGCCGGCCAGTGCGCCGCACCAGACCAGCCAGAGCAACGTGCGGCCGGTGTGGTTGTCGAGCACGAGCAGGCTGAACGGTGTGTAGGTGCCGGCGATGATCAGGAAGATGTTGGAGTGGTCCATCCGCTTGAGCAGCCGCTCGGTGCGCGGGGACCAGTTGCCGCGGTGGTACATCGCGCTGACTCCGAACAGCAGCGCGACCGTGATCGCGTAGATCGCTGCGGCCACTCGTGCCCGGGTGCCGTCGGCCAGCGACACCAAGACGATTCCCGACACGACCGCGAGCGGGAACGTCCCGGCGTGCAGCCAGCCCCGCAGGTGCGGCTTCACCGCCCGGACCGCCGAGTCGACAGCGCTCTCCAGGGGGCCGGGGTCGTCGGGTATCCGCTCGCCGCTGCCTGACGTCATGGGCCCAAGCCTACACCTACGGAACCGTAGGTTACCGACAGGTAACCTACGGGACGGGCCGAGCCTGCGGGGTCGACGAGGGGTGCGGGAGTAACCTGCGCAGCGGTCGGGGGAAGGCCGGAGGAGGGGCGAGATGGGTCTGCGCGACGTCGTGTACGGCGTCTATGCGCGCCGGCTCGCGGAGTCGATCGACCGGCAGAAGGTGCCGCGGCACGTCGGCATCATGCTCGACGGCAACCGCCGATGGGCCCGGGCCGCCGGCTCGCAGCCCGCGGACGGGCACCGCGCCGGTGCCGCCAAGATCGAGGAGTTCCTCGGCTGGTGCGAGGACATGGGTGTCGAGGTCGTGACCCTGTGGCTGCTCTCCCCGGACAACCTGAACCGTCCCGAGGAGGAGCTCGCCCCGTTGCTGCAGATCATCACCGACGTGGTGACCGATCTCGGCGCGACCGGGCGTTGGAGCGTCAACCCGATCGGGGCGCTCGACATCCTGCCGGGCGAGACGGTGCGGGCGTTGAAGGAGGTAGCGGCGCGGACGGCGGGAACGCCGGGCCTGCACGTGAACGTGGCCATCGGCTACGGCGGGCGCCGCGAGATCGCGGACGCGGTCCGGTCGCTGCTGCACGAGCACGCGGGCCTCGGCACGTCGATCGAGGACCTCGCCCAGCTCCTCGACCCGGAGCACATCGCCGAACACCTGTACACGAAGGGCCAGCCCGATCCCGACCTGGTGATCCGCACGTCGGGGGAGCAGCGGCTCTCCGGCTTCCTGCTCTGGCAGAGCGCCCACTCGGAGTTCTATTTCTGCGAGGCGTACTGGCCGGACTTCCGCAAGGTCGACTTCCTGCGGGCGATCCGGTCCTACGCGGCGCGGCACCGGCGCTTCGGTTCCTGACCCGGTCGAGCCGGTCCGCGTGTCGCGACGGAGGGCTGCGGCTGGCGGCGTAGCGTCGCGCCGACGGTCCTGTTCGTCCACAGGGAGATCCGAATCGTGGCTGCTTCCGCTCGACGTCACCGCGGGGACTCCACCCGGCGGACCTTCGTGCTCGACACCAGCGTGCTGCTCGCCGATCCGCTGGCAATCCTGAGGTTCGAGGAGCACGAGGTCGTGCTGCCGGTGGTCGTGATCATCGAGCTGGAGGCCAAGCGCGCGCACCCGGAGCTCGGGTACTTCGCGCGCCAGGCGCTGCGACTGCTCGACGACCTGCGCGTCGAGCACGGTCGTCTCGACGAGCCGCTGCCGATCGGGGTGGCCAACGGCACCGCCGGCACCGTCCGGGTCGAGCTCAACCACACCGACCCGGCGGTGCTGCCTCCAGGGTTCCGGCTCGGTGACAACGACACCCGCATCCTGGCCGTGGCCCGCAACCTGGCGGCCGACGGTGCGGACGTGACCCTGGTGAGCAAAGACCTCCCGATGCGGGTCAAGGCCTCCGCGGTCGGGCTGACGGCCGAGGAGTACCGCGGCACGGGGACGGTCGAGTCGGGCTGGACCGGCATGGCCGAGCTCACCGTCCCGGGTGAGCTGGTCGACGCGATGTACGAGACCGAGCGGATGGACCTCGCCGAGGCGAGGCAGCTGCCCTGCCACACCGGCCTGGTGCTCGTCTCCGACCGGGGCAGCGCCCTGGGCCGGGTGACCCCGGAGAAGCAGGTGAGACTCGTGCGCGGCGACCGGGACGCGTTCGGGCTGCACGGACGCAGTGCGGAACAGCGGATCGCCCTGGATCTGCTGCTCGACCCCGACGTCGGGATCATCTCGCTCGGAGGTCGCGCCGGCACGGGGAAGTCCGCGTTGGCTTTGTGCGCGGGACTCGAGGCGGTGATGGAACGCCGGCAGCACCGCAAGGTCGTGGTGTTCAGGCCGCTCTACGCGGTCGGTGGCCAGGACCTCGGCTACCTGCCCGGCAGCGAGGCCGAGAAGATGAACCCGTGGGCGCAGGCCGTGTTCGACACTCTCGGTGCGCTGGTCACGTCCGACGTCGTGGAGGAGATCCTCGACCGCGGCATGCTCGAGGTGTTGCCGTTGACGCACATCCGCGGCCGGTCGCTGCATGACGCGTTCGTCATCGTGGACGAGGCGCAGTCGCTGGAGCGCAACGTGTTGCTCACCGTCCTGTCTCGCGTCGGCCAAGGGTCACGGGTGGTGCTGACGCACGACGTGGCACAGCGCGACAACCTGCGGGTCGGCCGCCACGACGGCGTCGCTTCGGTCATCGAGGCATTGAAGGGCCACCCGTTGTTCGCCCATGTGACCCTGACCAGATCCGAGCGCTCCCCGATCGCGGCCCTGGTGACCGAGATGCTCGAGGACCTGCCGGCCTGACCCGACCGGCGCTTCGCTCAGGCGGCGATGTGACTCTGCGTAGTCGAGTCACGACGCGGCCGCGGTCGGCATATTTCGGACTGTGACGCAGCACACCCTTGCCCGATTGGCATTTTCGGCCTCTGTCGGGGCATTGTCGTAGGGCCATACCCCGTGCGGGACAGTTGCCCTTTCGTCACAGCGAGTGACGAGTAGCGCTTCTTGACCGCACCGTGTCGCGTTTGTCGGCCGAGCAATGTGCCGTCCGCGAGACCGAGCCTCCGCTCGGGGACCAGCAACCGGAGGCCGCGCCAGGGGTGCCGCGACGGGTCGTGAAACGGCTCGTCACAGTTGCTGGGAAGGATCTGCGTGTCTGCACATCGGCGTTCAGTTCGGCGGATGGCCGTGGTGGCCTCAGCCGCCGTGGCGGTGGGGGCGACCACCGCCGGCATCAACCTCGTGACCACGGACGGCGCCGTCCCCGCGGTCGCCGAGGCAGCGATCACGCGCATCGGGCCGCTGCCCGTGGGCGCGGCCATCTCGCGCAACCCGTCGGTCCCCGCCGGGCGGCAGCTGAAGGCGATCGCGTCCCACCAGAAGGCCGACCGGTTGCGCAAGGCGGCCCTTCGAAAGGCCCGGGCCGATCGGCTTGCTCGCGAACGGCGGGCCAGCCGGTCTCGCGCGACCGGTGACCCGCGGGCCATCGCGCGCGCGATGGCCGAGCAGAAGTACGGCTGGGGCGCCGGCCAGTTCGCCTGCCTGAACTCCTTGTGGATCCAGGAGTCGCAGTGGAACACCCAGGCGAGCAACTCCTCGTCCGGCGCCTACGGAATCCCGCAGGCGCTGCCCGGGTCGAAGATGGGGGCATTCGGGAGTGACTGGCGGACCAACCCGGCCACCCAGATCGCCTGGGGCCTGAACTACATCAACGGCCGCTACGGCTCGCCGTGCAGCGCCTGGAACACCGCCCAGTCCCAAGGCTGGTACTGACCACCTCGGACCCCGTCAGGGGTGGGTCATCCGCAGGACGTCGAGGGCCTCGTCGAGCTGTTCCATGGTGAGCTTGCCCTGCTCGACGTACCCGTTCTCGAGCACGACCTCGCGGATCGTCTTGCGCTGCGCGAGCGCCTGCTTGGCGACCTTGGCGGCGGTCTCGTAACCGAGGTACTTGTTCAGCGGGGTCACGACAGACGGTGAGGACTCGGCGTACTCCAGGCACCGGTCCGCGTCGGCGGTGATGCCGGCGACGCAGCGGTCGGCGAAGAGCCGCGCGATGTTGCTCAGCAGCCGGATCGACTCGAGCACGTTGCGGGCCAGCATCGGCAGCATCACGTTGAGCTCGAAGTTGCCGGCCGCGCCGCCGAACGCGATCGCCGCATCGTTGCCGATGACCTGCGCGCACACCATGCACAGCGCCTCGGGGATGACCGGGTTGACCTTGCCGGGCATGATCGAGGAGCCGGGCTGCAGGTCGGGCAGGTAGATCTCGGTCAGCCCGGTCCGCGGCCCGGAGCCCATCCACCGGATGTCGTTGGACACCTTGTAGAGCGAGACCGCGATGGTGCGCAGCTGGCCGGAGATCTCGACCAGCCCGTCGCGCGCTCCCTGCGCCTCGAAGTGGTTGCGCGCCTCGGTCAGCGGGAGGCCGGTGGTGCGGGCGACCTCCTCGATGACCCGGGCCGGGAACCCCGGCGGGGTGTTGATGCCGGTGCCGACGGCAGTGCCGCCGAGCGGCAGCTCCGCCAGTCGCGGCAGCGAGGCGCGCAGCCGCTCCACGCCTAGCTGGACCTGGGCGGCGTAACCACCGAACTCCTGGCCGAGTGTGACGGGCGTCGCGTCCATCAGGTGGGTGCGCCCGGACTTCACCACCGAGCTGAACTCCTCGGCCTTGCGCGACAGCGCGGCCTCGAGGTGCTCCAGTGCCGGGACGAGGTCGTTGACGACGGCACTGGTCGCGGCAATGTGGATGGACGACGGGAAGACGTCGTTCGAGGACTGGGAGGCGTTGACGTCGTCGTTGGGGTGAACCTCGCGGCCGAGCTTCTCGCTGGCCAGGGTGGCGATGACCTCGTTGGCGTTCATGTTGCTCGACGTGCCGGACCCCGTCTGGAACACGTCGATCGGGAACTGGTCGTCCCAGTCGCCGCGGGCGACCTCCTCGGCGGCTTCGACGATCGCCTTGGCCACGTCGGCGTCGAGGACCCCGAGGTCGACGTTGACCGACGCCGCCGCTGCCTTGATGCGGGCCAGCGCCTCGATGTTCGAGCGTTCGAGGGTGTGTCCCGAGATGGGGAAGTTCTCGACGGCCCGTTGGGTCTGCGCCCGCCACTTCGCGTTTGCAGGGACCTGTACGTCGCCCATCGAGTCGTGCTCGATCCGGAACTCGCTGCCCTGCTCGCTCATGTCGCCCCTCGCCGTAGCCCGTCGGCCTCAGCCTAGGACTAGCCCGATGCGTGCAGCAGACTCAGCTCGGCCGGCGCGCGCAGGCGGTTGGCGAGCAGCCGGGCCTGCACCTGCCACGGCCGCTCGACGAAAGTCCCGTCGGCGAGGACGAAGCGCACGAACAGCGGGGATTCGGAGACTCCGCCGGGCTTGAGCGGCTCCGTCGGGGCGGCCAGCACCGCGCCAACGATGCGCTGCACCGTGGCGGCCTCGGAGACCGAGTCCAGCACGCGCGTGGCCGTGTCCCCGTCCAGGAGCTCGATCCGGAGCACGCCACCCCCGAGGTCGAGCAGGTCCGCGCCGGTCCGAGCGGTTGGGAGGTCGGTGACCTGGTAGACGCGCCAGGACCCGTTCTCTCGCGCGGCCAGCCGCAGGTCCGGACGGCCCCCCGAGAACGCGTGCAAGGCGGTGCCCACGGGCAGGAACGACGCGTCGCCATCACGCGGCCGGTACGACGGGTCCGTCACCACGTCGGCGATCCGGCAGCTGACGACGGCGACCACGTCGCCGATCCGGTCGGCAGGTACGACGATCGGCTGGTTGGCGCCGGCCGCGTCGAATGTCCGGCCGTGGACGCGCACGAACGGGACCCAGTCGATCATCGCGGTCCTGCTGCCGCCTGAAGGAGGACACGACGCAGCCGCAGGGCTCAACGTGGTCGGGGCGGCGGTGGCAGGTCCTCCGACGACATCCGGGCCACCGCCTCGCGCGCAGCCGCCGAACAGGCCTGCGACGGCGACGGCAGAGACGACAGCGGCAGTCCCTCGGAACCTCGTCACGGCTCTAGGACGCAGTCCCACGCGGGCCGGTTCCCCACCGTGCCGCGTCAGTCGATCAGCCGGGCCCGCATCTTGCGCTCGGCCAGGAAACCCATCAGCGCCGCGAACACGGCCAGCACGGCCGCGTGGTAGAGGTCGTCCAACGGGCGCACGTGAAAAGCCGCGTCGCGCACCAGTTGGACGCAGTGGTAGAGCGGGTTGACCTGTGCCAGCGCGCGGGCCCATTGGGGCAGGCCGTCCAGCGGGAAGAAGGTGCCGGCGACGAGGAACAGGGGGGTCAGCACCCCCGAGATGATGTAGTTGAACGAGTCGATCGACGGCACGATCGCCGACACCCAGATGCCGAACAGCGCGAAGCCCAGCCCGGTGAGAAAGCCGATGAGCGGGACCAGGAACATCCCCCAGGACGGGTCCAGCCCGAAGGCGATCGCGACGAGCAGCGGCGCGCACCCATAGACGCCGGCCTTGGCGGCGATCCAGGACGCTTCGGCAGCGACGAGCTCGTGCACGTCGACGGGGGTGGCGAGGATGGCGTCGTACGACTTCTGGAAGACGCGCCGGATGAAGGTCGCGAACATGCCGGCGAAGGCGCTGGAGAACAGCACCGCCGTCGCGACGACGCCGGTGCCGAGGAACTCGATGTACCGGTAGCCGGCGACCACCGAGACGAGCGACCCGAAACCGAAGCCGAACGCCAGCAGGTAGATCGTCGGCTCGACCACGGAGGAGAACGTGGTCGACAGCCAGTAGCGCCGGAACAGCGTCGTCTCGCGCTTCCACACGCCGGTGACCGCCGACATCTCCAGCCAGCGGACGCGGGTCATCGGCCGAGCAGGGGCAGTGCGCTCCGTCGTCACTCGATCACCTCCCCGGTGAGAAGCACGAAGACGTCCTCGAGGCTGGCCGGCCGGTGAACGCCGTCGCCGAGCTTGTCGGCCACCTCGGCGGAAATGCGGTCGGCCCGCAGCACCGAGACGGCCGGACCGTTGCGCCGCGACGGGAGACCCGCGGCAGTTGCGATGTCCTGCACCTCCTGGAGGCGTTGCGGGGTTCCGTAGTACTCGACGGCGGTCCGGCCCGCGTGCTCGTCGAGCAGCTCCGACGGGCGGCCGCGGGCGATGACCCGGCCGTGCGACATCACTGCGACGTCGTCGGCGAGGCGCTCAGCCTCCTCGATGTAGTGGGTGGACATCAGGACCGTCACCCCTTCGCTGCGCAGGCCGTCGACCAGGCTCCACAGCTCCTGCCGCACCTGCGGGTCGAGGCCGACCGTGGGCTCGTCCAGCAACACGAACTTCGGCCGGTGCACGAGCCCCCGGGCGATCAGCAGCCGGCGGCGCATGCCGCCCGAGAGCTTCTCCGTCTTGGTGTCCGCCCGGTCGGTGAGGTGCGCCAGGTCGAGAGCCCAGTCGACCGCCGCGCGGCGGCTCTGCGCCGGAACCCGGTAGAGGTGGGCGAAGACCTCGAGGTTCTGCCGCGCCGTCAGCTCGATGTCGAGGTTGTCCTGCTGCGGCACGACGCCCATCAGGGCTCGCGCCTGCTTGGACTGGTCGGGGATGCGGTAGCCCATCACCTCGATCGTGCCTGCGTCGGCGCGCGACTGGCCGGTGAGCAGGCGCATCGTGGTGGACTTGCCAGCGCCGTTCGGGCCGAGCAGGCCCAGGCAGGTGCCGGGCCGGATGTCCAGATCGAGACCATCGACGGCCGTGACGGCGCCGTAGCGCTTCACCGCACCGGAGACGCGCAGTGCCACCCCGGTGCCGTCCACGGTCGACCACCCTAGATGCGGCGCCCGACAGCCGTCGTCCCGATTTTGCGGCCGGCGCGTATCGTGCGGGCATGACCGGATCGGGCCCCGAGAAGAGCGCAGCCGCCTCCCACGGGGGCGGGTCGGGTCATCTCGATGAGGACCCTGAGTGCCTCGAGGACCCGGTGCACTGCGGCGACGCGCAGCACCAGCGCGAGCACCACGCGCACGACCATCCCGCAGTTGCGCCGGCTGAGGCGGATCCGGCTCAGCCCGACTGACCCCGCAGGAAGGCGAGCACCTCGGCGGCGTGCAGATCCGGCGGGAAGACCGGGTACCAGACGTGCTCCACGACGCCGTCCTGCACCAGCAGCGTGAGCCGGCGCAGCAGCACCTGATCCGCCGCCGCGAAAGTCGGCAGGTCGAGGGCGCGGGTCAGCGCCAGCTGCGCGTCGGAGAGCAGGCTGAACGGCAACCCCAGTCGCTCGACCGCCTCGCGCTGGTAGTCGGTGTCCTGGGTCGACAGGCCATGCACGCGTACGCCGAGTGCGGCCAGCTCGTCGTGATGGTCGCGGAATCCGCACGACTCCGGCGTACAACCGCGGGCGCCGGGGATGGCGTCCCAGTCGGCCACCAGCGAGTCCTCCCCGGGCCGGCCGGTGCGCGGGTAGGCGTAGACGACGGTGCGTCCGGAAAGCGGCGCGAGGTCGACGTCCTCGCCGTCGGTCGCGGGCAGCGGGACCGATGGCAGGCGCAGACCCGGCAGGTGGTCAGCGGCCCCGTCGTCGACCGGGACCGGCAGGTCGTCGGGGAGAACCGTGGGGTCGAAAGCCACGAGGCTCAGGTGCCGCCGTCGAAGTTGACGGTGGCGTAAGCCCGCAGCTTCTCCAGCTTGTGCTCGCTCTCCACCGTGCGAATGGTGCCGCTGCGCGAGCGCATCACGATCGAGTGCGTGCGGACGCAACCGCCTCGGTAGCGCACTCCCTGGAGGAGCTCACCGTCGGTGATGCCCGTGGCGACGAAGAAGACGTCCTCGCCTCGGACCAGCTCGTCGGTGAGCAGCACCCGGTCCAGGTCGTGACCGGCATCGATCGCCTTCTGCCGCTCGTCGTCGTCCTTGGGCCACAGCCGTCCCTGGATGACGCCGCCGAGGGTCTTCAGCGCACAGGCGGCGATGATGCCCTCGGGAGTGCCGCCGATGCCCAGCATGAGGTCGATGCCGGTGCCCTCGCGGGCCGCCATGATGGCGCCGGCGACGTCGCCGTCGGTGATGAACTTGATGCGGGCGCCGGTCGATCGGACGTCGTCGACGATGGGCTGGTGACGTGGCCGGTCGAGGATCACCACGGTGACGTCGGAGGGTGACTCGCGCTTGGCCCGCGCGACCCGGCGTACGTTCTCGGAGGCGGGCAGCCGGATGTCGACCACGTCGGCCGCCTCCGGACCGGTGGCGAGCTTCTCCATGTAGAACACCGCGGACGGGTCGAACATCGAGCCCCGTTCCGACACCGCCATCACGGACACCGAGTTGCCCATGCCGAGCGCGGTCAGCCGTGTCCCGTCGATCGGGTCGACGGCGACATCGCACTCCGGGCCCTTGCCGTCGCCGACGTGCTCGCCGTTGAAGAGCATCGGCGCTTCGTCTTTCTCGCCCTCCCCGATCACGACGACGCCGGTCATGCTTACGGTGTGGATCAGCTGCCGCATGGCGTTGACCGCTGCTGCGTCGGCGCCGTTCTTGTCCCCGCGCCCCACCCAGCGACCGGCGGCCATCGCGGCGGCCTCGGTGACGCGCACCAGCTCGAGCGCGAGGTTGCGGTCCGGCGCTTCGGGGTTGGCCATGCGGGGGATGGTAGTCCGCGGGCCGGCCCGCGGACCGTGCCGCCGGGGCCGGCCGGACCGGGATCGGCGACGATAGTGCGGTGACTGACGAGGCACGGCCGCGGCGTACCCAGTCGGCGGGGGACCTGGTGCGCTCGCTCGCGATCGTGCTGGCGGTGGTCGCCGTCGTGCTGATGCTGAGCACGCGTGACCATGCCGCCGTCGTGACGACCGTCGATCCGGCGGTGAGCCTGGCCGAGGCGAGGAGCCAGGCGGGCTATCCCGTCCTGGCGCCGGTCGGGCTGGGTACGCGGTGGCGGCCCACGAGTGTCCGGGTGAGGCGGAACGGCGCTGCCCTTGAGTGGCACATCGGCTACGTGACCCCGCGCGGGGACTACGCCGGGCTCGAGCAGAGCGACGGGCCGCCCGGCGTGTTCCTCGACGGGTTCGCGAGCGGCGGCAAGCCGACGGGCGTCGTCCGGATCGGTGACCGCAGCTGGCGCCGGCTCGAGGGTGGCCGGCCCGAGCCGCGGGCGCTGCTGCTGCGCGAAGGTCCGGTCACGACCCTCGTCGTCGGCGGCGCGGCCTGGTCGGAGCTCGATGCGCTGGCCGCCGCCCTGCGCACCGGCTGAGTCTGCGCCCTCAGGCTTCTGCGGTCGGAGCGTCGCCCTCGGCCTTGAGGGCCTGGTCGAGACGGGCCCGGGCCCCGTCCAGCCATTCCTGGCAGATGGTCGCGAGCTCCTCGCCGCGTTCCCACAGCGCCAGCGAGTCCTCGAGCGTGGTCCCGCCGGCCTCGAGCCGCCGGACCACCTCGACGAGCTCCTCGCGGGCGGCCTCGTAGCTCGGGCGCTGGGAGGACGCGGTCTCGCCAGACATGGCCGTCAGCCTAGGGGCAGCAGCGACGCCGCCGGATCCGCGGACGTCACGCGACGGTCGCGGCGATCTCGCCCTCTGCCAGTCGGACCCGGAGCGCGTCGCCCTGGTCGACGTCGCCCGGCCGCCGCACGACCACACCGTCGGGGCGCTGCACCACGGCGTACCCGCGTTCCAGCGTCGCGGCAGGGGAGAGTGACGTGACCCGCGCCCGGGTGTGGGCCAGGTTGTCCGCGGCCCGGTCCAGCGCGGCGCCGAGGCACCGCCGGCTGCGCTCGACGAGGCGCTCCACCGCCTCGCGTCGGTCGGCGATCATCACCTGCGGGTGGGCGAGCACCGGGCGGCTGCGGGTGGCTGCCAGCGCCGCGCCTTCGCGGGCCAGGACCGCGTGGATCGCGTCGCGAGTGCGGCCCCGCAGCTGCGTCACGCGCGCCGTCTCTTCACCCACGTCGGGTACGACGCGCTTCGCGGCGTCGGTGGGCGTGCTTGCTCGGACATCCGCCACCAGGTCGAGCAGCGGCGTGTCCGCCTCGTGGCCGATCGCGCTCACCACCGGCGTCCGGCAGGCCGCGACGACCCGAAGCAGCGCCTCGTTGCTGAACGGCAGCAGGTCCTCGAGCGACCCACCACCGCGGGTGACCACGATGACGTCGACCTCGGCATCGGCGTCCAGCCGCGACACGGCCTCGCTCACGTCGGTCACCGCCGTCGGGCCCTGCACGGCGACCTCCTCGATCCGGAAGCGCACCGCGGGCCAGCGCCGACGGGCGTTCTGGACCACATCCTGCTCCGCGGCCGACGCCCGGCCGCAGACGACACCCACGACGGCGGGCAGGAACGGGAGCGGGCGCTTGCGGGCGACGTCGAAAAGGCCCTCGGCGGTGAGGACCTTCCTGAGGTGCTCCAGCCGGGCCAGCAGCTCCCCGACCCCCACGGCCCGGATGTCGTCGGCGGCCAGCGAGAGCGAGCCGCGGGTCGCGTAGAAGCTGGGCTTGGCGTGCACGACGACGTGCGCACCGTCCTGCAGGCCGCCGGGGAGCGCGTCGAGGAGCGCCACCGAACAGGTCACCGGCAGCGAGATGTCGGCGCTGGGATCTCGCAGCGTGAGAAACGCGGTCCGCTGCCCCGGTCGGCGGGTGACCTGGGTGACCTGGCCCTCGACCCAGACCGCGCCGAGGCGGGCGATCCACTGGGCCATCAGCTGGGAGATCCGCCGGACCGGGACCGGCTGCTCCGGCGATGTGACCAAGGACACGTCGGGCAGCGTAGCGAGCGGGTCGCTCGGGCTCGGTCGTCGCGGGGCCCGACCTACGATGGAGGCATGACTGGCAACGGACGTGTCCTGCTGGCTGCGCCGCGCGGTTACTGCGCGGGCGTGGACCGGGCCGTCATCGCGGTGGAGAAGGCCCTCGAGACGTATGGCGCGCCGGTCTACGTGCGCAAGCAGATCGTGCACAACAAGCACGTCGTCGACACGCTGCGCGAGCGCGGCGCCGTGTTCGTCGAGGAGACCGACGAGGTGCCCGAGGGTGCGACGGTGGTGCTGTCGGCGCACGGTGTCGCCCCGGTCGTCCACGTGGAGGCGAGTGCGCGCAACCTGCGGACCGTCGACGCGACGTGCCCGTTGGTCACCAAGGTGCACCACGAGGCGCGCCGGTTCGCCAGCGACGACTACGACATCCTGCTGATCGGCCACGACGGGCACGAGGAGGTCGTGGGTACGACGGGGGAGGCGCCCGACCACATCCATCTGGTCGACGGCCCGGACGACGTACCGAACGTCGTCGTGCGCGACCCGCAGAAGGTGGCCTGGCTGTCGCAGACGACGCTGTCGGTGGACGAGACCCAGGAGACCGTACGCCGGCTGCGCGAGCGCTTCCCGGCACTGATGGACCCGCCGAGCGACGACATCTGCTACGCCACCCAGAACCGCCAGGTGGCGGTCAAGGAGATCGCCGCGCGATCCGACCTGATGATCGTCGTCGGCTCGACGAACTCGTCGAACTCGGTGCGGCTGGTCGAGGTCGCTCTCGAGCACGGCGCCAAGGGGGCGCGGCTGGTCGACAAGGCATCCGAGCTGGAGGAGGCGTGGCTCGAAGGTGTCTCGACGGTCGGGCTCACCAGTGGCGCGTCGGTGCCGGAGATCCTCGTGCGCGGGGTGCTCGACTGGCTGGCCGAGCGGGGCTACACAGACGTCGAGGAGGTCGTCTCGGCGGAGGAGAGCCTGCTGTTCGCGTTGCCGCCCGAGCTGCGGCGCGACATGCGCGCGGCCGGCGTCGCCTGACCGTCGGACCGGTGGAGCTGTCGCGCGGCTGAGGTGACGGCGAGGCGGCCGACGAACACGGCGACCGCGAGGACGGTCCCGGCGTACAGCACGGGTGCGGTGATCGTGAGCATCGTGGCGACGTCGAGCACGACCTCGCGGCGGTTGGCGTTCTGGCCGTTCGACATCGCAAGGACGGTCGCGGCGCCGCCCCAGAGCAACGGCGCCAGCACGAGTGGCGTGACCCACACGTGTCGGCGGACGAGAAGTGGGATCGCGCCGCAGACGACGAGGAACACCGTCGAGGTCGCCACCCCGAGCGGGTGTCCGAAGGCCGCATCGGCGGCGACGCCAAGGCACATGGCCAGGATCGCGATCACCGCGCCGCCGGCGGCGGTCAGGCCCCGGCGGGAGATCTGCGGCCGGGGGACCTCGACCGGTCCCTCGGCTGCGGCCACCACGGGAGCCGGCGTCCGGCGCGGGGAGAGCCCGGGTGGCAGCTGCAGCGCGGGCGGCTTGCGGTCGGGCCCGGTGGTGATCGTCACCCGGCAACGGTAGGTGTCGGCGAGCCCCGTCCCCGGGAGACACGCCTGGGCGGGACGGTCGGTGTGCTCAGCCGGCGGAGCGCCGCACGACTCGCAGGTCGGCGTCCTGGTCGGGCGCGAGGAGCTCTGGAGACGTGAGTGGGCGCGGTGCCGCGTCGACCATGGTCGGGACGGGGAGCTCGAGATCCGTGACGTCGAGCTCGGCCATCTTCCGGGCCTGGGAGAGCACCGTGCGCTCCAGCGAGCCGACCGTCCGGTTGTAGTCGTCGACGGCCCGGCTGAGCGAGCGGCCGAGCTTGTCGACATGGTTGCCGAGCCCGCCGAGCCGCCGGTAGAGCTCCTGACCCAGCTCGAACACCGTTCGGGCATGCGCCGTCAGTGCCTCCTGCTGCCACGAGTAGGCGATGGTGCGCAGCATCGCCATCAGCGTCGTCGGGGTGGCGATGAGTACGCGCTTGCGCATCGCGTGCTCGAGCAGCTCCGGGTCCTTCTCCAGGGCTGGTGCCAGGAATGCGTCCCCGGGCACGAACAGCACGACGAACTCCGGCGTCGGCTGGAACGCGCGCCAGTACTCCTTGGCGGCGAGCCCGTCGACGTGGGCCCGCAGCTGCCGCGCGTGCGCAGTGATGCGGTCCTCGATCACCGTGGCATCGCTGCTCTCGGCGGCCTGGAGGTAGGCGGACAAGGAGACCTTGGCGTCGACAACGACCTGCTTGCCGCCGGCAAGTCGCACGACCATGTCGGGACGGATGGTGCCGTCAGCCGTTGTCGCGGTGGCCTGCTCGGAGAAGTCGCAGTGCTCGACCATGCCGGCCATCTCCACGACCCGGCGCAGCTGCATCTCGCCCCAGCGGCCGCGGGCCTGCGGTGCGCGCAGAGCGGTGACGAGTGACGAGGTCTGGTCACGCAGCTGGTCGGAGGCCTGCCGGGCGAAGCCCACCTGCTCGGAGAGCGCGGTGTAGGCCGTCAGCCGAGCGCGCTCGAGCTCGTGGAGCTGCCCCTCGACTCGACCGAGGGTCTCGCGAAGCGGCGCCACCAGGTGTTCCACGGCGGCGCGGCGCTGGTCGAGGTCACCCTCGGCTCGCACGCTGGCCTCCCGGAACCGGCTGTCCGCGAGATCGAGGAGCTGCCTGTCACGCGCCTGCAGGTCGCGAGCGGTCAGCCCGCGGCCCTGGGCGACGAGCAGGCCGACGCCGAAGCCGGCCGCCAGACCGAGAAGGAGCACGAGAACGTTCATGTGCCCAGGGTGACCGAGGGGTACGACAAGTCCGGGCAGCGAACCGCCGTACCCTTGAATCCTGTGAGCCTCACCATCGGGATCGTCGGCCTGCCCAACGTCGGCAAGTCCACGCTGTTCAACGCCCTGACGAAGAACGACGTCCTGGCCGCGAACTACCCGTTCGCCACCATCGAGCCGAACGTCGGCGTCGTCGGGGTGCCCGATCCCCGCCTGGCGATCCTCTCGGACATCTTCGGATCCGCGCGCATCGTGCCAGCTGCCGTGTCGTTCGTCGACATCGCCGGGATCGTCCGCGGTGCGTCCGAGGGGGAGGGGCTCGGCAACAAGTTCCTTGCCAACATCCGTGAGTCCGACGCGATCTGTCAGGTGATCAGGGCGTTCCGTGACCCGGACGTGGTGCACGTCGAGGGGGAGGTCGCGCCGAAGGACGACATCGAGACGATCAACACCGAGCTGATCCTGGCGGACCTGCAGACGGTGGAGAAGGCGTTGCCCCGGCTGGAGAAGGAGACGCGGCTGGCGAAGGACAAGCAGAAGGACGCGGCGGCGTTCCTGTCGGCGGTGACGAAGGCGCGCGATCTGCTGGACCGGGGTACGACTCTGTACGCCGGCGCAGCCGCCGCTGGGGTAGACCTCGCTGACCTGCGCGAGCTTCAGCTGCTCACGGCGAAGCCCTTTATCTATGTGTTCAACGTCGATGAGGACGAGCTCACGGACGACGCGTTCAAGGACGAGATGCGGGCCCTGATCGCGCCGGCCGAGGCGATCTTCCTCGACGCGAAGATCGAGTCGGAGCTCGTGGAGCTGCCGGAGGCCGAGGCGCTCGAGCTGCTGCAGTCGGTGGGCCAGGACGAGTCCGGACTGGACCAGCTCGCGCACGTGGGCTTCCGGACGCTCGGCTTGCAGACCTATCTCACGGCGGGGCCCAAGGAGTCACGCGCGTGGACGATCCCGGTCGGTGCGACCGCGCCGCAGGCGGCGGGCGTGATCCACACCGACTTCCAGCGCGGGTTCATCAAGGCCGAGGTGGTCGGCTTCGACGACCTCGTCGCGGCGGGTTCGATGACCGAGGCGAAGTCGCGTGGACGAGTCCGGATCGAGGGCAAGGACTACGTCATGCAGGACGGCGACGTCGTGGAGTTCCGCTTCAACGTGTGATCACGAACGTCTTGAAGGCCATCGGGGTCGGGCAGCATCGAGCGGGATCCGGTGCGACTGAGCGATCTTCGGGATGCGCTCCGATGCGACGAAGTTGATCATGCGTGACCGGCGCGTCCGACTGCGGGGAAAGCGCGGGACTACGAGCGGCGCATGTTCGGGTGTTTCGCAGCGGACCACGTGCGCCGTCGTTCCCTGTGGTTGCTGAGCCGCTATCCCCCGCCGGGACCGTTCAACCAGGCCAGGAAAAGCACGATCAGTGCGGTGACCCCGGGAACCACACCAGCCATGACGGTTGCGAACCGCGCGAACCTGCGGGCGGGACCCTTGACGCCACCTGCAAGCTTCCGGAGGTTAGCCATCCCGACGCCCAGACCCAAGATGCCGAGCGCGGTCGGTAGAAACGCCCACGCGGCTGTCGAAGGCGAGTTCAGCAGGGAGTCCAGTCCCTTGACGTAGAGCACGACCGGGGCCGTGAACGCGCATGCCAGAGTCAGTACGGTCAGTAGCAGGCTAGCGCGCGGGACTGGTTGGGCGGCGGGCTGATTCGCGGACATTCGATGCACCCTCCATCCGGGACGACCTGCCGTGGCACGGTTGGCCATGTGCGATGGTCCCGCGTCTCGTACGCCACCATGGACTCGCCCGTACATAACTGCGTTTCACGCGTGTCGTCCGACCGGTGGCTGATGACTATTACCGGAACCGGCAGGATCGCTCCATGGCGATTGAGCGAACCTACGACCTCGTTGAGCGAATGCGGTCTCTCGGAGCGCCGGACCCGGAGAGTTGGGCGCAGTCGGAGATCACGGAGGACATCGCCCAAGAGGCGACCTGGCTCCTCGTTCGGGCAATCTGGGCGAGCTGCATCAACGGCCTCACCCCGGACACCGTTACCCGGTACGCCCCGGCGAGCAGGGCGATCGAGGCGGGCGCAAGTGTCGAGGACGTCATCCAAGCGATGCGTGGGTACGCCTACGAGGCTGCATTCGGTGTGCTCCAGCTGCTGGACGCCGGTGACGTTGAGGCACCCGCCGATGCACCGGGGTGGACTCTCGATGAGGTCCGCTACGACGAGGATGGAAACGCCCATCGAACTGGGCGGGTCCTCAACGGCGTCTACGAGAGCTTGTTGACTTCTGACCCCAGCGGCCTCGAAGGCGCCGACTTTCTCAGATAGCCCGCACGTGTTTTGCGCGCATGGGTGCCGCTACTGCGTAGTTGCCTCTGACCTGAACCATCCCGGGCGACCTCGCCGGGGTCCGATCAACCGACCGGGCCACCACCCGCAGCGGTCGGGGCAGTGGTTCGGTTAGCGTCGGCGCATGCCACTGTCGCCCGAGGAGTTCTACAGCCATGCGGTCGCTGCGGCCGACGACGAGCAGCGGCTGCCGCTGTCGCGAATGACTGGCTGGGACATCAGCCCCTTCGAGGCCGACGGCCTGCGGGTGTCGCGGCTTCGCCCGCCGGTTGTTCCGGAACCGCCCCGGCACGGGGAAGACCCAGCGGACTGCGAATCCTGCCAGCGTCGCGACGAGGGCATCTGGCTCGACGATCACTGGCGGCTGACCCAGATCCTTGGGGTCGGAGTGCCACTCGTTCTCATGCTGCATCCGCGTGACCACCACGACCTAGCGGACCTCACCGACGACCTCGCGGCCGAGCTAGGCGTCCTGAGTACGCACCTCGCCCGACACGTCCAAGCCGTGCCGCACATCAGCCGATGTCACGTCTACCGCATCGGTGACGGCGGCGCCCACCTGCACGTCTGGTTCTTCGCACGTCCCGAAGGTCAGGCCCAGCTGTTCGGGTCGTGGCTGGTCGTCTGGGACGACCTGCTGCCCGAGTACCCGTCCGCCCTGGCCCAGACGGACGCCGCCACCGTGGCCGACGCCCTCGTCGCCTCCTATGGCGGTCGGCGAGGTCCCGTGGCGCGCTGATCGTCAATGGAGCTGAGCCTGTCCTCGATCCCCGCTCGTTCGTGGCCGGAGCCGCGCGCGCTGGCCCGGCACACCGACTGCCGACATTGCGAGGGCAACCGGTGGAACCGTGGCTGCGCGGATCAGGCCGCGACGGACTTCGCGGGACGACGGGAGTCGCGGCGGCTGATGTCGAGCACGGCGGCCTGTGCCTTCGTCGCGAACCCGTTCGGGAGCGAGAGCCGGAAGACCTTGCGCCACGCCGAGGCGACCTGGCGGGGCAGCGAGCCGGTGATGTAGGGCAGGTCGTACTTCGCGAACAGCTCCTGCACCCGCGGGGCGATCTCGGCGTAGCGGTTGCTCGGCAAGTCCGGGAACAGGTGGTGCTCGACCTGGAACGACAGGTTTCCGGTCATGAAGTGCATGGCCTTGCTGCCGTTGATGTTCGCCGAGCCGAGCATCTGCCGCAGGTACCACTCGCCGCGGGTCTCGCCCTCGATCGACTGGCGCTCGAAGGTCTGCACGCCTTCGGGGAAGTGGCCGCACATGATGACTGAGTGGGTCCACAGGTTGCGGACCAGGTTGGCCGTCATGTTCGCCGTCAGGGTGGTCACCGCCGAGGGGCCGGACAGCAGCGGGTGCACGACGTAGTCCTTGGTCATCTGCTTCCTGATCTTCTTCAGCGTCACCTTCGCGCGGGCCTTGAACTCGGGGCTGCTCCGGCGCTCGTCCGAGGACAGGTTCTTGCCGAGCTCGAGGTCGTAGGCGGCGATGCCGTACTCGAAGACGCAGGCGTTGAGAAAGTTCCACAGCGGCTGGGCCAGGTAGAGCGGCACCCAGCGCTGGTCCTCGTCGACGCGCATGATGCCGTAGCCGAGGTCGTTGTCCTTGCCGATGACGTTCGTGTACGTGTGGTGCAGCTCGTTGTGCGAATGCTTCCACTGCTCGGACGGGGAGGCGTTGTCCCACTCCCACGTGGTCGAGTGGATCTTCGGGTCGCGCATCCAGTCCCACTGGCCGTGCAT
>JAVEDB010000049.1 GCA_030841185.1 Actinomycetota bacterium
GCTTGACCCAGTGCGGCTCGTCCATCCAGCCCTGGAAGGTGCGGCACGGGATGCGTGGGGCAGTGACCTCGAGGACGAGACCGTCCGCACCGATCTGCCAGCGCTCACCGATGACGGCGCCGGTCACGTCCACGCCCTCGGTCGTGAGGTTCTCGCCGAACGCCCCGGCCGCGATCTCCCGGCCGAGCTCGGCGGCCCACCAGGCCCGGTCCTCCGCGGCGTACGCGTAGATCGCCTGATCGGGGCCGCCGTGGTACTCGCGGTCGTAGATCTGGTCGCCGGCAAGACCGACTCCCGCGTGACCGGGCACCGACACGGCAACCCGGCCGTCGACCGGTCTCTTGTCGATCGCCGTGCGGTCGAGCACGCCGAGCCGATCCGGGATCAGCTCCTGCACGACGTTCACCGACAGCAGCCGGCCGGTCATCGCTTTCCCTTCTCGGCGGTGTCGTCGGTCGAGAGGGCGGCGATGAATGCTTCCTGAGGGACCTCGACCCGGCCGACCATCTTCATCCGCTTCTTGCCCTCCTTCTGCTTCTCGAGCAGCTTGCGCTTGCGGGTGATGTCACCGCCGTAGCACTTCGCGAGCACGTCCTTGCGGATGGCCCGGATGCTCTCGCGGGCGATGATGCGCGAGCCGACGGCCGCCTGGATCGGGACTTCGAACTGCTGGCGCGGAATGAGCTCGCGCAGCCGTTGGGTCATGTGCACGCCGTACGCGTAGGCCTTGTCCTTGTGCACGATGGAGCTGAACGCGTCGACGTTCTCGCCCTGCAGGAGGATGTCCACCTTGACCAGGTCGGACGGCTGCTCGCCATCGACCTCGTAGTCGAGCGACGCGTAGCCGCGGGTCTTGGACTTCAGGTTGTCGAAGAAGTCGAAGATGATCTCGGCCAACGGAAGGGTGTACCGCAGCTCCACGCGCTCTTCGGACAGGTAGTCCATGCCGCGCAGCGTGCCGCGACGGCTCTGGCAGAGCTCCATGATCGCCCCGATGTAGTCGCTGGGCGAGAGGATGGTTGCGCGTACGACGGGCTCCCACACCTCGGCGATCTTGCCCATCGGGAACTCGCTCGGGTTGGTCACGACGTGCTCCGAGCCGTCTTCCATCACCACTCGATAGACGACGTTGGGAGCCGTCGCGATGAGGTTCAGGTCGAACTCACGCTCCAGCCGCTCGCGCACGATCTCCAGGTGCAGCAGACCGAGGAACCCGCACCGGAACCCGAAGCCAAGAGCAGCCGACGTCTCCGGCTCCCACACCAGGGCCGCGTCGTTGAGCTGGAGACGCTCCAGCGCGTCACGCAGGACCGGGTAGTCGCCGCCCTCGACTGGATACAGCCCGGAGAACACCATCGGGCGCGGCTCCTTGTAGCCGTGCAAGGGCTCGCGGGCCGGCTTACCGGCGTTGGTCACGGTGTCGCCGACCTTCGACTGGCGCACGTCCTTGACGCCGGTGATGAGGTAGCCCACCTCGCCGACTCCCAAGCCGACGGCGGGGACCGGCTCGGGTGAGATGACGCCTATCTCGAGCATCTCGTGGGTCGCCTTGGTCGACATCATGAGGATGCGTTCACGTGGCGACAGGTGTCCGTCGATGACGCGGACGTAGGTGACGACGCCGCGGTACACGTCGTACACGCTGTCGAAGATCATCGCCCGCGCGGGTGCGGCGGGGTCGCCGGTCGGCGCCGGGACGAGCCGGACGATCTCGTCGAGCAGCTCGCGGACCCCGTCACCGGTCTTGGCGCTGACCCGGAGGACGTCGGCGGGGTCGCAGCCGATGACGTGCGCGAGCTCGGCCGCGTAGCGCTCCGGCTGGGCGGCCGGCAGGTCGATCTTGTTCAGCACCGGGATGAGCTGCAGGTCGTTCTCGAGGGCGAGGTAGTGGTTCGCGAGCGTCTGCGCCTCGATGCCCTGGGCCGCGTCGACGAGGAGGACCGCGCCCTCGCAGGCGGCGAGCGACCGGGAGACCTCGTAGGTGAAGTCGACGTGGCCCGGTGTGTCGATCATGTTCAGGATGTTCACCTGGCCGTCGGCGGCGGCCCAGGGCAGCCGGACGGCCTGGCTCTTGATCGTGATGCCGCGCTCGCGCTCAATGTCCATCCGGTCGAGGTACTGAGCGCGCATCGTGCGGTCGTCGACGACGCCGGTCAGCTGCAGCATGCGGTCGGCCAGCGTCGACTTGCCGTGATCGATGTGGGCGATGATGCAGAAGTTGCGGATCAACGCGGGATCGGTGCGGCTGGGCTCGGGAGCTTTCGGGCGCACGCAGGATCCAGACGTCTCGGTCAGCAGGTGGGGACTTCTCATCCTCCCACGCGATGGCGCACCTCGGCGGCTGCGCGCTCGGCCGCCCCACGAGGCGAAACAGGGCCGCAACAGGCCTGCAGGGCTGTTGCGGCACGGTCTCGCCTACCTCACGTGGTCGAATGGGCGGAGTGTGGCTACGGAGGGTGATGAGGCGGCTTCGGTGCGAAGTTTGTGCCCCTCTTTTGGACGTTTTGGTTGACGGAACCGCGGGAACATCGGAGGGTTCCGTGCAGCACGAGCCGGCCCCCTGCAGCGGGCCGGCTCTCTCGCAACACCTACGGGAAGGCCGTCGCATGCGCGGATTGTTTCATCGTGGCGTAGCTCGCAACCTCGGGCTCGTCGCCGCCGCTGGACTCCTGACGTCCACGGCAGTCACCACCGGGACAGCCACCGCCGCGCCGGCACCATCCGGCACCAGCCGCGCGGCAACGGCGTACTCCGCCGGTCGCTACATCGTCACCTTCAACGAGGACCCCGCCGCCTCCTACGACGGCACCCAGAAGGGATTCGCCGCCACGCGACCTGCGCGGGGCAAGAAGCTCGCCACGTCGTCCAGCGCCGTCAAGGCCTGGCGAGGTCACCTGACCTCCCGCCACGACGCCGCGCTCTCCGCCGTCGGCGCCACCAAGCTCTACGACTACACGGTCACCAACAACGCCGTGGCAACGCAGCTCACGGCCAAGCAGGCAGCCCGCCTGGCGAAGATCGCCGGCGTCGTGAGCCTCGAGAAGGACGCGCTGCGTCAGCCGGACACCACGGACTCTCCCGCCTTCCTCGGCCTGAGCAAGACGGGCGGTCTCTGGAGCCAGCTCGGTGGCGCCAAGAACGCCGGCGCCGGGACGGTTGTCGGCGTCGTCGACACCGGCATCTGGCCCGAGAGCGAGGCCTTCCAGGGCGGCACCGGCATCCCCGTCCCGGCCACCTGGCACGGCACCTGCCAGGCCGGCGTCAACTTCGGGACCAGCACCTGCAACGACAAGCTGGTGGGCGCCCGCTACTACGTCGCCGGTTTCGACAAGCACAACATCTCTTCGGAGGACTACCTCTCTCCGCGTGACGGCGCCGGCCATGGCTCGCACACCGCGTCGACCGCCGCCGGCAACAACGGCACGACGGTCACCATCGACGGCCACCTGATCGGCAAGGGGTCGGGCATGGCGCCCGGCGCCAAGATCGCCATGTACAAGGTGTGTTGGGAGGGCAAGCCCGGCATCCCCGCGGGTTGCTACAACTCGGACAGCGTCGCGGCCATCAACCAGGCCGTCGCCGACGGCGTCGACGTGATCAACTACTCGATCGGTGGCACGTCCGAGTCGAGCATCCTCGACTCCGTCGAGCAGGCCTTCCGGGCCGCCTCGAACGCAGGCGTGTTCGTCGCCAACTCGGCCGGCAACAGCGGTCCCGGGGCGA
>JAVEDB010000058.1 GCA_030841185.1 Actinomycetota bacterium
CCGGTCAGCGGCGAGCGACTCCGCGAGCCCCTCCCCCCACTCGACGACGGTGACCGCGAGATCGAGGTCGGTGTCGAGGTCGAGGTCGTCGAGCTCGGCGGTGCCGCCGAGCCGGTAGGCGTCGACGTGCACGAGCTCGGGTCCGTCGGCCAGCGGGGGGTGCACCCGGGCGATCACGAAGGTCGGGGACGTGACCGGACCGCGGACGCCCATCGCGGCGCCGATGCCCTGGGTGAGGGTGGTCTTGCCCGCGCCGAGCTCTCCCGACAGCACCACGACGTCGCCGGCCCGCAGCACCGCGGCCAACTGCCGGCCAAGGTCCGACATCGCGGCTGCGGTCGGCACCCGCACACCAGTCATCGTGCGCCGCGGCGCAACGACTCGAGCAGCTCGGCCGCGCGGGCGAGGTCCTCCCGCAGGGCGGCGAGCGGCATGCCTCGCGGCCCGAACCGGATCGCCGCCGACGGGTGGTAGCTGACGATCAGCGCCCGGCCCTCGTAGTCGAGGGGCTGCGCGCGCAGCATCGCGACCCGTGCCGACGCGCCCGCGAACCACTCGGCTGCCGTCCCGCCCAGCGCAAGGATCAGCACCGGGTCGAGCACCGCGATCTGAGCGCGCAGCCACGGCCGGCATCTCTCGACCTCCAGTCGGCGCGGTTTGCGGTTCGAGGGCGGCCGGCACTTGAGCACGTTCGTCACTGCCACCCGGTCCCGCGGCAGGCCGACCTCCTCCAGCAGGCTGTCCAGGAGCTGACCCGCCCGCCCGACGAAGGGCACGCCGGCTTCGTCCTCCCGTGCCCCCGGCGCCTCCCCGACGATCAGGACCTCCACCCCCGGGGGCGCCACTCCGGGCACGACCTGGGTGCGGGTCACGGTCAGCTCGGGACACGCCGTGCACATCCGGACCCGGGCCGCGAGCTCGTCCCACGAGCCGGCCGCGTCGGGGGTCACGCCGAGGTGCTGGCGTCGGCCGAGTCCAGCGCACGGTCCACCAGGTCGCGGATGGCGTCGCTGACGGCCGCGTGGTACTCGAGCATGAGCATGTGGCCGGCGTCCGGCAGGATCTCGAGCTGCGCGCCAGGCACCTTCTCGACCATCTCGCGGCTGTGGTCGGCGGGCGTCATCAGGTCGTGGTCGCCCGACATGATCAGCGTCTCGACACCGTTGAGCACGTCGAGGGCTGCAAGCTTGTCGTGGGCGTCGAAGGCCGGGAACAGCTCGGCCAGGACGTCGAGCGGCGTGTTCGCGTGCATCCGGCTGACGAAGCGCACGAGCGACGGAGGCACCTCGCTCGCGAACGAGTAGCGCTTGGTGAGGACGAACTCCACGTCGCTGCCGAGCCGCCGTCCACCGGCGACGAGGCCCGGCCGACGGTTGAGCGCCGCGAGGGCGCGCGGCGCCAGCTTGCGCAGCTGCCGACCGGCCGCCGCGGGCACTCCGAGGGTGACCTCGGCAAGCTTCCCGGGAGAGGTCGCGATGAGCGCCACCCCGATCACCCGGGTGCCGAACAAGCCCGGGTGCTGGTCGGCCAGCGCCATGATCGTCATGCCGCCCATCGAGTGCCCGACCAGCACCACTGGGCCGGTGGGCGCGGTCTCCTCGAGGACCGCGCGCAGGTCGGCACCGAGCTGGTCGATGGTCGCGTTCTCCGGCCTCCCCCGGCCGGACCGACCGTGGCCGCGCTGGTCCCAGAACACCAAGCGCCCCAGGTCGGCGAGGTCGCGACGCTGGTAGTGCCAGCTGCCCTGGTCCAGGGCCAGCCCGTGGCAGAACACCACGGTGACCGGCGGCGCGTCCATGTAGTCCTCGACCTCGACATGCAGCGGTACGCCGTCGTCGGCCGTGACCGGGACGACGTTGCCCCGCAGCAGGCCGAACGGCTCGTCGGACTCGGGATCCTCCCCGCGGAACGACCGCCCCACGGCGTACCTCTCGGCGGCCAATCCCACTGCAGCGCTCGCCGCGACGACACCGGCCGCTGCCCCCACGACCGCCGCCCGCTTGCCCCACGCCGGAAGGCCGGTCACGAGTCACCCCCCTCGCTCGGACCACCGACGTGGACGCGCGGCACCCGCGGTCCGACCCGGGTGACGATCTCGTAGGAGATGGTGGCGGTCGCGTCCGCCCAGTCCTGCGCCGTCGGCTCACCGGCATCGCCCGGTCCGAACAGCACAACCTCGTCGCCGACCTCCGCCGGGTCGTCGCCCAGGTCCAGCACGAACTGGTCCATGCAGACCCGTCCCGCGACAGTCCGGCGCCGGCCCGCGGCAAGGACCGGCCCGACGTTGCCGGCGGAGCGGGGCACGCCGTCGGCGTACCCGAGCGGAACCAGCCCCACGGTGGTCTCCCGGTCGGTCGTGTAGATGTGCCCGTAGGACAGCCCGCTGCCCGCCGGCAGCCGCTTCACCAGGACGAGCCGGCCCACCAGCGTCATCGCCGGCCGCAGGCCGAAGGAGCGCGAGTCGCCGACCTGCGGCACCGGGCTCAGGCCGTAGACCGCCAGGCCGGGTCGCACCAGGTCGAAGTGGTGCTCCGGAGCCGTCAGGGTGGCGGCGGAGTTGGCCAGATGGCGCACGTCCGGGCGCAGCCCGGCGGCCTCGGCCAGCCCGACCGCCTCGCGGAAGGTCGCCGCCTGGGCCGCGACGGTCGCGTGGCCGGGCGCGTCGGCGTAGGCGAAGTGCGACCAGAGCCCCACCACCCGCACCGACCCGTCGGCTTCTGCCTTGCGGGCGGCGTCGACGAGGTCCGGCCAGTCGGCGACCGCTGCGCCGCCGCGGCCCAGCCCGCTGTCGACCTTGAGGTGCACGCGGGCTTGCGTGCCCACAGCACGCGCCGCCTCCGCGATCGCCTCGACGGCCCACGGTGCGTTCGCCGACAGGTCGATGTCCGCGCGCACCGCGTCGGCCCACCGCTCGTCCGGGCCGAGCAGCCAGGCGAGGACGCGCGGACCGGTGATCCCTGCGGCGCGCAGCGCGAGGGCCTCGTCGAGCAGGGCGGTGCCGAGCCAGGTCGCCCCGCCGTCGAGCGCCGCGCGGGCGCACGGCACGAGGCCATGCCCGTAGGCGTCGGCCTTGACCACAGCCAGCACCTCCGCCGTGGTCCGGGCCTGCAGCGCGCGGACGTTGTCACTGATCGCGGCGAGGTCGATCTCCGCCCGCGCGCCAGGTCGTTGCGTCACCCGGTCAGTTTCCCAGAGCGCGGAATGCGCGCGGCAGGGCGTCCAGCACGTCGTACGCCGAGATGGGCGCACCGCCGTCGGATGCAAGCCGTCCGGCGAGGCCGTGCAGCCACGCGGCGGCCGCCCCGGCGTCGAACGGGTCGAGCCCGCCAGCGAGCAGCGCCCCGCCCAGGCCGGCGAGTACGTCGCCGGAGCCGGCGGTCGCCAGGGCGGGGGTGCCGGTCGGGTTCACCCGGACCCGACCCGACGGATCGGCGATGACGGTCGTCGAGCCTTTCAGCAGCACGACGGTGTCGAGCTCGGCGGCCGCCCGGCGGGCGTGCTCGAGCCGGCGCGCCTCGACGTTCTTGCGGTCGACGTCGAGCAGCCGGGCCAGTTCGCCCGCGTGTGGCGTGAGCAGGCACGGCGGCCGGCTGCCTTGGTGGTTCTTCAGGGCCGTCAGGGCATCCGCGTCGACGAGGACTGGCACACCGCTGTCGAACGCCTCGCCGAGCCGGTCGGCGGCGTCCCCGCCGCCTCCTGATCCCACCGTCCAGGCCTGCACCCGACCGGCGCCGACGACGACCTCGGGCCAGCGCTGCCGGACCAGAGCCTCGGGAGCGGCGGAGCCGACGTAGCGCACCATCCCGGCGCCCCCGCGCAACGCTCCGCCGACGCAGAGGACGGCCGCGCCGGTGTACTGGTCCGATCCCGCGGCGACGCCGAGCACGCCGCGCTGGTACTTGTCGGACTCCCGGTCGGGCCGCGGCACGAGGGCCGCCACGTCGGCCGCTTGTAGCACCTCGACGGCGCCGTCGGAGGGCAGATGAGGGCCCAGGCCGATGTCGACGAGCTCGACCGCTCCCGCATGGGCAGCGCCGGGGTCGATGACGAGTCCCGGCTTCAACGCGCCGAAGGTCACGGTGACGTCGGCGTGCACGGCGACGCCGGACACCTCGCCGGTGGAGGCATCCACCCCGCTGGGCACGTCGACGGCGACCACCAGCGGTCCGTCGTCCAGCCGCGCCACGACGGCAGCCGCCGGGTCGCGGAGCGGTCCGCGACCGCCGATGCCGACGATCCCGTCGATGACGAGGTCGGCCCGGTCGACCGCGTCGGTGCTCGCGTCCGCTGCCCGCCCTCCGGCGCGGAGGAGTGCCGCGAGTCCCTCCGCGTGCGGTGACTCGCTGAGTAGTACCGCCGCCACGCTGGCTCCCCGCTCGGCAAGCCGGGCACCCGCGAACAGCGCATCGCCGCCGTTGTTGCCGGAACCGACGAGAAGCACGACGCGGGAGCCGTAGACGCGCCCGAGGACCTGGGCACATACCGTCGCGAGGCCCGCGGCGGCCCGTTGCATGAGGGCGCCCTCGGGGACCTGAGCCATCAGCGCGTCCTCGGCGGCGCGCACCCCGGCAACGTCGTACGCGCGTCGCACCGGCTCAGCCCTCCACGACGACGACGGCCGAGGCGATGCCCGCGTCGTGGCTCAGCGAGAGATGCGTGTGCAAGGCACCGAGTGCCTCGGCGCGCGCCGCGACGGTTCCGCGCATCGACAGGTGCGGGCGGCCGTCCTCTCCCCGCTGGACCTCGGCGTCGCGCCAGCGCAGGCCGACCGGCGCACCGAGCGCCTTGGCCAGCGCCTCCTTCGCCGCGAACCTGGCGGCGAGCGAGGCGGCCGGCAGCAGCTGCTCGGTCTCGGTGAACAGGCGCGCGCCGAGGCGCGGTGTCCGCTCCAGCGAGGCCGCGAAGCGCGCGACGTCGACCACGTCGATGCCCACACCGATGATCACGCGCTATTCCACGGTGACGGACTTCGCGAGGTTGCGCGGCTGGTCGACGTCGTGCCCCTTCGCGGAAGCCAGTTCGCAGGCGAACACCTGAAGCGGCACGGTCGAGAGGAGTGGCTGCAGCAGTGTGGGTGCCGAGGGGATGCGGATCACGTGGTCGGCGATGGCGTCGACGGTCGTGTCGCCCTCCTCGGCGATGACGATGGCACGGGCACCCCGGGCGCGTACCTCTTGGATGTTCGACACGATCTTGTCGTGCAGGATGTTCCGGCCGCGCGGCGGCGGGACGATGGCGATGACCGGGAGGCCGTTCTCGATCAGCGCGATCGGGCCGTGCTTGAGCTCGCCGGCCGCGAAGCCCTCCGCATGGATGTAGGCCAGCTCCTTCAGCTTGAGCGCACCCTCCAGAGCCACGGGGTAGCCGACGTGGCGACCGAGGAAGAGCACTGACCGCTCTTCACAGAGCTCACGAGCCAGCTCGCGGACCGGCTCCATGCCCTCGAGGACCTGAGCGATCTTTCCGGGCATGGCGCGCAGGTCGTCGACGACCGACGTGATCTCGTCGCCCCACTTCGTGCCACGGACCTGGCCGAGGTAGAGCGCGACGAGGTAGCAGGCGACGAGCTGGGTGAGGAAGCCCTTGGTGGATGCGACAGCGACCTCGGGGCCGGCGTGCGTGTAGAGGACAGCGTCGGACTCACGCGGGATCGTCGAGCCGTTCGTGTTGCAGATCGCGAGCACGCGGGACCCCTGGTCGCGCGCATGCCGCAGCGCCATCAGCAGGTCCATCGTCTCGCCGGACTGCGAGATCGCGATGACGAGAGTCTGCCGGTCGAGGATCGGGTCGCGGTAGCGGAACTCCGACGCCAGCTCCACCTCGCACGGGATCCGGGTCCAGTGCTCGATGGCGTACTTGGCGATCAGCCCGGCGTGGAACGCGGTGCCGCACGCGATGACGATGATCTTGTCGATCTCCCGCAGCTCTTCGTCGGAGAGGCGCATCTCGTCCAGCGACAGCCGGCCGGCGACGTCGATGCGACCCAGCAGGGTGTCCGCGACCGCCTGCGGCTGCTCTTCGATCTCCTTGAGCATGAACCAGTCGTAACCGCCCTTCTCGGCGGCGGACGCGTCCCAGTCGACGTGGTACTCGCGGCTCGTGGCGGGGTTGCCGTCGAAGTCGGTGACGGTGACACCGTCCCGGCGGATCTCGACGACCTGGTCCTGCCCGAGCTCGACGGCCTCGCGGGTGTGGGCGATGAAGGCCGACACGTCGGAAGCCAGGAAGTTTTCGCCGTCACCGCGGCCGACGACCAGCGGTGAGTTGCGCCGCGCGCCAACGACGACGTCCGGTGCATCCACATGCGTCACGACGAGAGTGAAGGCTCCCTGCAGCTTCCGGCAGACCCGGCGCAGGGCTTCGGCGAGATCTCCGTCGGCGGCGGGGAACTCCTCTTCCAGCAGGTGCGCGACCGCTTCGGTGTCGGTGTCTGACGTCAGCTCGTGGCCGCGCTCCTCCAACCCGGCGCGCAGGCGGGCGAAGTTCTCGATGATCCCGTTGTGGATGACCGCAAGCGAGCCGGTGCAGTCGAGGTGCGGGTGCGCATTGCGGTCGGTGGGCGCGCCATGAGTCGCCCACCGGGTGTGCCCGATGCCGGTGTTGGCCTCGGACATCGGGTGCTCCGCGAGCGCGGCCTCGAGATTGGCGAGCTTTCCGGCGCGCCGCTCCGACTCGAGCTTGCCGCCGGCGATCAGGGCGACACCCGCGGAGTCGTAGCCGCGGTACTCCAGGCGGCGCAGGCCCTCGATGATGACGTCGAGGGCTGACCGGGGCCCGACGTACCCCACGATGCCGCACATGGGTGACAGGGTATCCGCCGTGACCGAGGAAGCCGCTGCGACGCCGTACGTGGACTTCGACCGCGCGGCGTGGAGTGCGCTGCGGGCCAACACACCGCTCCCTCTCGGCGCCGACGAGCTGAGCGCGCTGCGCGGGCTCGGGGAGCGGATCGACCTCACGGAGGTGGAGGAGGTCTACCTGCCGCTGTCCCGACTGCTGAACCTGCACGTCGCCGCGGCGCACGACCTGCACACGGCGACCTCGCGCTTCCTCGGCGAGACCGGGCCGAGGGTGCCGTTCGTCGTGGGGGTCGCGGGCAGTGTCGCGGTCGGGAAGAGCACGACCGCCCGCGTGCTGCGGGCACTGCTCGCTCGCTGGCCGGACCACCCCAACGTGGAGCTCGTTCCCACTGACGGCTTCCTGCTGCCGAACGCGGAGCTGGAACGCCGGGGACTGCTCGCGCGAAAAGGCTTCCCGGAGTCCTACGACCAGCGGGCGCTGCTGCGCTTCCTGGCCGACGTGAAGTCCGGCGTGGCTGCCGTGTCGGCTCCGGTGTACTCGCACCTCAGCTATGACGTCGTGCCCGAGGAGACGATCGTCGTACGGCAGCCGGACGTGCTCATCGTCGAGGGCCTCAACGTGTTGCAGCCGGCGCCGTCCCGCCCGGACGGACGGCCACGGATGGCGGTGTCCGACTTCTTCGACTTCTCGGTCTACGTCGACGCCGCGGCCGCGCATGTGCAGGAGTGGTACGTCGAGCGCTTCCTCGCGCTGCGCCGCACCGCCTTCGCCGACCCGGCCTCCTACTTCCACCGCTATGCGTCCCTCGACGACGACGCTGCGCGGGGGACTGCGCTCGCCATCTGGCGTGAGGTCAACGAGCCCAACCTGGTGGGGAACATCCTGCCCACCCGCGGGCGCGCGACGCTGGTCCTGCAGAAGGGGCCAGACCACGGCGTACGCCGAGTGCGGCTCCGCAAGATCTGAACGGTCCCTGGGCTGGCGGTTTAGTGTGTTTCGCTATGACGTACCAGGCCGACCCGCGTGTTGACGCCTACATCGACGCCCTGCCCGAGTGGCAGCAGGCGATCTGCCGAGAGGTCCGCGAGCTGGTGCACTCCGTCGACCCGGACGTCGTCGAGACCATCAAGAGGACCCGGCAGCCGTACTTCGTGCTCGACGGCAACATCTGCGCGCTGCTCGCAGCAAAGGACCACGTGAACGTGTTCCTCTACGACGGCGCGATCGTCCCTGATCCGGACGGGATCATCACCGCCGGACACGAGAACGCGACGGCCCGGACGGTGTCATTCCGTGAGGGCGAGAAGGTAAAGGCGCGTGCCCTCAAGAGGATGTTCGCGCAGATCGTCGCCAACAACCGCGCCGGAGGCTGGCGCAAGCTGAAGGGAAACTCCTCGCGATGAGCGAGGAGTTTCCCGAACCCACAGTTCCCGCGGACTCACGATCCGAGGTGTTCGTTCGCTACCTCGACTACTTTCGCGGCCGGCTGGTCATCAAGGTGGCATCTCTGCCGCCCGACGAGCTGCGTCGGAGCCAGCTTCCGTCAGGCTGGACGCCGCTCGAGCTGTTGAATCACCTGACACACGTCGAGATGCGGTGGCTCGAGTGGGGCTTCGAAGGCCGCGACATCGTTGATCCGTGGGCTGACAGCCGTGACGGTCGCTGGTACGTCGCGGAAGGCGTGACGCTGGACCAGTTGGTGGCGGCCTCCGACGCACAGGCTGAGCGGAGCCGAGCAGTCATCGCGGCCCACGCCCTGGCGGACATCGGCAAGCCAGGCCCCCGCTGGGACGGCGCCGAGCCAGCAACGCTCGAACGAATTCTGTTCCACCTCGTCCAGGAGTACGCCCGTCATCTCGGCCACCTCGACGTAGCCGCCGAGCTCGCCGACGGACAGATCGGCGAGTGACGAACGCTAGAGGGCCAACGATCCGGTGACCAGGATATGACGGCGCACCAAGGGAGAGAACTCATCGGCGGTGCAATGATGAGGCGACTGGTGGCGTCCTGGTCGCCAGCCCATGGCGAAGCGGGGTGAACGATGGATTTGATGCCGTTGGGTGAGATCGACCTCACCTACACGACGTTGACGTCGCTCGACTACGGCAGCGATGGCCAGCTGTACGGAAGGCTCGATGGCACCCTGGTCGGTGATCGCTTGACCGGCGAGCTGCACCTGACCAACCTCGCCGGCCGGAGGGCAGACAATGTCAACCTGCCCACATTGCGTGGTCTCCTTACGACTCAGGACCAGGCGACGGTGTGGATCGAATCGGATGGCATCGCGACGCTGCGGCCATCCGATGAGGCACGAGTCTTCGTGACCACATTCCGGTTCCGGACAGGTGATGACCGTTACGCCTGGCTGAACATCATGTTCGGCGTGCTGGAAGGCGTTCTGGACTCGGTCGGCCCGGGTGGCCGAGCGCGCGGCCGCCTGTTCGAGTGCCGCGCGACGATCTCGTAACTCAGCCAAGCGCCCTCAGACCCTTGTCAGACGCTCAAATCATGGGTTACCGGCGGAATACCGGCATGATGCGAGGGTGACCCAACTCCCGGAAGATCCCATGGACGGCCGTGTCTTCAACCTCCAGCTCGACCTGGAGGTGCGGATCACCGACTGGCCGGCGCTCTCGGAGGCCTGCAGGACGGCGGGTCAAGGGTGGGCTACACGGGACTGGGAGGAGGAGCTCCTCGAGAACGACCCCCTGGTCGGAGTCACCGACCTCGCGCTGATGGTGCTCGCGCAGGGTGTGCCCGGCGTCGAGGTGCACGTCGGTGAGGGCGGCCTCGGGTACAGCGCGGCTCGTCGAGACTTCGGCGACCGGGATCCGGCGCGTTGGGACTTCGGCGAGACGGGCCCACCGTGGCCTGCGGCGGAAGACGTCACCGACGACGACGCTAGATAGGCCCCAGCTCGAGTCCAACCAGTGGGCCATCGACGCGACGTCGAGCTAGGGCGTGTTGCTAAAGGTGTCTGACAGGATGGCCGGGTGGGTACCGCCGTTCGTCTTGTCCGTCCAGCTGCGCTCAGTGATGTTGCCGAGTACGCGTATGCGGCGACCGTTGAGAGCGGAGCGCGCCTGATTTTCCTCGCGGGCGCGTGCCCGCTGGAGAAGGACGGGAGAACAGCGGCTGTGGGTGACTACGCGGGGCAAGCCGCCAAGTGCATTGAGACGCTGACGGAGGCGCTTCGGGCGGCTGGCGCGACGATCGAAGACGTGGTCAGCACCCGCGTCCTGGTTGCTTCTTCTCGTCAGTCGGACCTGGGTGCGGCGTGGGCGGTTGTTCGTGACGCGTTCGGCCACCACGACGTGCCCAGCACCTTGATGGGCGTCACTGTGCTGGGCTATGACGATCAGCTGGTTGAGATCGAGGCAGTCGCCGCGCTTGTGGATTGACCCACCGCGGCGGTCGCGCTCGTCAACCAGTGCAGAGTCGCGGAGAGGCACAGGCACGTCACGCGACACGACTCCCAGCCTCGCCGGTGAGTTACCGGATCAGGTCTAGCAACACGCCCTAGAGGCTGAGCTCGGCCTTCACGACAGCAGCCAAGCGCTCGGCGATCGCCTGGGCGTGTTCCTGCGTCGGCGCCTCGACCATCACGCGGACCAGCGGCTCGGTGCCGCTGGGGCGCAACAGCACCCGACCCGACGTACCGAGCTCGGCGGCAGCGGCTTCCACCGCATGCCGGAGCGGCTCGCTCGAATCGACGCTGGTGCGATCCACGTCGCGGACGTTGACGAGCACCTGCGGCAGCCGGTCCATGACGGCGGCGAGCTCGGACAACGGCTTCCCTACCGCCGACATCCGCGCCAGCAAGTGCAACGCGGTCAGGACGCCATCGCCCGTCGTCGCATGGTCGCTCATGATCACGTGGCCGGACTGCTCTCCCCCGAGCGAGTAGCCACCTTCGGCCATCGCCTCGAGCACGTACCTGTCACCGACGGCGGTCTCCACGACACGAAGGCCCGCGCGCTCCATTGCCTGCCGGAAGCCGAGGTTGGACATGACGGTGACGACGACGGTCCGGTCGCGCAGCCCACCCGACTCCTGCAACGCCAGCGCCAGGATCGCCAGGATCTGGTCACCGTCGAGGGGGGTGCCCTCGGCGTCGACAGCGAGACAGCGGTCCGCGTCGCCGTCGAGCGCGATGCCGACGTCCGCACCGTGCTCGCGAACGGCCGCCTGTAGCTCGGCCAGGTGCGTCGACCCGTAGCCGTCGTTGATGTTCACGCCGTCCGGCTGGGCACCGATGGTGATGACTTCTGCGCCGGCGCGCCGCAGCGCCTCGGGCGCGACGACATACGCGGCGCCATGCGCACAGTCCACGACGACCTTCAGGCCGTCCAGTCGGTTGGGCAGCGAGTCGACGAGATGCTCGACGTAGCGGTAGACGGGCTTGCGCTCTCGGCGGATCCGCCCCACCGCCGCCCCGGTCGGCCGGTCCCACGCCTCACGCATGCGCTTCTCTATCGCGTCCTCGACCTCGTCGGCGAGCTTGTGGCCACCACGCTCGAAGAACTTGATGCCGTTGTCCGGCATCGGATTGTGGCTCGCCGAGATCATCACGCCGAGGTCGACGTTCATGTACTCGGTCAGGAAGGCGACACCCGGCGTCGGGAACACACTCACGTCGATGACATCGACACCCGCACTGGCGAGCCCGGCCATCACAGCCGCGGACAGGAACTCACCCGAGGCCCGTGGGTCGCGGCCTACGACAGCGGTCGGGCGATGTCCCTCGAAGACGCCGACCTCACCGAGCACGTGCGCCGCAGCCACCGCGAGGTCGAGGGCCAGCTCCGCGGTGAGGTCCCGGTTCGCCAGGCCGCGTACGCCGTCGGTGCCGAACAGTCGTCCCACCCGCGGGACGATCAGCGCTTGCTGTACTGCGGCGCCTTGCGGGCCTTCTTCAGCCCGTACTTCTTGCGCTCCTTGGCCCGGGGGTCACGCGTGAGGAAGCCGGCCCGCTTGAGCGCGGGCCGGTTGCCTTCCTCGTCGATGAGGTTGAGTGCGCGGGCGATGGCCAGGCGCAGGGCGCCAGCCTGGCCCGACACGCCGCCACCGTGGATGCGCGCTATGACGTCGAACCGCTTGTCGATCTCGAGTGTCGTGAAGGGATCGTTGACGAGCTGCTGGTGCACCTTGTTCGGGAAGTAGCCCTCGAGGGTGCGTCCGTTGACCGTCCACTGTCCCGTGCCCGGCGTCAGGCGGACGCGGGCGATGGCCTGCTTGCGCCGGCCGGTCGCTGCCCCGGGGGCACTGACGATCTCGCGCGGAGCCGCCGGCGGGGCGGACTCGCGGGTCTCGGTCGAGTAGTCGCTGACCTCGGCGTCGACGGTGTCCGACGGGTCGAGGGGGGTCTCGGCGGTGGTCTCAGCCACGGTATCTCTCTCGCATCTCTGTCACAGGGGACGGGGGCGCGCCGGTGACGGCTACTGCGCGACCTGGGTGATCTCGAAGGGGGCGGGCGACTGGGCCTGGTGCGGGTGCTCGGGCCCGGCGTACACCTTGAGCTTGCGCAGCATCGCGCGGCCGAGCGTGTTGTGCGGGAGCATGCCCTTGACGGCCTTCTCGACGGCCTTCTCAGGGTGCTTGTCGAGGAGCACACCGTACGGCGTGGAGGTGAGCCCGCCCGGGAAGCCGGAGTGCCGGTGGGCGATCTTCTTCTCCCGCTTGTTGCCCGTCAGGGCCACCTTGCTGGCGTTGATGACGATGACGAAGTCGCCGGTGTCCAGGTGCGGGGCGTAGATCGGCTTGTGCTTGCCGCGCAGCAGCGTGGCAGCCTGGGTCGCGAGGCGTCCGAGCACGACGTCGGAGGCGTCGATGACGTGCCACTGACGCGTGACGTCGGCGGGCTTCGGGCTGAACGTGCGCACGGGCGTAGCCTTCTGGATCTCGGTGGACGGTGCGCTGTGCGGCCCCAGCAGAGCCTTCCGGCACCCCGACGGGGCACGGGCACAACGACCGCTCAGACTACCCGGCGGCCCCGGTGAGGGTCAAAGCGGCGGGTTCGGGGACGGACACGCCGGGATCGCCGCGGATCAGGCGGTGGTGGCGCCGGTGGCGGTGGTGGTGGTCGTCGCGGCCGTCGGAGGCGACTCCATGCCCGTGGCCGCGATGCGCACCGCCTTGGCGGCCACCAGCGCCGCGGCCTTGGTCGCCCGCACCACCACGTCGGTGTTGTACCCCCGCACCACAAGCAGGCCGAGAACGTCGTCCTGCCTCAGGGCGGCCGTCACCTCGTAGAGCGTGCCCCCGCCGGGCTGGTCGAGCTCGGCCAGGACCCCCGCGTCCGCGCTCGTGGCTTGCGCGAAGTCGGCGGGAGGCGTGTCGTTGAGCCGGCTCGCCCCGCTCTCGTCGATGCCCTTCTTGCACGTCGTCGGCACGGCCGCGACCTCGGCAACGGCCATCTTCGCTCCGCCGTCGCGGTAGTCAACGAGCTCGAGGACCATCTGCACGACCGGACCTTTCCCGCTGACCCAGCCGGGGGTGTACCACGTCCGGGACGAGCGGGCGATGCGCAGGGCGTCGCTGGGAGTCCCGGTGCGGCAGTGGAAGACGGTCGGGATGGTGATCCCGCGCACCCCGGTGCTGGCGTCCCACTTCTTGTCCCGGGTGAGCCCCACGTCCGCGTCGGACGGCAACGCCCGGGTGAGGACCGGCTCGATCGTCGCGCCGGCCGGGACGCTCGGAGTCGGGCTCGAAGGGGCCGCTGTGGGTTTCGTCGATTTCGAGCCCTTCGCGTCCTCGTCGGCGCCCCCGCAACCTCCGGCGAGCAGGGCCGCAACGACCGGCAGAACCGTCAGAGCTCGGCGCACCATGCTCCCCTCCCCCAGGACCGGGCCCCCGCTCCCAGTGATCATTGCTAGGGAGGGCCCGGTCTAAACCCGCGCGAAGCCGCTCGCGGTTTGGCTAGCGGGCCCGTTCGACGCGCCCCTCGTCCCAGATGGGCTCGTCGGACTCGTAGACCTGCCCGTCCGCCCCGAAGACGAGGAAGCGGTCGAATCCCCGCGCGAACCACCGGTCGTGGGTCACGGCGATCACCGTCCCGTCGAACGCCTCCAGGCCCTCCTCCAGCGCCTCGGCGGACACCAGGTCGAGGTTGTCCGTCGGCTCGTCGAGGAGCAGCAGCGTCGCGCCGGACAGCTCGAGCAGCAGGATCTGCAGCCGGGCCTGCTGGCCGCCGGACAGCGACTCGAACTTCTGCTCCGCGCCCTGGGCGAGCTCGTAGCGGTCCAGCGCCCGCGACGCCTCCTCGCGGCCCATCCCCGACCGGTGGGCGTCGCCGCGCCACAGGATGTCCAGCAGCGTCCGGCCCATCAGCTCCGGGTGCTCGTGGGTCTGAGCGAACCAGCCTGGCCGCACCCTGGCCCCCAGCCGGGCCACACCGGTGTGCGCGACCGGAGCAATGGGGACGTCGTCGACCGGTCGGTGTTCCACGTCGGGGTCGCTGCCCCCGGCGGCGAGCAGCCGCAGGAAGTGCGACTTGCCCGACCCGTTGGAGCCGAGCACGCCGACGCGGTCGCCGTACCAGATCTCGAGGTCGAACTGCTTCATCAGGCCGGTCAGCTCCAGCCCCGTGCAGACCACTGCCCGCTTGCCCGTCCGCGCCCCGCGCAGCCGCATCGAGAGCTCCTGCTCGCGCGGCACCGCCTCGGGCGGCCCGGCCTCCTCGAACATGCGCAGGCGCGTCACCGCGGCCTGGTAGCGGCCGGCCATCTTGGAGTTGTAGGCGGCCTTCTGCTTGTACATCAGCATCAGCTCGCGCAGCTTCGCGTGCTCCTCGTCCCACCGCCGCAGCAGCTCCTCGAGCCGCGAGAACCGGTCGCGGCGCGCCGTGTGATAGCTGGCGAATCCACCGCCGTGCGTCCACACAGTGTTGCCGGCCGCGCCCAGCTCCACAGTGACCACCCGGGTAGCCGTGCGAGCCAGCAGCTCACGGTCGTGTGAGACGTAGAGGACGGTCTTCGGCGACTCCTGCAGCGCCGACTCGAGCCAGCGCTTCGTGGGGACGTCGAGGTAGTTGTCCGGCTCGTCCAGCAGCAGCACCTCGTCGGGGCCGCGGAGCAGTGCCTCGAGCACCAGGCGCTTCTGCTCACCGCCGGAGAGAGTGCGCACCTCGCGCCACTGCGCGCGCTCGAACGGTACGCCGAGCGCGGCCACCGTGCACGTGTCCCACAGGACCTCGGCCTCGTAGCCGCCGGCGTCCGCCCAGTCGGCCAGCGCCTGGGCGTAGGCCAGCTGGGTCGGCTCGTCGTCGTGCTCCATCATCCGCAGCTCGGCTCGGTCCACCGCCGCCGCGGCCGCGGCCACGGCAGGGGGCGCCACCGACACCAGCAGGTCCCGGACCGTGGACTCGTCGCGCACCGAGCCGACGAACTGCCGCATGACGCCCAGCCCGCCGGAGCGCGTCACCGCGCCCTCAGGCACCGGGAGGTCACCGGCCACCAGCTTCAGCAGCGTCGTCTTGCCGGCGCCGTTCGCACCGACCAGGGCCACCTTGGCGCCGTCCCCGACCCGGAAGCCGACGTCGCGCAGCAGCGGCCGGCCGTCCGGCAGGTAGTAGCTGACGCCGTTGAGCTCCACGTGTCCCACAAGGCACCAGTCTGGCCGGTGCCCGCACGGACCGCTGCTCCTTTTCCGACTAGCCCCCGGCCAGCAGCTGCGGGGACAGCGGGTCGGTGAGGTCGACGACGACCTGGGCGCGCGACCACGGGTCGTGTCGCTCCTCGTGCAACGACCAGGCGCCGAGGTAGCGGCGCAGGTAGAGCTCGCGGATCTGCTCCGGCGACCCGAGCTCGCCGTCCCGCACGAGGGCCCGGGCGATGATGGCCGCCGGGTCGGCGATCAGCAGCACCCCGAGGTCCCAGGAGCCGGGCTCCAGGGCGAGCAGGAACGAGCCGTCCACGAGCACGATGGCGTTGTCCGGCACCAGGACCGGCTCGACCTCGACCGGCACGTCCTCCGCGAGGTCGAAGCTCGCCGGGCGGACCGAGCGCTCCCCCGCAGCGAGCGGGTCCAGCACCAGCCGGCGCAGGCTCCCGGCGTCGAAGGAGTCGTCGAGGTATCCCTCCGCCGAGAAGCGGTCCTGCCGGTGGCGCACCGAGCGGGGGTGGTGGAAGTCGTCGTACGCCACCCGCACCACCGGGCGCCCGGCGCCCTCGAGGACCTCGGTGAGCTCCGCCGCGAGCGTGCTCTTGCCGACGCAGGACATCCCGTCGACGGCCACCCGCTGCGGTCGGTCGTCCGGCAGCACCAGCACCCGGGCGGCGAGCTGGACGAGCAGCTCCTCCCGCGTCACCGGGACAGCTCCCGCTTGCGCCGGGCGGCCTCGGCCCGAGCGGCCAGCTGGTCCGCGGGCGGGTAGCTGACCTCCTCCAGCGTCAGCCCGTGCGCCGGTACGACGTGCAGCGCGGGGTCCCGTCGCAGGCCCGCGAGCAACGCGGCCGGCCAGTCGACGGGACGGCGGCCATCGCTGACCTCGAGCAGCGCCCCGACGAGGGAGCGCACCATCGTGTGACAGAAGGCGTCGGCCACGACGGTGGCAACGGCGAGGTCGCCCTCGTCGCGGCGCCAGTGCAGCTGCTGCAGCGTCCGGACCGTGGTGGCTCCCTCGCGGCGACGGCAGTAGGCGGCGAAGTCGTGTTCCCCCAGCAGCGGCTCTGCTGCGGCGTTCATCGCGGACAGGTCGAGCGGCCGCCGGTGCCAGAGCACGTGGTGTCGGCGCAGCGGGTCGACGCCGTACGGTGCGTCGCTCACCCGGAAGGCATAGCGGCGCGCGAGCGCCGAGAAGCGCGCGTCGAACCCGGGCGGCGCGACGACCACCGATAGCGGCCGCACATCCGCCGGCAGCACGCCCGCCAGCCGGGCCGCCAGGTCCGGTCCCGGTGGCGGGTACCTGTCGGCCGGAACGTCGACGTGCGTGACCTGCCCGCGGGCGTGCACACCAGCGTCGGTGCGCCCGGCGCAGCTCACGACCACCGAGTCCAGTCGCAGGACCGTCGCGAGCGCCGTCTCCAGGACCTCCTGGACGGTGCGCTGCCCCGGCTGCCGCGCCCAGCCGGCGAAGTCGCCCCCGTCGTACGCCAGGTCGACGCGCAGCCGGACGAACCCGCCGGCCCCCTCGAGAGGGTCGGTCAGGACTCGTCCTTCTTCGCGTCCTCCGCGGCCTGCTCGGCGATGTCGGCGTAGGCCTCGGCCTCACCCGCCGCCTCGTCGACGGCAGGGTCGTCGGAGCCTTCGGCCTCGGCGGCTGCCTTCTCCGCCGCTGCCCGAGCCTCGGCCGCGGCCTCCTCGGCACCTTCGACGTCGCCCTCGGCCGCGTCGTCGGCTGCCTCTTCCGCGGCGGCCTCCGCCTCGGCCACGGCCGCCTCGACCGCCGCCTCGGGTGCTGCCGACTTCTTGGCCGTCTTCTTCGCGGTACGCCGAGTGGCGCCCTCGGCCTCGCGGACCACCTCGACCTTGGCCGTGAGGGCCTCGACGAGCTCGATGATCGCCATCGGGGCGTTGTCGCCCTTGCGCGGGCCGATCTTGGTGATGCGCGTGTAGCCGCCCTGGCGGTTCTCGTAGCGCGGCCCGATCTCGGTGAACAGCTCGTGCACGACGGACTTGTCGCGCACGACCGTCAGCACCCGGCGCCGGGCGTGCAGGTCACCGCGCTTGGCGAACGTGATCAGCCGCTCGGCCAGCGGCCGCAGCCGCTTGGCCTTGGCTTCCGTGGTGGTGATCCGGCCGTGCTCGAACAGCGCAGTAGCCAGGTTGCCGAGCATCAGCCGCTCGTGCGCCGGGCTCCCGCCGAGGCGCGGGCCCTTCGTGGGGGTGGGCATGGTCGGTGCTCTCCTGGGTGTGTGGGGACCGGTGGCGGTCGCCGATCAGTACTGCTCGTCCTCGGCGAACGCCGAGTCGTCGTCGGCGCCGTAGTTGTCCACGGCGGTGGCCGGGTCGAACCCGGGAGGGCTGTCCTTGAGCGCCAGGCCCATCGACACCAGCTTGGCCTTGACCTCGTCGATCGACTTGGCGCCGAAGTTGCGGATGTCGAGCAGGTCCGCCTCGCTGCGGGCGACGAGCTCGCCGACCGTGTGGATGCCCTCGCGCTTGAGGCAGTTGTAGGACCGCACCGTCAGCTCGAGGTCCTCGACCGGCAGGGCCAGGTCCGCCGCCAGAGCGGCGTCGGTCGGGGACGGGCCCATGTCGATGCCCTCGGCCTCGACGTTGAGCTCGCGCGCCAGGCCGAACAGCTCCACCAGCGTCTTGCCGGCGGACGCCATGGCGTCACGCGGCTGCATCGAGCGCTTGGTCTCGACGTCGACGATGAGCTTGTCGAAGTCGGTGCGCTGCTCGACACGGGTCGCCTCGACCTTGTAGGTGACCTTGAGCACCGGGGAGTAGATCGAGTCGATCGGCACCCGGCCGATCTCTTGGCCGGCCTGCTTGTTCTGCACCGCGGAGACGTAGCCGCGACCGCGCTCGACGGTCAGCTCCATCTCGAGCTTGCCCTTGCCGTTGATCGTCGCGATGTGCAGGTCGGGGTTGTGCACCTCGACGCCGGCAGGGGGCGCGATGTCAGCGGCGGTGACGACGCC
>JAVEDB010000091.1 GCA_030841185.1 Actinomycetota bacterium
GGGTCCTGCGTGTGCTCGTCGGACCAGAAGCGGTAGCCCTCCGCGGCCCGGTCGATGATGAGCTCGGCGCCCATGCGGCGGCAGATGTCGGCCTTCTCCTCGCTCGAGACGACGCACACCGGCGTCGCTCCGCCGCCGATGGCGAGCTGGGTCGCGTAAGAGCCGAGTCCCCCTGATGCGCCCCACACCAGCACGACATCGCCCTGCTTCATGCCGGCGCCGTTGCGCGAGACCAGCTGCCGGTACGCCGTGGAGTTGACCAGGCCGGGGCAGGCGGCCTCCTCCCAGGTGAGGTGGGCCGGCTTGGGCATCAGCTGGTTGGCCTTGACGAGAGCGAGCTGGGCCAGGCCGCCGAAGTTGGTCTCGAAGCCCCAGATCCGCTGCTCGGGGTCGAGCATCGTGTCGTTGTGCCCGTCCGGGCTCTCCAGCTCGACGGACAGGCAGTGCGCGACGACCTCGTCACCCGGCTGCCATGCGTGCACTCCGGGGCCGGCTCGCAGCACCACACCGGCCAGGTCGGACCCGATGACGTGGTAGGGCAGGTCGTGGCGCTTGGAGAGCGGGGACATCCGGCCGTAGCGTTCGAGGAACGTGAACGTCGAGACCGGCTCGAAGATCGAGGTCCACACGGAGTTGTAGTTGATGGCGCTCGCCATGACGGCGACGAGTGCTTCACCGGGACCGAGCTCGGGCGTGGCGACGTCTTCCACGTGCAGCGATTTGCGAGGGTCCTTGTCGCGGCTGGCCACGCCCTCGAACATCCCGGCCTCGTCCTTGTGGACGGTCACCGCGCGGTAGGACTCGGGGACCGGCAGGTCCGCGATGTCCTCGGCGGAGACGGCAGCCCCGGATTCCCTCGACAGGATCACCTCGAGGATGTCCTTCACGCTGCCTCCGGGCCGCTCGACGGGACGCTGTGCCGAGATTACTGGCCAGTAGGTGCGCGCCCGCAGCCGGGCGTCGGCGTCGTCGCTCGATCCATTGCACAGCAAGGACTTTGACTGTCCACCCGTGTGGACAAGGCAGGGTCGTGTGTCGGTGCTTCCCGGTAGGATTCGAACATGCGTTCGATGGTGCTCGACCACACGGTGACAGCGGCGATGGATGCCGCCGAGGGTGCTGTCGACGGGTTGGTGCAGGCGGTGCGCGCCGGAGACCTGCGGCTCGCGGACCACGACTGGTTGACCGCCCAGCTGCAGGCGACTCGTGCGTTGGCGGCGCGGCTGGAGTGGTTCAGCCTGCAGGTGGTCCGCGAGGTCGACAACCGCGGCAGCTACGTGGACGACGGCGCGCTGAGCCCGGCGGCGTGGTTGCGCCACCGGGCCCGGATGAGCCCGGGGGAGGCCGGGGCCACGGTGCGCACGGCCCGCGCGCTGGCGGCCGGCCGGTTGGACGCGACCTCTGACGCGCTCGCCGAGGGTGAGATCGATGGAGCGCACGCCCGGTTGATCGCCCGGCACACGGCTGATGCCCCGGCCGGCGCGGTGGCCCTGATCGAGTCTGAGGCGCTGAAGGCATCCCGTGCTGCCGACCCGTCGGTGGTGGCCGGCCTGATGCGGCAGTTCGACCATGCGCTCGATCCCGACCGCGCCGACGAAGCCGCGGTGCGTCGCTATGAGCGGCGCGGAGTGTCTCTTGCAACAACGCTCGACGGCATGGTGGCTGGGACGCTGCTGCTGGAGCCGGTCGCCGGTGCCACTGTCCTCACCGCGCTGAGCGCCGTCAGCCCGTTGGTCGCCGGCGATGGTCGCAGCGCCCCGCAGCGCAATGCCGATGCCTTGACCGCGATCTGCGCGCAGTTCCTTGCCTCGCCGGATGCGCCGCGCTCAGGCGGCGGCCACGCGCATCTGATCGTCACGGTCGATGCCGAGACTCTCGCGAGCAGTCCCGGGAGCCAGGGCTCTCCCGGCGCGACCCTTGGCTGGGTCGGCGCGGTCAACGGCACGACCGCGCAACGCGTGGGGTGCGACGCCGACGTGACCGTCGTAGCCGTCGGAGGCCCGGACGGCATTCGGGAGATCTGTCGCACCCGGCGGTTCTTCACCACGGCGCAGCGGATCGCGATGATGGCCCGCGACGGCGACCGCTGTGCGGCGCCCTACTGCGACCGCCCGGCGATCTGGTCCGACGCCCATCACGTGATTCCTTGGGCGCAAGGCGGCAAGACGGACATCGACAACGGGGCGTTGCCATGCGCCGCCCACCACACGATGCTGCATGAAGGCCACTGGAGCCTGACGCGAACCGCCGACGGTCGTTACCTGATGACCCACGTCGATGGTCGAGTCATCGGACCGGAGCCGCATCCGCCTGGACACAGTCGCCCGCCGCCGAGGCAGCCGACGTGAGCGGAGGGCGCACGGTATTCACGTTCGTGGTCTGCGCGTCGCCTTACCGGTAGATGCTGTCAACCCGGAACCGGCATCCGGTGCGGTGAGGAGTCCGCTCTCGATGGGGGGAACGCATGGCGATCGAACGGGCGCTGGGGCGGTTCGATACGGTGATGGGCACGGCTTGGCCCGGACAGTTCGCCGCCCTGCAGCCAGGACTCGACGACTCGGGAATCGACCGGTTGCGGGCGGCAATCGACCCATTCGTCTTGCCGCACCAGGTCGAGGAGTTGTACCGGTGGCGCGGAGGGGGCGATGCAGGCGTCTTCGGCGGATGGCGGATGCGCAGCCTCGAAGAGCTGATCCCGTGGTACGAGTTCACGAACACTGAACTCGGGGAGCCACCCATCTGGCTGCCGGTGTTCGATGACCAGATCGTCAATGTCGTCACGCTGGACCATCCAAGTGGATCGCCGTCGGACCCGTCCGTCTGGTATTGCCACACTGATGACGGAATGCTGAATCGGCTCTTCGACTCCATCGAGGCCCTACTCGACGTCGTCAGTGAAGCCGCGGAAACCGGCGCGTTGAGTGCGGGCTGGGGCGGGCGACTCGTGCTGACCGAGACGGAAGAATCCCTTGATGGCCGCGGCTGGAGCGCTCTCCGACTGCGCCGATGCCCCAGCGCCTTCCGATGGCCCGACCCGCCGCCCGGCACCTATCTGAGTCGGACCCCCACGTCCGATTGGCCCCGCCCCTGGCGGAGCGCTGTCGGTGTCACTGACGAGAGTCTGACGCTTCGCGGCACAACCCACACGATCGCTGAACTGATCGCGGCAGCGGCTTCGGGGCAGGTCGCCGGAACAATTCGGGGTCGAGTGGTCACCGGGTCCAGCGTTGCTGATTGGTGGAACCCCGTCGTCAGCGACGGCAGCGCAGAGCTGGTCGTCCAGTGCGACAGGAGGCTGATACCGATCACTCCTGCCATGGGCCAAGAAGCCGAGTTCGACGTCGTACTCGAATCTCCCGAGGTTCCTGTGCCGATCACCGACGACGATCCAATCCTGGTGGCTATGGCCAACCGATTCAGACCGTTGCTGCCCACCGCAGTCGCACACGCGGCCCGACTTGTGTGACTCAACGGGCATGCATCGGGCACGATGCCTGGCGTGACGGGCAGCCGCATCTTCGGTCTGGTGGCCTGCCTCATTGCCATCGTCGTGTGGTTCGTCACGGCCAAGTCGATCGCCGGCGAGGCGCGTCGGTTGGGTGGCGGCTCGACGACGTCGTCAGTCACGTTCTGGGTGGTTCGGGGACTTGCCGTCCTCATCGCCGTGTCGGGCGTACTGCAACTCGTTCATTGATCGGGCCTCACCCGGGGAGCTGGCGGCGTCCGCTGAGGGCGAGCGCGAGTGTCTGGGCGTCGGCGTTCACCACTCGACCAGAGCCGTGGGTCCAGTTCACGTCGCTTGCGCGCAGCTCGATGGCCGCGGTCTCGACGCCGAAGTGCTTGAGGCTCGCTGGGGTCACCAGGGCGTCGAGTACGACACGGAGTCGCTCCGGCGGCGTCTGCTGGTCGATGCCCAAGGGCACCGTGACGTCCAGCGAATGGATCACAGCGTGGACGAGCGCGCCCTGGACGCCACCGCCGGGCGGCCGCCACGCAGCCAGCCGGTCGGAGCGCAGTGCGGCGACCAGATCGCTGGTGGGGAGCCGTGCATCGCGTCGCGCGGCCCGGTCGGCGAAGGAGTGCCACCGGAAGCCGGAGCGCGCGAGACCGGCGAGCACTGCCGGCCTCGACCATCGGGCGGGCATCGTGACGTGCGCAACGACCTCGCGGACCCGCCAGCCGGGACACAGGGAGGCGGCGTCCCAGTCGTTGGCCCCGAGCACCTCGACGACGTCGGCGAGGTCGGACAACTGGCCCGCGACCTCCCGGGGCAGCTCGCGGTTCGTCAGGTTTGTCACGCAGCGCCCGCCGCGTGAACGCCCTTGACGTACGCCGAGAACCGGTCAAGGGACGAGCTGAACCCGGCGCGGGCCTGCTCCTCGCCGAACGCCGCCGGCGCGTTCCTCTGCTCGATGGTCACCTCGGTACGTCCGTCCCCGAGGTCGACGAACGCCGACACCGACCGCATTCCGCTGCCTGCATCGGTCCAGGAGATCCGTTCCGGCTCGACGATCTCGTCGTACACCGCGCGCATCGTGTACGAGCCGGAACCGGAGTCGGCAACCATCACCGTCTCGAAGACGCCCCCGGGACGGGGATCCACCGTGATCCCGTCGAGCGGCGTGCTCATCCCAACCGGGCCCCAGAAGTGAGTGAGGTGCTCGGGCTCGAGCATGCAGCGGAACACGAGCTCCCGCGGTGCATCGAAGATGCGCGTGTACCTCAGTGCTTCGCTCTGCCGGCTCTCCGCCATCACGCGTGGTCCCGCCTTCTTCTTGTCGGCTTCTTCGATGTTTTGGCTGTCTTGGCCGGCTCCGCGTCGGCTTGGAGCTCCCGCAGGTGCGCGTCGAGCTTGTCGAACCGGTCACGCCACTCGCGGCGGGCGTCCTCGATCCAGGCGAGTGCTGCATCCAGCGGTTCGCGTTCGAGATGGCACGGCCGGAACTGTGCGTGCCGCGACCGCGTGATCAGCCCGCTCCTCTCCAGCACCTTCAGATGCTTGGAGATGGCAGGCAACGTCATCGCGAATGGTTCAGCGAGATCGGTCACGATCGCGTCGCCGCGCGCGAGCCGCGCGACGATCGCGCGCCTCGTCGGGTCGGCGAGGGCAGCGAACGCAGCGTCCAGATGCTCATCTACCGCAGTGGGCATGGACCTATAAAACCAGATGGTTAGATAACCGTCAAGTTAACTATGAGGGAAGATCGTTGACTGGCGCCGACGCGGCCTCGACGAGCTCGACGAGTACGCCGCCGGCGTCCTTGGGGTGGACGAAGTTGATCCGCGAGCCGCCGGTGCCCCGCTTGGCCTCGTCGTACAGCAGCCGGATGCCGCGGGCGCGGAGCTCCGCGCTGGTCGCGTCAATGTCGTCCACGCCATAGGCGAGCTGCTGGATGCCCTCGCCGCTGCGCTCCAGGAACCTCCCGATGGGGGAGTCCTCCCGCAGCGGTGCCAGCAGCTGAATCTGGGTCTCACCGTCACCGACGGCCAGCATGGCCTCACGGACCCCCTGCTCCTCGTTGACCTCCTCGTGCACCAGGCGCAGGTCGAAGGTCCGCCCGTAGAAGGCGATCGCGGCGTCGAGGTCGCGGACGGCGATACCGACATGATCGATCCGGGTCAGCATGCGGATATCGTGACAGCGCACATCGCCGAGCTCGCAGGAGGGCCGATCCCATGAGTGGTTCCGTCGTCGTCGCCGGTGCCCGGACCCCGATGGGACGGCTGCTCGGCTCCCTCAAGGACTTCTCCGGCGCCGACCTGGGCGGCTTCGCTATCAAGGGCGCGCTGGACCGTGCCGGGGTCGCACCCGAGCAGGTCGACTACGTGATCATGGGTCAGGTACTCCAGGCCGGTGCCGGCCAGATCACCGCCCGCCAGGCAGCGGTGAAGGCGGGGATCCCGATGACGGTTCCCGCCCTGACGATCAACAAGGTCTGCCTGTCCGGGCTGGACGCCATTGCACTGGCGGACCAGCTCATCCGGGCCGGCGAGTTCGAGATCGTGGTGGCCGGCGGCATGGAGTCGATGACCAACGCCCCGCACCTGCTGCCGAAGAGCCGGGTGGGCTACAAGTACGGCACCGTCGAGCTGCTCGACGCGATGGCGCACGACGGGCTGTTCTGTGCCTTCGACAACTGCGCCATGGGCGAGTCGACCGAGCGCTACAACGCGAAGCTGGGCATCAGCCGCGAGGACCAGGATGCCTTCTCGGCACAGTCGCACCAGCGGGCCGCTGTTGCGCAGAAGAACGGCATCTTCGACGAGGAGATCGTCGCCGTCGAGGTGCCGCAGCGGAAGGGCGACCCGCTGCTCGTCCGTGAGGATGAGGGCGTCCGCGCCGACACGACCGCCGAGCTGCTCGCGAAGTTGCGCCCGGCCTTCGCCCCGGACGGCACGATCACCGCTGGCTCGTCGTCGCAGATCTCCGATGGTGGTGCGGCCGTCGTCGTCATGAGCCGGGCCAAGGCCGAGGAGCTCGGTCTGTCCTGGCTCGCCGAGATCGGGTCACACGGCGTGGTGGCCGGCCCCGACGCGAGTCTGCAGTCGCAGCCGGCCAACGCGATCAAGGCGGCGCTGGCGAAAGAGGGCATCGGAGTCGAGGACCTCGACCTCGTCGAGATCAACGAGGCTTTCGCCTCGGTCGGCATCCAGTCCATGCGTGATCTCGGACTCGACGGCGACGTCGTCAACGTCAACGGGGGAGCGATCGCGATGGGCCACCCGATCGGCATGAGCGGCGCCCGGCTCGTCCTGCACCTTGCCCTCGAGCTGCGCCGGCGTGGTGGCGGCACCGGTGCCGCGGCGCTGTGCGGCGGCGGCGGGCAGGGCGACGCGCTCATCCTGCGCGTGCCGAAGACCTGAGTGAGCCCTCCCACCGGCTCGCCGGAGGTAGCCGAGCTCGTCGCCCGTGCCCGCGAGGGCAATGCGCGCTCGGTGGCCCGCCTCATCTCGCTCGTCGAGGATGCGTCCCCCTTGCTGCGGGAGGCAATGGCCGCCCTGGTGCCGCATGGCGGCAACGCGGTGGTCGTCGGCCTGACCGGCGCGCCCGGCGTGGGCAAGTCGACGACCACGAACGCCCTGGTCGCCGCCTACCGCGGTCGGTCCCGCCGGGTGGGAGTTCTCGCGGTCGACCCGTCCTCACCCTTCTCGGGCGGCGCCCTGCTGGGTGACCGGGTGCGCATGCAGGACCACGCCACCGACCAGGGCGTGTACATCCGCTCGATGGCGAGCCGGGGTCATCTCGGCGGCCTCGCCTGGTCCACCCCGCAGGCCCTGCGGGTGCTGGACGCGGCCGGCTGCGACGTCGTACTCGTCGAGACCGTGGGTGTCGGCCAGTCCGAGGTGGAGGTCGCCGGTCTCGCCGACACGACTGTGGTGCTGCTCGCGCCAGGGATGGGGGACGCCATCCAGGCGGCCAAGGCGGGCATCCTCGAGGTCGGGGACATCTACGTCGTCAACAAGGCCGACCGGGACGGCGCCGACGCGACCGTTCGTGAGCTCCGGCACATGCTGAGCCTCGGGGAACGCCGCAAGCCCGGTGACTGGCGCCCGCCGATCCTGCGCACCGTCGCGTCCCGTGGCGTGGGGATCGACGAGGTGCTTGAGGCACTGGACCAGCACCGCAGCTGGCTGACCGAGAGCGGCCAGCTGATTGAGCGGCGGCGGCGCCGCGCGGCCGACGAGATCGAGGCGATCGCGGTGACCGCCCTACGCGAGCGGATCGGCGACCTACGGTCCGGCCACGCCCTTGTTGAGGTAGCCGACCGAGTGCTCGCCGGCGAGCTCGACCCCTATGCCGCCGCCGACCTGCTCATCGCCAGCGTCACCGAGCGATGAACTAGTCGTCGAGGTAGGTCGTCGTGCCGCCTCCGCCGTCGCGGGCGTAGAGGAAGTCACCGTGGGTGTCGTCCGGCGTCTCCTCGACGTGCACAAGGCCGGCCGGCACGAACAGCCAGTCCCCGGTCTCCATCTCGTGCACGTCCTCCAGCCCGGCTCCGCTGCGGAACACGCATCGGCCGTCCATGAGGTACGCGATGGTGTCGTGGCTGTGCCAGTGCGGCGGGATGCGGGTACCCGCGGCGGCGCGCGCACGCGCGAGGAAGACTGCAGTGCCGATGCTCGAAGCGTCGAACCCCAGCCAGAAGGCGACGCCGTCCTCCTCGCCCAGCGATGTGTCTGCGGCGCTCGCGGCCCGGGCCGTCCGCCCGGACTGTGGGGGCAGCGGCGGGTCGATGGAGCGGTCCTCAGGTAGCACGTACCCCTCCTCGGTCGCGGGCGGTCAGTGTGGCCGGTCGTCGCAGCCTTTGCAACGGCAGGAGGACCCTCATGGCGGCGAGGACTGGCTACTCTGGTGTGACAGGGCACATCCGAGGCTCCGCCGGAGCGTCACAGCCCGGGAGACGTGAGGCAGGACGTGGAAGCAGCCGAGATCCGGGCAGGCCGCGAGCGCTGGCAGCAGCGCTTCGCCGCGGCCGAAAAGCGCGATGCGGACTTCACGACGCTGTCCGGGGTCGAGGTCGACCCGGTCTATGGTCCCGCCGACGCTGCCGCCCTCGACGGGTTCGAGCGCATCGGCTGGCCGGGGGAGTTTCCGTTCACCCGCGGTCTGTACCCGACGGGCTACCGCGGGCGCCCCTGGACGATCCGGCAGTTCGCCGGGTTCGGGAACGCCGCGCAGACCAACGAGCGCTACCAGATGATCCTGCGCTCCGGCGGCGGCGGGCTGTCGGTCGCGTTCGACATGCCCACCCTGATGGGGCGCGACTCCGATGACCCCAAGGCGCTCGGCGAGGTCGGCCACTGCGGTGTCGCGATCGACTCGGCCGCGGACATGGAGGTGCTGTTCGGCGGGATCCCCCTCGGCGACGTGACGACGTCGATGACGATCTCGGGGCCGGCCGTGCCCGTGTTCTGCATGTACCTCGTCGCCGCCGAGCGCCAGGGCGTGGACGTCCGCTCCCTGAACGGCACTCTGCAGACCGACATCTTCAAGGAGTACATCGCGCAAAAGGAGTGGCTGTTCCCACCGGAGCCGCACCTGCGCCTGATCGGCGACCTCATGGAGTACTGCGTCGAGCACATCCCGGCGTACAAGCCGTTGTCGGTCTCCGGCTACCACATCCGGGAGGCCGGCTCGACCGCCGCGCAGGAGCTCGCGTTCACGTTGGCCGATGGCTTCGGCTACGTCGAGCTGGGCCTGTCCCGGGGCATGGACGTCGATGCGTTCGCCTCCGGCCTGTCGTTCTTCTTCGACTCGCACCTGGACTTCTTCGAGGAGATCGCCAAGTTCCGTGCTGCCCGACGCATCTGGGCGCGCTGGATGCGCGACGTCTACGGCGCGAAGACGGACAAGGCCCAGTGGCTTCGGTTCCACACCCAGACTGCGGGCGTGTCGCTCACCGCCCAGCAGCCGGACAACAACATCGTCCGGACCGCGGTCGAAGCGCTTGCCGCCGTGCTCGGTGGCACCAACTCGCTGCACACCAACGCACTCGACGAGGTGCTCGCCCTGCCGTCGGAGAAGGCCGCCGAGATCGCGCTGCGCACCCAGCAGGTGATCATGGAGGAGACCGGCGTGCTCAACGTCGCCGACCCGCTCGGCGGCTCGTGGTACGTCGAGGCGCTGACCGACCGCCTCGAAGCAGAGGCGGAGGCGATCTTCACCCGGATCCGCGAGATGGGCGGCGACGGGACCATCACGAGCGGCCTCCTGCGGGGCATCGAGGACGGCTGGTTCATGTCCGAGATCGCCGAGTCCGCCTTCGTCTACCAGACCGCGCTGGAGAAGGGGGACAAGAAGATCGTCGGGGTGAACTGCCACACCAAGACCGTGGAGGAGCCGCTCGAGATCCTGCGCGTCTCGCACGAGGTCGAGCGCGAGCAGAACCGCGTGCTGGGCGAGCGGCGGGCCGGTCGGGACGGTGCGGCGGTCGAGCGGGCGCTGGCCGAGATGGTGGCGGTGGCCCGGACGTCGGACAACATGGTGCCGGCCATGCTCGACGCCGCGCGTGCCGAGGCGACGCTCGGCGAGATCTGCGACGCGCTGCGGGCCGAGTGGGGCGAGTACCGCGAGCCGCCCCGGTTCTGACCAGTGCGATCAGCGAGGGACAATCGGCTCATGACCCAGCCCAGCATTAACCCCTACGGCGCCGTCGACCTCTCCTCGCTGGCCCCGCGGCCGGCGGCACCGGCCGGAACGACGCCTGGCGCCGCCGGCCCCTCGGGTGTTGTCGTGGACGTCAGCGAGGCCGACTTCCAGGAGCTGGTCATCGACCGGTCGATGACCGTGCCGGTGGTCATCGACTTCTGGGCCGACTGGTGCGGGCCGTGCAAGCAGCTCAGTCCGGTGCTCGAGCGGCTGGCCGCAGCCGATGACGGCGCGTGGCTTCTCGCCAAGATCGACCTCGACGCGAACCCCCGGCTAGGTCAGGCGTTCCAGGTGCAGAGCATCCCCGCTGTCTTCGCGGTGCTGCAGGGCCAGCCGGTGCCGCTGTTCCAGGGTGCGCTGCCCGAGCCGCAGGTTCGCCAGTTCCTCGACGAGCTGTTGCGGGTGGCTGCCGAGAACGGCATCACCGGACGGCTGACAGTGAGTGGCGCGACGCCCGCGGGTGCGGCCGAGGCGGAGCCCGCGCATGACCCCCGCTACGACCATGCCTACGAGGCCATCGAACGCGAGGACTACGACGCGGCTGCGGCGGCCTACCGGGCCCTGCTCGACCAGTCACCGGCCGACGGGGACGCGCGCGCCGGCCTGGCGCAGGTCGAGCTGATGAAGCGGACCAAGGACCTGGAGCCGATGGCGGTTCGTGCCGCGGCTGCCGAGCGTCCCGACGACATCCAGGCCCAGTTCGACGCCGCCGATCTCGATCTGCTCGACGGCCGGGTCGAAGACGCCTTCCGGCGGCTGATCGACCTCGTCCGGCGCACCAGCGGCGACGATCGCGACCGGGCCCGCCAGCAGCTGCTCGACATGTTCGAGATCGTCGGTTCTCAGGACGACCGGGTGGCGAAGGCCCGCACCGCCCTGGCCAACGCGCTGTTCTGAGGCCGGGGACTTCCCCTGGGCCATCAGCCACCGTAGCGTCGGGTCGAGAACCCCCGGGGCGCAGGGAGCAACGCCGCCGTCGGCAGCCACGTACTTACGAGCGTCAGGAGTACCGCGATGGGCAGCAAGAACAAGGGCGGCCGCGAGGTCCGCAAGCCGAAGCAGGAGAAGAAACCCAAGGCGTCAGCCACCTCGAGCATCGTTCCGCCCACCGGACGCCCACCCGGCAAGTAGCCGGCACGTAGCCGGCACGTAGCCGGCACGGTCAGCCGGCGTAGCGCAGCCAGACCGTCCCGAGCGGTGGCACCCGCAGCGTGGTCGACGCGCGCTGCGCGTGCCACGGCTCCTCGACGGCCTCGACCGCACCGAGGTTGCCGACCCCGCTGCCGCTGTAGACCTCGGCGTCGCTGTTGAGCACCTCGTCCCACTGCCCTGCGTGCGGCAGCCCGATCCGGTAGTTCTCGTGCGGTACGGCCGCGAAGTTCGCGACGCAGGCGAGCACTGAGCCGTCGCTGCCGTGCCGCAGGAACGAGAAGACGTTGTTGCCCGCGTCGTTGGCGTCGATCCACTGGAACCCCGCTGGGTCCGCGTCGAGCGACCACAGTGCTGGGCTCTCGGCGTACACGCGGTTCAGGTCGTGCACCAACGTCTGTACGCCGTTGTGGTCGGGGTTGTCGGTCAGCCACCAGTCCAGCGATCGGGACTCGGCCCACTCCGACTGCTGTCCGAACTCCGAGCCCATGAACAGCAGCTGCTTCCCGGGGTGCGCCCACATGAAGGCGAGGTAGGCGCGCAGGTTCGCGAGCTGCTGCCAGTGGTCGCCCGGCATCTTGCCGAGCAGCGAGCCCTTGCCGTGCACGACCTCGTCGTGCGAGATGGGCAGCACGTAGTTCTCCGAGTAGGCGTACATCATCGAGAACGTCATCTGGTGGTGGTGGTACTGGCGGTAGACCGGCTCCCGGCTGATGTAGCCCAGCGAGTCGTGCATCCAGCCCATGTTCCACTTGAAGCCGAAGCCGAGCCCGCCGAGGTGCGTCGGGCGGGTGACCCCGGGCCACGCCGTGGACTCCTCCGCGATGGTGACGATGCCGGGGACCCGGCGGTACGCCGTGGCGTTGGCCTCCTGCAGGAACGCGACGGCATCCAGGTTCTCCCGGCCGCCGTACTGGTTGGGCAGCCACTCGCCCTCCTCGCGCGAGTAGTCGAGGTAGAGCATCGAGGCCACTGCGTCGACCCGAAGGCCGTCGACGTGGTAGTCCTCCAGCCAGTAGAGCGCGTTGGCCACCAGGAAGTTGCGGACCTCGGGCCGGCCGAAGTCGAACACCAGCGTTCCCCAGTCCGGCTGCTCGCCCCGCCGGGGGTCGGGGTGCTCGTAGAGCGGTGTCCCGTCGAACCGGGCCAGCGCCCAGGCGTCCTTGGGGAAGTGCGCGGGGACCCAGTCGACGATGACGCCGATGCCGGCCTGGTGGAGGCGGTCGATCAGGTAGCGCAGGTCGTCGGGAGACCCGTAGCGCGCTGACGGCGCGAAGTACGAGGAGACCTGGTAGCCCCACGACCCGCCGTACGGATGCTCGGCGACGGGCAGGAACTCCACATGGGTGAACCCGAGGTAGGTCACGTGCCCGACGAGGGCGTCCGCGAGCTCCCGGTAGGACAGTCCCTGCCGCCACGAGCCGAGGTGCACCTCGTAGGTGCTCATCGGACTGGTCAGCGGGTCGGTCTTCGACCGGCGCTCCATCCACTCCCCGTCGCCCCACTCGTGCGACGACGTGAACACCACCGACGCGGTGGCCGGCGGCGTCTCGGTCGCGAACGCCATCGGGTCGGCCTTCTGCCGCCACACACCGTCGCGGCCGAGCACCTCGAACTTGTAGTGCGCGCCGTCGACGACGTCCGGCACGAACAGCTCCCACACGCCACTGGAGCCCATTGCCCGCAGCGGGTGCGCGCGGCCGTCCCAGTAGTTGAAGTCGCCCAGCAGCCGTATCCCCTGCGCGTTGGGCGCCCACACCGCGAACGAGGTGCCGGTGACCGTGCCGGCCAGGCCCTGGTAGGTCCGGACGTGCGCGCCGAGCACCTCCCACAGCCGCTCGTGCCGACCCTCACCGATCAGGTGCAGGTCGATCTCGCCGAGCGTGGGCAGGAAGCGGTAGGGATCGTCGGTACGCCGTGGTGGACCGTCGTAGGCGACCTCGAGCCGGTAGTCCGGCACCTCGTCCTCGGGCAGCACGCCCACCCACACGCCGCCGAACTCGTGCGTGAGCTCGTGCGTCTCGTCCCCGACGCAGACCGCGACGCGGGTCGCCCAGGGGCGCAGCGACCGAACGGTGACGCCCTCGCCCGGTGCCCCCGGGTGCGGGCCGAGGATCGAGTGCGGGTCGTGGTGGGCACCACCCACAAGGCGCTCCAGCTCGCCGGCTGGGACCGGCCGGGGCGAGCGGGTGACCGTGGGCGGCGCCGGCTCGGGCGCGGTCCCCGCACTCTCGCGCCGCTGCGGTGGCTTCGGTGCCTGCGGTGTTCTCGGCTCGGTCACGGGGCTCCCTTCTCGGTTCCGCCGGCGGCGAGTCTCTCGATCGCGGACATCGGGATCGGCAGCCAGCTGGGTCGGTTGCGTGCCTCGTAGGCGACCTCGTAGACCGCCTTGTCGGTCTCGAACGCCCTGAGCAGCACCGCCTGCTTCCGGGGATCCTGCCCGGCGGCGCTCGCGTAGCCCGCGCAGAACGCGTCCCGGTTGCGGTCTGCCCACTCGACGGCGCGGTAGTCCAGTCTGGGGTCGGCCGGGTGGTCCGCGAGCAGGTGGCGCGCGGCGTAGTCGAAGGACCGCAGCATCCCGGCAATGTCCTTGAGCGGTGAGTCGAGGGCGCGCCGCTCCTCCAGCGGACGCGCCGGCTCACCCTCGAAGTCGAGCAGCTTCCAGCCGTCCAGCGTGCGCATCACCTGGCCGAGGTGGTAGTCGCCGTGGACCCGCTGCACCGGCACCGGCTCCGTCAACGCGGCGACGTCGTCGAAGGCCGCGCGGAGTGCCTCGGCGTGGCTCTCGAGCTCGGGCACCTCCTGCGCGGTCCGGTCCAGGCGGGCGCGCATTCCGTCGGCGAGCGCCGCCAGCTCCTTGCCCTCCAGCGTCGCGGTGGGCAGCGCCCGGGCCAGGTCCGCATGCACCTCGGCGGTGGCGACGCCCAGCCGGTGTGCCTCAGCGGCGAAGTCGCCGCCGACTTCGTGCGCATGCAGATCGGCCTCGGCGTAGAGGTCGCGCACGCTGGCCGTGGCGCTGGCCCAACCCTCGGTGGCGTTGTGCAGGAATGTCTGAGCCATCGCCAGGCTCCCGGCCGCACCGTCGGGCCAGGTGCCGTCGAGCCAGCCGAGCACCGGAGCGATGTGCTGGCTGCCTTCGGCCTGCAGCGCCGAGTGCACCTCGATGTCCGGGTTGAGCCCGGGGGAGACCTTGCGGAAGACCTTGAGGATCACGGTGTCACCGAAGATCACCGAGGTGTTGCTCTGCTCCGCGCCGATCACCATCGACGGACCCGCGTCCGGCAGCGCCTCAACGCTCGCGTCGCGGGTGAACGTCAGCCCGTCGACCGTGGACTCGGTGCGGATCCCGTCGAGCCAGAGCCGGGTCGCCTCCTTGTCGTGCAGGGCGTCGTAGGAGTAGCTCTGCCCGTTCTGGTCCGGCCCGATCAGGGCATGCACGAGGTGCTCCACCAGCTCCGGGTGGTGCACGACGGGAAGCTGATAGCTCTCGGTGTCCCCGTCGTCGTAGCCGACGGTCACCAGCTGCAGGGCCACGGCGGGGGGTTCGTGGCGCAGCCACCCGACGGCGGTCACCTCCCGGACCTGCCAGGTGCGCCCCTTGCCGGCGAACCATCGCTGAGCAGAGAGGAACCGCTCGAGGTCGTCGGTGGAGACCTCGTCCTGCCCGGTCACGGCAGTCCCTCGGGAGGTGTCAGCCGGAACCAGTAGAAGCCGTGGCCGGCCACCGTCAGCAGATAGGGGAGCTCGCCGATCCGCGGGAACGGGACCGTTCCCAGCAGCTCGACCGGGTTGCAGCCCTCCCACTTGCGCAGGTCCAGCTCGACCGGCTGCGGGAACCGGGACAGGTTGTTGACGCAGAGCACGATGTCGTCGCCGAACTCCCGGACGAACGAGAGCACGCTGGGGTTGCTGCCACCGAGGTCGAGCCAGCTGCCCAGGCCGAAGGCCGGGTTCTCCTTGCGCACCTCGATCATCCGGCGGGTCCAGTGCAGCAGCGACGCCGGGTTCGCCAGCTGGGACTCGACGTTGGTGACCTGGTAGCCGTAGATGGGGTCCATCACCACGGGCAGGTTGAGCTGTCCGGGGTTGC
>JAVEDB010000102.1 GCA_030841185.1 Actinomycetota bacterium
GCGGTCACGCTGCTCACGTTCATCGCCGAGATCGGCGGCGTCGCCCTGTCCCTGGAGCTCGTCACCAGCGTCAACGTGTTCCTGTGGATACCGCTCGTGGGGTTCGCGGTCTGGCTGGTGCTGTGGCGGGTCAAGTTCTCGATCATCGAGAACGTGGGCGGCCTCGTCGGCCTGGCGCTGATCGTCTTCGCCGTCGCGGTCTGGCGGCTCGGTCCCGACTGGGGGCACCTGCTGGATGCCGCGACGCACCCGATGAAGCCGGCGACCGAGGGCCTGCCGACCTACCTCTACTACGCGGTGGGGCTGTTCGGGGCGGCGATGACGCCGTACGAGGTGTTCTTCTTCTCCTCCGGCGGCGTGGAGGAGCACTGGACCGACAAAGACATCACCACGATGCGGTCGAACGTGTTCATCGGCTTCCCGCTCGGGGGCATCCTGTCGCTGGCCATCGCCGCCTGCACGGCGCTGGTGTTCCTCCCGGTCGGAGTCCAGGTCGACACGCTGGGCCAGGTCGGCCTGCCGGTGGCCGTGGCCCTGGGGAGGATCGGTCTGGCCTTCGCCCTTGTCGGGTTCCTCGCTGCCACCTTCGGCGCGGCCTGCGAGACGGGACTGTCGGTCGGTTACAGCGTCGCGCAGTTCTTCGGGTGGCAGTGGGGCAAGTTCGTCCCCCCGGGCGAGGCCGCGCGCTTCCACCTGATGGTCCTCTTGTCGACGATCACGGCGATCGCCGTCCTCCTGACAACGGTCGACCCGATCAAGGTGACCGAGTACTCGGTGGTGTTCTCCGCGATCGCCCTCCCGCTCACCTACTTCCCGATCCTCGTCGTGGCCAATGACCGCGACTACATGGGCGATCACGTCAACGGCCGGTTCGCGAACGGGCTGGGCAGCTTCTACCTGGTGATCATCGTGGTCGTCTCGGTCGCGGCGATACCGCTGATGATCCTGACGAAGGCGGGGCAGTGATGGCGGACACCGTCGCGGGCCGCGAGTACGACGCCGCGCTGCACCTGCTGGACCGCCAGATCCTGGACCCGGACGGCGCCATGGTGGCCAACGTCGACGATCTCGAGCTGACCGAGGACGACCAGGGCCGCTTCCTGGTCACCGCGATCCTCACCGGACCCGACGCGCTGGGGCCACGCCTAGGCGGCCGGCTCGGCCACTGGATGGTTGCGGTGTGGCAACGGCTCCGCGCCGACGAGGACCCCGCCGCGGGGCGCATCGACATCGGGGAGGTCGTCGGCGTCGACAGCGCGGTGCACATCGGCGTACGCCGAAAGGCTCTCGACGTGGACGGATTCGAACAGTGGACGCACGCGCGGATCATCGATGCCATACCGGGAGCCACACATGACCCGGAGTGACACCGGCGTGCACCGGCTCTCGGAGCTGCTCCGGCTGCCCGTCGTCGACGAGGACGGCCGGGAGCTCGGGCACGTCAACGACGTCCGGCTGGCTCCCACCGGGCGGGTGAACGGCGTGTTCACCGAGCTCGCCGCCGTCGCCTTGATCGTCGCCGACCGGCACAGCGGATCGCTGCTGGGCTACGACCGCCGGGCCGACCAGGGGCCGTGGCTCGTCCGGGTGATCGTGCGTGCGCTGCACCGCCATGCCGGCCTGGTGCGATGGAGCTCGGTGCAACGGGTCGACTGGGCGGCCGGCCGGATCATGGTCCAGGGGCCGCTCGAGCCGATCGAGGCACCGGGACCCCGCTGAGCATCACCGGCACGGCTCGGGGAAGACTCGGTCCCATGACTTCTGAATCCGCAGTCCCGACCGAGTCCGCCGGCCTTCCGAACGGCGGCCGGATGCCGCTGCTCGGTTTCGGCACCTGGCAGATCAAGGGCGCCGACGCGCGGCGCAGCGTCAGCGACGCGCTCGAGGTCGGCTACCGCCACCTCGACACCGCCAAGGTCTACGGCAATGAGAGCGAGGTCGGCGCGGCCTTGCAGGCCAGCGGCGTCGACCGCGGGGAGGTCTTCGTCACGACGAAGATCCCGCCGAACGACGTCGGCCGGGCCGACAAGACCCTGGCCGAGAGCCTGGACAAGCTCGGCCTGACCAGCCTCGACCTCTGGCTCATCCACTGGCCAGGCGGGGACGGCGCCGATGTCGACCTCTGGAACGCGATGGTCGACGCGCAGAAGCAGGGCCTCGTCACCGACATCGGCGTGAGCAACTACTCGCTCGCCCAGATCGACGCGCTGCGCGAGGCGACCGGCGTCACCCCGGCCGTCAACCAGATCGAGTGGAGCCCGTTGCTGTTCGACCGTGCCGTCCTCGACGGCAACCGCCAGCAGGGCGTCGTCCTCGAGGGCTACAGCGCCTTGCGCGGAGGCACGCTCGAGCACCCGGTGATCGGCGAGATCGCCAGCGCCCACGGACGCACGCCGGCGCAGGTCATCATCCGCTGGCACATCCAGCACGGCGTCGTCGTGATCCCGAAGTCGGTCAAGCGCGAGCGCATCGCCGCCAACGCCGCGGTCGGTGACTTCAGCCTGACCGATGAGGAGATGGCGAAGATCGACGCACTGGGCAGGTCCTAGGACCGGGCCGGCTCATGTCGCCGCGGCGACGGTCGGGGAGCTGCCGAGCTTGGCCGCGAGCGACATGGCGTCGAACGGCGCCCGCACCTTGACGTCGTTGTCGAAGTAGACGAAGACGTCGCGGCCCTCCGGCCGCGGCGTCACCGGCGCCCCGAGCGTTCGGGCACCCGGCGCGTCCTGCCCGGCCACCCAGTGCCGGATCTTCTCGGCCCACCGGTCCAGTGAGGTCTCGTCGTAGCCGCTGACGTAGAGCTCCTCGCTGCCGTGGAGCCGGACGTAGACCAGGTCCGAGGTCACGTCCTCGATGAAGGGCCACTTGCCCGCCGTGTCGGCGACGACGAGGCCGATGTCGTGCGCTCGGAGCAGCTCCACGAACTCCGCCTTCTCGTACGACGAGTGCCGCACCTCCAGGGCGTGCCGGATCGGGCGGTCCGCGTCGGTGACGGTCCACGACCGGTCCGTCAGCCGCTCGTCGTGGCCCTCGGCAAGGTGGGCAGCCTGCATCGTCGTACGCGGTAGCTGGGCGAAGAACGCGGCCAGCCGGTCCGGGTCGTACCCGAGGTTCGGTGGCAGCTGCCAGAGGATCGGCCCGAGCTTGTCTCCCAGGGCGAGCACGCCGGAGGCGAAGAAGTTCGCGACGGCGGTCTCCACCCCCGCCAGCTTCTTCATGTGCGTGATGAACCGGCCGCCCTTGACCGAGAACACGAAGTCCTCGGGGGTCTCCGCACGCCACTGCTGATAGCTGCTCGGGCGCTGCAGCGAGTAGAAGGACCCGTTGATCTCGACGGTGCTCAGGACGCTGGAGGCGTACTCCAGCTCGGAGCGCTGCGGCAGCCCCTTCGGGTAGAAGACACCGCGCCACGGGGCGTACCGCCAGCCCGAGATCCCGACGCGGACACTCCCCATCCGCCGAAGTCTAGGGATGGCGCAGGATGGACCTCATGCTCTCCGTTCCCCTGGCCAGGAAGCTCCGCGACGCGGGTCTGGACTGGACGCCCGCGCGCGGCGACCGGTTTGTCATCGTCGACCGCGACATGGACGACGAGACCTTCGTGCTCAGCGACATGACGATCGAGGTGCAGCGGTTCGCGACCGGACCGGTGATCGGGTTCAACGGGACCACCGAGTGGGCGCTGGACTCCCTCGACCAGTCCGACGCCCTGTGGCTACCCGCCGAGGACCAGCTGCGCGAGCGGCTCGGGACGGCCTTCGTCGGCCTGACGCGCACCGGCGACGGCTATCGCGTCGCGATAGCCGACGGCCGCGGCGAGTCGGCGTACGAGGAAACCGACCCGGCCGAGGCCTACGGGCGGGCGCTGCTGCACCTGCTCACCACCGCTGCGGGCTAGCTCGCCGGCGACGCCGTGGCAGCCTCGTCGGCTGCCTTCTTGTCCATGTCGTCCTGGCGGGCCTGGAGGCCGGACACCATGCGCAACGGCTCCTCGGGAAGGAACAGCACGACGATCAGGCCGAGCAGCAGCACACCGGCCGCGCACAGGAACACCAGGTCGATCGAGTCGGCGAACCCGATGAGGAACGGCCGCGCCAGCCGCGGGTCGAGATGGGACAGGAACGACGTGTCGTCCAGTGCTCCCGCCGGCAGGGTGCCGCCGCTCTTCAGGGCATGCACCACCGAGGCGTTGGTGGGGTCGGCGAGCACCTTCGGGTCGGACAGTGCCGCCTGAAAGGACGGCGTCGGAGCGATGTCCGCGAAGGCGCCCGCGATCTTGCCGCCGACCGTCGAGAACAGCACCGACAAGAAGACCGCCGTTCCGAGCGTGCCGCCCATCTGGCGGAAGAACGTCGCCGACGACGTCGCCACCCCCATGTCCTGCGGGGGGACGGCGTTCTGGACCGCGAGGACCAGTGGCTGCAGGTTGCCACCGAGGCCGAGCCCGAAGATCACCATCATGATCATGGTCACCCAGATCGGCGTGTCGACGCCGATGCGGCTCATCATCAGGATCCCGACCACGAGCAGCACCGAGCCGATGACGGGGAAGATCTTGTAGCGCCCGGTCCGCGCGATGACCTGCCCGGACGTGATCGAGCCGGCCATGATCCCGGCGGTCAGGGGCAGCAGCATCAGGCCGGCCTCGGTCGGCGAGGCGCCCTTGACGATCTGCAGGTAGAGCGGCAGCGAGGCGAGACCGCCGAACAGACCCATGCCGAGGATGAAGTTCAGCAGGGAGCCGACGCCGAACGTGCGTCCCCGGAACAGCCGCAGCGGAAGCAGGGCGTCGTCGCCGTAGCGCCGCTCGATCGCGACGAACGAGGCGATGCCCACCAGGCCGATGAGGATCAGGGCCACCGAGCGAGCCGACGTCCAGCCCCAGCCGCGTCCCTGCTCGGCCACGACGAGAAGCGGAGCGAGACCGACCACCAGGGCCAGTGCGCCGGGCCAGTCGATGCGGTGCTCGCGGCGCGTGTGCGGGAGGTGCAGCGAGCGGGCGACGACGACGAGCGCGACGATGCCGACCGGGACGTTGACGAGGAACACCCAGCGCCAGCCGGTGATCCCGAGGATCGAGGACTGCCCGGCGAGGAAGCCGCCGATGACGGGGCCCAGGACACTCGACGTACCGAAGACCGCGAGGAAGTAGCCCTGGTACTTCGCCCGCTCACGCGGCGGGACGATGTCGCCGATGATGGTGAGGGCGAGCGAGAACAGACCGCCCGCGCCGAGTCCCTGCACGGCACGGAACGCCGCGAGCTCGTACATCGAGTGCGCGAAGCCGCACAGCACCGACCCGATCACGAACACGCTGATGGCCGTGATGAAGAACTGCCGGCGGCCGTAGAGGTCGGACAGCTTGCCGTAGAGCGGGGTGCTGATCGTCGCGGTGATGAGGTACGCCGTGGTCGCCCAGGCCTGGATCGAGAGACCCTTGAGGTCGTCCGCGATCGTGCGGATCGAGGTCGCCACGATCGTCTGGTCCAGGGCGGCCAGGAACATCCCGAGCATGAGCCCGGAAAGGATCGTGAGGATCTGCTTGTGGGTGAGCGATGCGCCGGTGCCGGGGGCGGACGCGGGTGCGACGGTCATGGTGTCCTGACGGAAGAGTGCATGATGCAAACAATTCCTTGCACCGTACAAGTTATTCCCCGACCGGGGCAAACCGGTTTCTCGTGACCCGGACGGCCTAGTGGGCCGCGCCCGTCAGCGCGGCGGGGTCCCGGGGTTACTGCCGGCGCTGCTGGCGCCGCTGGTAGGCCTCCCAGGCCTTGCGCCCGAGGAAGACCGCCACGAACCGCCAGAACCATCGGATCAGCACGTCTCATCCACCTGACTTTCGCCGGAACTGCCGCTGGGACTTGTCGTTGCTGGCGGGTCCTACCCCCTGGCCCGCCGACAGATGCCCGCGCGGCGCGGCATCGCCCTTGGCCTTCTTGCGGTCGAGGGCCTCGCGGAACTTGCGGCGTATCTCGTCCTCGGACTCCTCCGGCGCGTCCGTGCTGTCGGACATGCCCACCTCCTCGTCGTCCACGCGGCATCCCGCGGAGTCAGATCCTCGCACTACGCTCGCGGCATGGCTGCGAGTCCCCGTCCGACGCCGGTCTACCTCGAGGTCGGGGCCAAGCGGGTGTTCGCGTGCTCGGTCGAGTGGGCCGGCTGGTGCCGCACGGCGAAGGACGACGACGCGGCCCTGCAGTCGCTCGCCGACTACGCCCCGCGCTACGCGCCGATCGCCGGCGCGGCGGGCGTGCGGTTCCCCAGGTCCGCGGCCGACTCCTTCGATGTCGTCGAGCGGGTCAAAGGCAACGCCACCACCGACTTCGGCGCACCCGGCGTCGTCCCGAAGTTGGACAGCGAGCCGGTCACCCGGGCCCGCGCCGCCCGCCAGGCCGCCCTGCTCACGGCTTCGTGGGCCGCCCTCGACGAAGCCGCGGTCACGGCACCACAGTCGCTGCGCAAGGGTCCGCGCGGAGGCGGTCGCGACCGGGACAAGATGGTCCAGCACGTGCTCGGCGCCGAGGCCGCCTACGCGCGCAAGCTGGGCATCAGGCACGGCGAGCCGCAGCTCGGGGACGACACCGCGATCGGTGCCCTGCGCGCGGACCTGCTCGACCTGCTCGGCAAGCCGAGTGACGGCGCTCCCCCGGTCGAGAACGGGTGGCCGGCGGCCTACGCCGCGAGGCGCATCGTGTGGCACGTCCTGGACCACGTCTGGGAGATCGAGGACCGCAGCGACCCGGAGGACGACTGATGGCAGCGACCCACCCCCGCGCCGGGCAGCCGGCCCAGCCCGAGGATCTCGTCGACGTGGGCCGCCTCGTCTCGGCGTACTTCAGCGAACACCCCGACGTGGAGCAGGTCGCGCAGCGCGTGGCCTTCGGCACGTCCGGGCATCGAGGTTCGTCGCTGGACACCGCGTTCAACGAGGACCACATCGCGGCGACCACCCAGGCCATCTGCGACTACCGCAGCGCGCAAGGGATCGCCGGTCCGCTGTTCCTCGGCAAGGACACGCACGCGCTGTCCGAGCCGGCCACGGACACCGCCATCGAGGTGCTCGCGGCCAACGAGGTCACCGTGCTGTTGGATCCCGCCGACCGCTACACGCCGACACCTGCCGTCTCCCTCGCCATCCTCACCTACAACGAGGGCCGGCCGGGCGACGACGGCGCACGGTCCGACGGCATCGTCGTGACGCCCTCGCACAACCCGCCGCGCGACGGTGGCTTCAAGTACAACCCGCCCGACGGCGGCCCGGCCGGCAGTGACATCACCGGCTGGATCCAGGACCGCGCGAACGAACACCTGCGCGACGGGCTGGCGCAGGTACGCCGGGTGCCGCTCGACCGGGCGCGGGCAGCGGACACGACCGGTCGCTACGACTTCCTATCGGCGTACGTCGATGCGCTGCCCGACGTCGTCGACATCGACGCGATCCGGTCGGCGGGCGTGCGCATCGGTGCCGACCCGCTGGGCGGGGCCAGCGTCGACCACTGGGCCGTCATCGCCGAGCGGCACAAGCTCAACCTGACCGTGGTCAACCCCCTCGTGGACCCGACGTTCGGGTTCATGACGCTGGACTGGGACGGCAAGATCCGGATGGACTGCTCGTCGCCCTACGCGATGGCGTCGCTGGTCGAGAAGATGAAGGGCGGCGGCGCGGCATACGACATCGCGACGGGCAACGACGCCGATGCCGACCGGCACGGGATCGTCACCCCCGATGCCGGGTTGATGAACCCCAACCACTTCCTCGCGGTGGCGATCGACTACCTGTTCACCGCGAGGGACGGCTGGCCCAACGACGCGGCCGTCGGCAAGACGTTGGTGAGCTCGAGCATGATCGACCGGGTCGCTGCCAGCCTCGGCCGGCGCCTCGTCGAGGTCCCCGTGGGCTTCAAGTGGTTCGTCCCGGGGCTGCTCGACGGGTCCGTCGGCTTCGGCGGCGAGGAGTCGGCGGGGGCGAGCTTCCTGCGCCGGGACGGCCGGGTGTGGACCACCGACAAGGACGGCATCCTGCTGTGCCTGCTGGCGTCGGAGATCACTGCCCGCACCGGCTCCTCACCGGGCGAGCGCTACCGGAAGCTCGTCGAGAAGTTCGGCGACCCGGCGTACGCCCGGGTGGACGCCCCGGCCACCCGCGAGCAGAAGGCCGTGCTCGGCAAGCTCTCCGCCGACCAGGTGACCGCCACCGAGCTGGCCGGCGAGCCCATCACTGCCAAGCTGACCGAGGCGCCGGGCAACGGCGCCCCGCTGGGCGGTCTCAAGGTGGTGACCGAGTCGGGCTGGTTCGCGGCGCGGCCCTCAGGCACCGAGGAGGTCTACAAGATCTACGCGGAGAGCTTCCGCGGCCCGGAGCACCTCGAGCGCATCCAGGTCGAGGCCCGCCAGGTCGTCGAGTCCTCGCTCGGCGGAGCCTGACCATGGCCGACTTTTGGGCCGCGCCCGAAGACGACCCCAGGACCGCCGGTAACCCGGACGGCGAGAAGGCGACCTACCAGGAGTACCTCGCCAACTACCGGCTGACCATCGGGATGAAGTGCGAAGGGCTGGACGCCGACCAGCTCGCTCGACGCTCGGTCCCGCCGAGCACCATGAGCCTGCTCGGTCTGGTCCGGCACCTGGCCCAGGTGGAGAACCACTGGTTCCAGCGGGTGCTGCAAGGGCGGATGGACGCACCGCGCCTCTACAAGCGCGAGGAGGACCGGGACTGGGACTTCACGGGAGCGACACCTGACCCCGCCGTGGTCGCCGACGCCTTCGCGACCTGGAAGGCCGAGATCGCGAGGGCCGAGGAATGGCTGGACGCCTTCGACGAGGCGGACCTGGGCCGCGAGGTGCCGTTCGACGACGGCGGCGTGGCGCCGCGGGACGTGCTCGTGCACGTCATCGAGGAGTACGCGCGGCACGCGGGCCACGCCGACCTGCTGCGGGAGTGCATCGACGGCCGCACCGGTCAGTGACCGCCGTCCGATGAATCCGGGCGGTCGCTACCGTCTATGCACCATGACCGACACCACCTGCCACATGTCCATCTCCCTCGACGGCTTCGTCGCCGGGCCCGAGCAGAGTCTCGACCAGCCGATCGGGGTCGGCGGCATGCGGCTCCACGAATGGCACCTGCAGCCCGACGAGTCCACACACGAGGCAGACCTGCGGATGCGCGACCTGCTGCTGCGACCGCGTGGCGCCTACGTCATGGGGCGCAACATGTTCGGACCGGTGCGCGGTCCCTGGGACGAGGACTGGCAGGGCTGGTGGGGCGACGAGCCGCCCTACCACGCGCCCGTGTTCGTGCTCACCCAGCATGCCCACGACCCCATCCCCCTGCGCGGGGGCACGACGTTTCACTTCGTCACTGACGGGTTCGACTCGGCCTTCCAACAGGCTGAAGCCGCCGCCGCCGGGGCGGGTGTCGACATCGCCGGCGGCGCGTCCACCGTGCGGCAGGCGTTGGCTGCCGGCGTCGTGACCGAGTTGACCCTCGACATTGCTCCCGTTCTGCTCGGCAGCGGCGAGCGGCTCTTCGACGGCATCGAGGACCCTGGCCTCACGCCCGTCGAGGTGAGCCACTCCCCGCTCGCGACGCACATCCGCTATCGCGTGGGGCCGACCTTTTGACGCGCGCGAGACCAGCTCGTCGGCCACTGCTGATCGCCTGGGTCGTGGGGGCGATGGCTGCGGTGTCCCTTGCGTTCGTGGGGTTGCGTCTCGAATACGTCCACTCCAAGACGTGGGAGTGGACACTCACTCCCTCTGCAGCGTCACCCAAGATTGAGTTCGCCCACCGGACATATCTGCGTCGCGCTGGCGGGTCACCGGCGCCCGCGAGTTCGACCGAGGTCGGGCGCACCCTGGGTGGCGGGATCATCCTTTCCGACCAGTGGCCGGCGCCGAACGTGCCGACCCGTGTGTGGGTCCACGGTGGATCCCAGGTGCTGCCCTACTCGCTCTCCGGGGGCCCCTGAACCAGCAATGAGCCATCCGGCGTCAGGCCGAGCTGGCGCGCTGACCCCTCACCTCGAGGTGGTCGAGCAGGTGCTGGGTCGCGTGCGCCACGGCATGGACTGCCTCGTCGAACGCGTCGGCGTTGTGGCCGGCCGGCGCCCGGAAGCCGCTGATCTTGCGGACGTACTGCAGGGCGGCTGCGTGGACGTCGTCGTCGGTGACCTGCTCGGCGTACGGCGGGCGGAGGGTCTTGATGCTTCGGCACATGCCTCGAGCGTACGACGAGTCGTACCGTTGACGAGTGGCACTTGCCTGGCAGGACACGCTGTTCGGCGAGGAGCCGACCAGGCTCTCGTTCGACCGTGTCCAGCGCCTGCAGCTCGACGAGCGATGCTGGCTGGACCTCGTCGGCTCCTGGCTGCCCGGCCACGCCGAGCTCTTCGAGCTGCTGCAGGACACCGCCCCGTGGCAACAGCGGGAGCGCCGGATGTACGACAAGAACGTGCTCGAGCCCCGGCTCGTCGCGGCCTGGTCCGGCGAGACCCTCGCTGAGCTGCCGGCGCAGCTGCAGGAGGTCCGGGCGGCCGTGAGCGATCGCTACCGGGTCGACTTCGACTCGGTTCTCGTCAACCTCTACCGCGACGGCCGCGACGGCGTCGCCTGGCACGGCGACACCGTCCGCAAGCGGCTGCCGGAGGCGGTCGTCGTCACCGTCGGGCTCGGCGAGCGGCGTCGGTTCCTGTTGCGGCCGGGCGAGTCCGGACCTGCCGTCCACACGCTGCACAGCGGCCATGGTGACCTCGTCGTCATGGGCGGCCGCACCCAGCACGAGTGGCAGCACACCGTGCCGAAGTCGGGCCGGGCCGGCGCACGGATGAGCGTCACGATGCGGCACTCAGCGCGCCTGCCACAATCTCCGGCGTGATCGAGGACTCCTCCCGCCAGGTCCGCGTGCTCGTGGTCGGCAGCGGCTTCAGCGGGCTCGGCGCGGCGATCCGGCTCAAGGAGGCCGGCGAGGACTTCGTCATCCTCGACAAGACCGACGACATCGGCGGCACGTGGGCGGTCAACACCTATCCCGGCTGCATGTGCGACGTCCCGTCCCACCTGTACTCGTTCTCCTTCGCGCTGAACCCGCACTGGAGCCGGGTCTTCTCCCCGCAGCCGGAGATCTGGGACTACCTGCGCGACTGTGCGGACCGATTCTCGCTGCGGCCGCACATCCGCTTCGGGACCGAGGTGACCGGCGCCCAGTGGGACGACGCGCGCCAGCAGTGGCAGGTCGACACGACCGACGGGACGTGGACCGCCGACGTGCTCGTCGCGGGCACCGGTGCGCTGAGCGCTCCCGCAGTCCCGTCGCTGCCCGGCCTGGACACGTTCGAGGGGAAGGTCTTCCACTCCGCCCGCTGGGACCACACGCACGACCTCACCGGCCGTCGCGTCGCGGTCATCGGGACGGGTGCCTCCGCAATCCAGTTCATCCCCGAGATCGCTCCGCAGGTCAAGCAGCTGACCGTGCTGCAGCGGACGCCGCCGTGGGTGATGTCCCGGCGCGACCGGGAGATGCGCCCGGCCGAGCAGCGCCTGTACGCGCGGCTGCCCGGGCTGCAGCGTCTGCTGCGGACCGCCATCTACTGGGTGCGCGAGGTGCAGGGCATCTTCTTCCTGCACCCGCGGCTCGGCAGGCTCGGCTCGCATCTCAGCCGACAGCACCTGCACCGCCAGGTGGCCGACCCGGAGCTGCGCGCGAAGCTCACCCCGAACTTCGCGTTCGGGTGCAAGCGGGTGCTGATGTCCAACACCTACTATCCGGCGCTGGCCCGGCCCAACGTGAAAGTCGAGACGCAGGCAATCGAGGAAGTCCGTCCCGAGGGCATCGCCACCACCGATGGCGCCGTGCACGAGGTCGACACGATCATCTTCGGGACCGGGTTCCACGTCACCGACGCGCCGATTGCCGGCCTCGTCCGCGGGCGCGACGGGCGGTCGCTCGCCGAGCACTGGGCCGGCAGCCCGCAGGCCTACCTGGGCACGGCGGTGGCAGGCTTCCCCAACCTGTTCCTGCCGCTCGGCCCCAACACGGGGCTGGGCCACACCTCCGTCGTGCTGATGATCGAGAGCCAGATCGGCTACCTGATGGCGGCGCTCGCGCATCTCCGGCGTACCGGGGCAAAAACCATCGAGCCGCGACCGGAGGCGCAGGCTACGTTCGTGCGGGCGGTCGACCGCAAGATGCGCGGTACGACGTGGGTCGCCGGCGGTTGCTCGAGCTGGTACCTGGACTCGACCGGGCGCAACTCGACCCTGTGGCCGGGCTACACGTTCGGATTCCGCCGGCTGCTCGCGCGCTTCGACCCGGCCGCGCACGCGATCAGCGGAGTTGCGCCGGATCCGGTCGCCGGAGCCAGTACCGTGACGGCACCGGTCGCCGCGGCCGGGACCGAGCGTGAGGAGCCTCAGTCGTGCTGAAAGCGTCGATCCCGAGCCAGCCAACGCCGGCGTCTTCAGCCGCCGCGATCGCGCTGGTCGACGAGCACTCGACGCACAACTACCACCCGCTGCCCGTCGTGATCGCCGCCGCGAGTGGGGCGTGGGTGACCGACGTCGAGGGCAAGCGCTACCTCGACTGCCTGGCCGGCTACTCGGCGCTGAACTTCGGGCACGGCCACCCCGAGCTCGTCGCCGCGGCGCACACCCAGCTCGAGCGGCTCACCCTGACCAGCCGCGCCTTCCACCACGACCAGCTGGGCCCGTTCTGCGCCGAGCTGGCAGAGCTCGCCGGCATGGACATGGTGCTGCCGATGAACACCGGCGCCGAGGGCGTCGAGAGCGCCCTGAAGATCGCCCGCAAGTGGGGATACGAGGTCAAGGGCGTGCCCGCCAACGAGGCCACCATCATCGTGGCGAGCGGGAACTTCCACGGCCGCACGATCACCATCATCAGCTTCTCGGACGACCCGTCCGCGCGTGACGGGTTCGGTCCCTACACGCCCGGGTTCCGCACCGTCCCCTACGGCGACGCGGCGGCAGTCGCCGCAGCGATCGACGAGACGACGGTCGCCGTCCTGGTCGAGCCGATCCAGGGCGAGTCCGGCGTGATCATCCCGCCGGCGGACTACCTGCCGGCGCTGCGACAGGTGTGCACTGAGCAGCAGGTGCTTCTGGTCCTCGACGAGATCCAGTCCGGGCTCGGCCGCACCGGGCGCACCTTCGCGTTCGAGCACGAGAGCGTGCGGCCGGACCTGCTGATCCTGGGCAAGGCTCTCGGCGGCGGCATCGTCCCGGTGAGCGCCGTCGTCGGCAACCGCGACGTCATGGGCGTCCTGCGCCCGGGCGAGCACGGCAGCACCTTCGGCGGCAACCCGATGGCCTGCGCGGTCGGCCGCGCGGTCGTCGCGCTGCTCTCGACCGGTGAGTTCCAGCAGCGCGCGACCGAGCTCGGCGCGGTGCTCCGGGCCGGGCTCGACAAGCTCGTCGGGCAGGGTGTCGTGGCGGTCCGCAGCCGCGGCCTCTGGGCGGGGGTCGACATCGACCCGGCGCTGGCCACCGGCCGCGAGGTCTGCGAGCGGCTGGCTCAGCACGGCGTACTCGCGAAGGACACCCACGGGTCGACGATCCGCCTGGCCCCGCCGCTCGTCATCGACCAGGCCGACCTCGAGTGGGCGATCGACCAGCTCGCCGCCGTCCTCGCCGACCTCCGCTGACCACGCCCACCGGCGTCGTCGTACGCCCCGCCGTCCCCCGCGACGCGGAGGCGATCGCGCAGATCTACGGTGCAGCCGTCGCCGACACGACCAGCTCGTTCGAGGCGGTCCCGCCGTCGCCGGACGAGATGCGGGAGCGAATGGGCAAGTCGCCGCGGCTGCCGTGGTTCGTCGCGGAAGCACCGGACGGCTCGCTGCTGGGCTTCGCGTACGGGTCCCGGCACCGGGAGCGGGCCGCGTACCGGTGGTCCGCCGAGGTCTCCGTCTACAACCGCGCGGAGGCGCGCCGCCAGGGCATCGGCTCTGCGCTCTACGCGGCGCTGTTCCCCGCACTGCGCGAGCTGGGCTACGTCTCGCTGTACGCCGGGATCACGTTGCCGAACCCGGCGAGCGTCGGGCTGCACCGCCATCTCGGCTTCCGCGAGATCGGGACGTTCCCGATGGTCGGGTTCAAGTTCGGCCAGTGGCACGACACCAACTGGTGGTGGCTGCCGCTGCACGACCCGCCGCCGCAGGCGCCCGCCGAACCGCGCGAGTGGCCGCCGCTGGCCTAGGCCGTCGGGTCGGGCTGGTCCTCGAAGGCGTCGGCCTCCTGGCTGAACAGCGTGATGTGCAGGCCGCCGGGTGCATCCAGACGGGCGTTGGACGAGCCCCACGGCGTCGTCGTCGGCGGTGCCACCACCTCGGCGCCGGCGCGCTCCGCCTGCTCGGTGGCCGCGGCGGTGTCCTCGACGGCGAGCGCGACGCGGAGGTGCCCGGCCACCCGGCGGCCGACCTCGACCTCGTCGACGTAGTCCGCGTGGGCGGGGTTCGCGAGCTCGATCGTTGCCCGGCCGGCGTCCAGGATCACGACCTGGCCGCCGTCGCCCGAGGTGAACGCCGCTCCCTGCGGCATTCCGAGCACGTCCCGGTAGAAGCGGACGGCCGCGTCGTAGTCGGTTGCGGTGACGACCAGGCGCAGTTCCGTGACGCGCGGGTCTCTGGTGATGGATGCCATGCACCCAGCATCGCCGATCCGTGAATAATGGTCAGCCGCCCGAGAGGAGACATGTGGCTGGGAGTGCCGGGGAGCTGGAGCACGAGCA
>JAVEDB010000106.1 GCA_030841185.1 Actinomycetota bacterium
CTGTCCAGCGACGAGCTGCGGGCGACGGTCCGGGCGGTGCTGCGTGATGTGCTGCCCGCCGCTGTCACCGACCGCGCCACCTCGTCCTCGCGTGGGCCCGACGGCAGCATCGAGCTCGTGCGGCTCGGCACCGACGGTGAGCTCGACGCCTTCGTGCGCCGGATCGCCGGGATGTGCGAGGACCCCGCGAAACGAGTGAGCCTGCGGGACGGACGTACCCGCTTCCGGTTGGTCGGGGCGACGGCCGAGTCGGCAGGCGAGGGACCTTCAGAGTCGGGGCCGACAGCAACCGGAGCCGTTCTGCGGGTCGAGCGCGGCGCGGTGACCGAGCGCCGGATCAAGCAGGCGGCCGCCGAGGGCGCCCGCCTGGTCATCGGTCCGAAGGCCGTGCTGACGCCGTTGGCCCGGGACAAGGCACGGACCCTGGGGGTCGTCGTGGAAAGGGAGCGCTGATGCTGAAAGCAGTCGTGGTCGGCAACGTGTGGGCGACCAAACGCATCGAGGGACTGCCGAACGGCGCGTTCCTCGAGGTGGAGGTGGACGGCGGCGGGTCCCGGCTCGTGGCCTTCGATGTTCTCGGCAGCGGTGTCGGCGAGCACGTGCTCGTCGCTACCGGCTCTGTCGCTGCCGCGTATTTTCCCGACCCGCATCCGCCCGTGGATGCGTTGGTCATCGGTTCGATCGACGAGTGAGGAGCGCACAATGACCAACGAGGCCATCGGCATGATCGAGACCAAGGGCTACGTCGCGGCACTGGCTGCCGCGGACGCCATGGTCAAGGCAGCGAACGTGAGCATCGTGGGACGCACGGAGGTCGGCGACGGCCTGGTTGCGGTGACCATCGTGGGCGACGTCGGCGCGGTGAAGGCCGCGACCGAGGCCGGCGCGGAGACCGCTGGCCAGGTCGGAGAGCTGGTGTCCGTGCACGTCATCCCGCGTCCGCACGCGGAGCTGGCGAGGCACTTCGACACCTCCGGGTCGGAGGCGTGACGGCGCGCTCTCCCGCGCGTGCCACTGTCGACGCTCCTGCAACGCCCCGTCCGGAGCTGCGGGTCTACCTCCTACTGGAGGATCTGCAGCCGCAGTTCGCGGCGTACCTGGGTACGCCGACACGCGCACGGGGATACCCCCCGTTCGCGGGCCAGCACTCGCTCATCGTCGAGGTCGCGCCCGGTCTTGCGATCGAACGGGTCACCGACCTCGCACTGCGGGCTGTCCCCACAGTGGAGCCGGGCATCCTGTTCGTCGAGCGGCAGTTCGGCGTGCTGGAGGTCCACGGCGCCCGCCTCGCGGACGTCACCCGGGCCGGCGCGGCGATCCTCGACGGTCTGCAGGCGACGGCCGCGGACCAGCTGAGGCCGCGCATCCTCTACAGCGACGTCATCGAGGAGGTCACCGATCAGCACGCCGTCATCATCAACCGGAACCGGCAGGCGTCGATGCTGATGCCCGGCCAGAGCCTTCTCGTCTACGAGATGACCCCGGCCCTGTTCGCCACGGTGGCGGCCAACGCCGCCGAGAAGGTCTCCCCGGGCGTCACCCTCGTGGACGTATCCATGATCGGAGCCGCCGGGCGCGTGTACATGGCAGGCTCCACCCAGGACGTCCTACGGGCCCGCGACGAGATCACCCGGGTGCTGGGCGAGGTGGAGGGGCGGGACCACTGATGAGCGTGCACGACCTGTCGGCCGAGGACGTCGCTGCGCGTCTCGAGCCGGTGGCGCGGCGTGCACTCGCCGAGTACGGCGTCGGACCGGACGCCACCCTGACGCTGCTCAACGTGAGCGAGAACGCGACGTACGCCGTGGACGACTCCCGTACCGGCGAGCGGACCGTGCTGCGGGTGCACCGCCGCGGCTACCACGACGACGCCGAGATCGAGTCCGAGCTGGCCTGGCTCGACGCGCTGCGCGACGAGGCGGATGTTCGTACCCCCCGGGTCCTGCCGACGGCCGACGGACGCCGGTTGCTCGCCATGAGCGAGTCCGGGTCGGTTGACCCGCGCTACGTGGTGCACTTCGAGTGGCTGCCCGGCGTCGAGCCGACCCCGTCCGACGAGCGGCTGCCCCAGTCGTTCGAGTTCCTCGGCGCCATCACGGCCCGGATGCACACGCACGTCCAGACCTGGTCGAGACCGGCCGGCTTCCGGCGGTTCGCGTGGGACTACGACGGCGCGTTCGGCGCGGAGGCCCGCTGGGGGCGCTGGCAGGACGGCATGGCGGTCGACGCTTCGGCGCGTGCGGTGCTGGAGCGGTTGGACGACACCTTGCGCGCGAGGTTGGCCCGCTTCGGGTGCGAACCGCACCGCTACGGACTGGTCCATGCCGACATGCGCCTGGCGAACCTGCTAGTCCACGAGGACGAGACCTACGTCATCGACTTCGACGACTCCGGGTTCAGCTGGTTCCTCTACGACTTCGGCGCCGCCGTGAGCTTCTTCGAGCACGACCCGCGGGTTCCGGAGCTCGCCGATGCCTGGGTGCGTGGCTACCGGACCGTGCGCGAGCTGCCGGCCGAGGACGAGGCGGAGATCCCCACTTTCGTGTTGATGCGCCGGCTGCTGCTGGTCGCGTGGATCGGCTCGCACCGGGGCACCGAGCTCGCGCAGTCGATGGGCGCGGAGTACACCGCGGAAAGCCTGGACCTCGCCGAGGACTATCTGTCGCGGTTCGGCTGACGGGCAGGCAGCGCCCGGATCGCGACCATGAACGACGAAGCAGGAGGAGGACGAGTGTTCACAGCGTTGGACGGCCGGTCGGTCATCGTGACGGGCGGCAGCAAGGGCATCGGGAAGGGCATCGCGCGCGTCTTCTCGCGGGCCGGGGCCAACGTGCTGCTGGCCGCACGGGACGAAGCGGTGCTGGCCGCCGCCGCCGAGGACCTTTCCCGCGAGACGGGTGGGCGCATCGAGACCGTCGTCGCCGACGTGGCCAGCGTCGCGGACTGCGGCCGGATCGCCGCCGCGGCGGTCGAGCGCTTCGGCGGCATCGACGTGCTGTGCGCCAACGCCGGCGTCTTCCCGGAGAAGCCGTTGGCCGACATGACCGAGGCCGACGTGGACGCCGTTTTCGACTGCAACGTCAAGGGCACCATGTTCATGGTCCAGGCGTGTCTTCCGCACCTCGAGGCCAGCGGCCGTGGCCGGGTCGTCATCACGTCCTCGATCACCGGCCCCATCACGGGTTACCCCGGCTGGTCGCACTACGGCGCGAGCAAGGCGGCCCAGCTGGGCTTCCTTCGGACCGCAGCCATCGAGCTGGCCCCGAAGCGGATCACGGTGAACGCGGTGCTGCCCGGCAACATCGCGACCGAGGGCCTGGCGGACATGGGCGAGGAATACCGTCGGGGCATGGAGGCCGCCATCCCCCAGCACCGACTCGGCACTGTCGAGGACATCGGCTACGCCGCCTTGTTCTTCGCGACGGACGAGGCGGGTTACATCACCGGCCAGTGCATGGTGGTGGACGGGGGTCAGGTGCTCCCGGAGTCGCCGGCGGCACTCGAGGGGATCTGACCAGGGTGCCGTGGTGACCCAGACCGGGATCGTCATGGGAGCCGCCGCCGAGGACGTCCGGCTGCGGTTGCTCGACCAGATCAGCCGCGGCCAGCTGCGGCCGGGCGAGCGCCTCGGTGCCGAGCGCGACCTCGCGCGGGCCCTCGGGGTGAGCCGCTCGACCGTTCGCCAGGCCCTGGCTGCGCTGGAGGAGTCCGGGGTCGTACGCCGGGTGCCGGGCCGGGGGGGCGGCACATTCGTCCGGCAACAGAAGCTCGAGCGCGACCTGTCCCACGTCGTCGGGGTCCCGGCGTTGCTCCGCCAGCAGGGCATGACCGCCGGTTCGCAGATCGTGAGCACCGGCCTCGAGGCCGCCGACGAGGACACGGCGGTCGCTCTCGGACTGGCGCCCCAGTCCTATGTCTTCGACCTCGTGCGGATCCGTCTCGCCGACGGCACCCCGATCTCGCTGGAGCACGTGCGGCTCCCGGCGCACCTGTTTCCCGGGCTGCTGGACCTGCCGCTCGGGGGATCGCTCTACGAGCTGCTTCAGGAGCAGTACGGCACCGTCCCGGGGGAGTCCGTCGAGCACATCGAGGTGGTGTCCGCGGGCGAGGACGAGGGTTCGATCCTCAGTGTCGAGCCGGGCGCGGCGCTGCTTTCCATCACCCGCACGACCAAGGGGGCGGACGGCACGGCATTCGAGTACTCGCACGACCTCTTCCGGGCGGACCGCACCCTCATCACGGTCCGGACCCCAGCCTCCTCCCGCGCCGACGACGGCTCGGACGATCACGGCAGGGTCGTCCAGCTGCGCCCGCGGAGGCCGCGGTGACGAAGACGGTGCTTGTCGTCGCCAACCGCAGCGATGCGGACAGCGGCTACGTCGGTGAGCGACTGGTCCAACGCGGCTACCAGTTGCGCACTCTGCTCCGGGACGCGGGCGAAGTACCGGCCGACGTGTCCGCCGCGGGCGACGTCGACCTGGTGGTGCTGCTCGGGTCGGAGTGGTCCGTCCACGCACCCAGCGATGAGCAGTCGCTGGACGACGAGTGTGCCTTCGCCCGCTCCGTGCAGGCCGCAGGTGTCCCCTTGCTGGGGATCTGCTACGGGGCGCAGGTCATCGCGCAGGCGTTCGGTGGCCGCGTCTCCCTTGCGCCCGAACCGGAAGTGGGTTGGGTGCACGTGCAGACCCAGGACCCTGCCCTCGTCGGTGCCGGCCCCTGGCTGCAGTACCACGTGGACACCATCGACGCGCCGCCGGAGGCGGAGGTGCTGGCGACCAACGCCTGCGGTCAGCAGGCGTTCGTGCTGCCCGGTGTGCTCGCGGTCCAGTTCCATCCCGAGGTCCGGCCGCACACGCTCGCCGACTGGGTGCGGCGGTGGCCCCAGCGGCTCGCCGACGCCGGCCTGGACGAGGCAGCCTTCCTGGCCGAGACGGATGCGCGCGTGCCGGCCAGCCGTGCCTCGGCGTACGCGCTGGTCGATGCCTTCCTGGATCGGGTCGCGCGCGACGGCGACGGTCAGGACCGCAGCGAGGCGAGCTCGCACAGCAGTCCGTAGGCCACCGCGTAGCGGTGACCGAGCGTCCCGGCGACGTTCCCGCGGCCGACCGCGACCGCATCGGGAAGGGCGCGGGCGACGGCCGAGAGCACCTCCTCGTCCCCGGCCGGGCCGCCGACCACGACCACCGTGTCCGGTGTCTCCGACAGCGTGCGCAACGCCCGGGCCACGTTGCCTCCGACCAGCTCGACCTTGAGCCGCAGTCGAAGCGCCCGCCACTCGCCGGGAGCCAGCCGCCGGTGGAACGGGAGCAGCCCGCCCGGTCCCCGCACCACCAGCGCGCCGATCGCCCCCGCCGGCGCCGGCGCGTCGAGGAACTCGCGTGCCCCGTCCTCGGCGAGCAGGATCTGCGGAGCCTCGACCCGGTGGGCAGGACCTCGCTTGACCCACTCGGCCGCGGCGCCGGAGATCCCGGCCAGCGCGGCGACCGAGAGGGTGAGGAGCTGGCCGCCACCGGCCGCGACCACGGCATCCGACGGCGAGACCGTGTCGAGGGTGCCCCCTCCCAGGTCGATCACCACTGCCTCGCCGGTCGCCCCCGGTGTCGAGCTCGCACCGATCCAGCCGGCTCGGGCCTCCGACGCCACGGTGTGCACGGGCACCCCGAGACGCTCGGCCAGCGCTGGACCCGGGTCGGTGAGCGGCGCGTCCGCATGCAGCGCTGCCAGCCCGATGGCCCGCGAGGCCGTGCCGCCGACGCGGGTCATGACACTGTCGGCCACCGCGGACAGGTCGACGGTCCAGAGGTCGTCCACACGGCGCACGTGCTCGTCCGGCGGCACGGCATAGCCGGAGGCCGCACCGACCCGCCCGGCCCGGATCGCGTCATGGCCCGCCGCGAACGGCAGCCGGGCGCCGTCGATCTGCACCCAGCCACCGGGCGCGGCGGCCCATGCGGAGGAGCCACCGACGGCCACGACGGCGTTGGACGCGTCGTAGAGGCTGGCCGCCAGCCGCGCCGCGTCACCACGCTCACGTGGCTCAAGCCGGAGCGCGTCGAGCAGCCGCAGGGGGTCGGTCAGCATCTGCAGCGGGCTGCCGGGTGGGGAGACCTCGACCGCCACCCGCTCGGCCGAGAGGACAGCGTCGCCGTCGACCTCGTCGACGATCGGGACCAGTCCTCCCAACCGGTTTCCCACGAGGACCGCCTCATCGTCCTCGAGTACCACCGCCGCCAACCGGCCGGCACCCGCGAGGACCTTCAGCGCCTCGACCGCCGCGGCGTACCCGGTGCCGGCAGCGACGACCACCACGAGCGGGTCGTCGCCGGTGACCGCGCTGCCGAGCCGGTGCGGGCGACCGACCCCGTGCCCGGTCCCGCCGGCCGTGCTCGCGCCGGCGGCCAGTACCCGGAGCCGGCCCGTGTCGGCCTCCGGCTCGGGCACCGTGGCGGTCCGGGTGTCCACCGGCCGGATGCGGGCGGCGACGGCCACCTCGACGCGAAGCCCGTGTTCGCGTTCGAGGCGCCGCACGAGCGCGGCCGCGCCGTCGAGGCTTGCCGGCGAGCCCTTCTGCCGCCTGGTCGGCGCGCGCCCGGTGCAGAGCACCTGTACGCCATCGCGGCCGATCCGACCGATGACGACCTCGGTCGTCGAGTTCCCGACGTCGATCCCGGCGGCGACCGTCACCTCAGCAAGCCGCGCCGGGAGTAGACATCGAGGGCTTCCCTCACCAGGGCAGCGCACAGCGGAGCCGGGTATCCATCCAGTCGTCCGGCCAGCTCGGTCAGCTGTTCGGCGGTCGAGCGATGCGGACGCAGCGCCTCGTACATCGCCATGACATCGGCCTCGGGCACGATGGCGAGCTCGGCCCCGCGCCGGAAGTTGGCGGCAAGCTGCGGGTTCCCGTGCTGCTCCGCCACCTGCGCCTGGAGCTCCAGCGTCTCGGGGTGGATCCGCACGTCGTCGACGGCGAGCTCCTCACGGGCCAGCCGGTCGACGGTGAGCTCGGTCGCGTCGCGACCGGAGAACGCGCGCGTCACAGCGCCACCTCGATGTCCTCGTTGCCCAGCGACCGGTCGACGCAGGCACGTTCCAGGGCGACCAGAGCAATCACGCTGGTGTGGTAGCGCGCCTCGATGGCTTCGTCGGTGTACGGGTTGCGGGCCGGCACCGGCGTGGCTCCCTTGGCGTGCCGACCGGCATTGCTGCCCAGCAACCGGTAGAGCGACGGCGTGATGATCGGCGCCATGCTGTACAGCTCCAGGTTGGCCAGCGGCGGCAGGTCACGGCGGTGGATGAGCGCCGTTCCCTTGCCCTGCAGGCCGATGCCGATGCCCGAGCCTGCGAGGCGCGCGGCGGTCAACCCGACCATGCCGAGGTCCAGCGTCGAGTTCACCCGCACGATGCGGGCCTGGCAGCCCTCCTCCTCGAGGCCGGCGAGCAGCTCCCGGAGCACGTCGACGACGAGCAGGCCGGACAGTGTGCGCCACACGGAGCGGCCCACGCCGGGGGACAGCCCGATCACCACCTCGCGCGGGTCACTGCCCTGTGCCGCCGGCCCCACGGGCCGCAGCTCGTCCGAGGCACACGTCGCCTGGTCGGCGCGCAGGTCCTCGACGCCGCGCGCCTGACGGATGCCGTCGATCTCGGCCTGCCGCGTCACGCTGGGTTCGTAGCCCGTCCCGGGTCCGGCGTAGTCGTTGGGATCGGTGACCAGGCTCAGCACCTGCATGGACTCGTCGAAGATGGCTGCGGTCTGGAGGTGGTCACCGTGGACGCGGGCCACGAGCATCTGCAGGACCCGCTCGGCCTCCACGTCGTACCCGCACTCCAACAGCGCCCGGGCCACCTGCAGCGCGCCCAGCCCGGAGCTGCGGATGGCCTGCGCCGCCCCGAGCACGACCATCGGGTCGGGGTCGCCGAGGTCCTTGGAACCGACCGCGTCGATCGCCAGCTCGACGTGCTCGTCGGTGAAGTCGGCGAGCCCGAGCCACTGGTAGACGTCGCGCGTCGCCTCCGCCGCACGTCGGCGCAACCGGCCGACCTCGTCCGGGTCCGCGGTACGCAACCCGCCGTCGACGCCCCAGTCACGCTGCATCGCGAGCCAGTCGTCGAAGTCCTCCGCGTTCCACTGCGACGGCCCGAACATGTTGTCGTAGCGCTGGATGGTGCCGAACCCGCTGCAGACGTAGTCGCTGCCCGCGAGCAGGATCGGCAGGGTGCGGGAGGTGCGCCGGACGTCGGACTCGGACATCAGCGCGTCGTTGCCCGTGCAGGCCTCGAGGTTGCGCGCCATCACCATCAGGTTCTCGGCCATCAGCTCCCGGACGCCACGCGGCACCGCGCCGGCGACGCTGGCGCCGTCGATGCCCCCGTTCTGCACGCCCTGCACGCCCAGGGCCCGCGCCAGCGAGACGCACCGGGACTCCAGGTAGAGCATCGAGCACTGCTCGGCGCCGCCCATGA
>JAVEDB010000114.1 GCA_030841185.1 Actinomycetota bacterium
TTGGAGCGCAACCGCTGCACGTGCACGTTGACCAGTCGGGTGTCGGCGGCGTGCCGGTACCCCCAGACCTGCTCCAGCAGCACCTCGCGGGTGAACACCTGCCAGGGCTTGCGGGCCAGGGCCACCAGCAGGTCGAACTCGAGCGGTGTGAGGGCGATGGCGGCGCCGTCCCGCTTGACCGAGTGCCCCGCGACATCGATCACCAGGTCGCCCACCTCGAGCAGCTCCGGTGTCGGCTCCTCGGTACGGCGTAAGCGAGCGCGGATCCGCGCGACCAGCTCCTTCGGCTTGAACGGCTTGACCACGTAGTCGTCGGCCCCCGACTCGAGACCCACGACGACGTCGATCGTGTCGCCCTTCGCTGTCAGCATCACGATCGGGACGCCGGACTCCAGCCGGATCTGGCGGCACACGTCGATCCCGTCGGTCCCGGGCAGCATCAGGTCGAGCAGCACGAGGTCCGGCTTGTGCTCCCGGAAGGCGGCCAGCGCGCGGTCGCCGTCGGCGCACAGGAACGGCTCGTATCCCTCGCTCCGCAAGACGATGCCGAGCATCTCGGCCAGAGCGGTGTCGTCGTCGACGATCAGGACGCGTCCCTTCATGCCGTCCATCGTGGCACTCCGCGCGTGCCGTTGCCGGGCCGACACCCGATCGTCACCCGGGAGCCACAGCCCGGGAGCGTGACACGATGACGCGGTACCAACCCCGCGTCCCCCAGCCTGGAGTCCCTGCATGACCGATCAGCCGGGTAGCGGCGAGCCGGTGCCTCCCGGCTGGGCTCCGGTCCAGCCTCCGGCGTACCCGCCGCCGTCGTACGGGGCTCCCGGGTCCCCGCCGCCGGGGTACCCGCCGCCCGGTGCACCGCCGCAGCCCGGCTGGGGAGCGGCGCCGGGCTGGGGAGCCCACCAGCCGGGGTGGACACCGCCGCCGAAACCGGGGGTGGTGCCGCTGCGCCCGCTCGGTGTCGGCGAGATCCTCGACGGCGCGATCTCGACGCTGCGGGCCCATCCCCGGACCATGCTGGGGTTCTCGGCGCTGGTCGCGGTGGCGAGCCAGATCCTCATCATTCCCGTCACCTGGCTGCTGCTGCGGGACGCCGGCGACCTCACCATCGACCAGACGACAGGATCCTCGAGCGACGCCGCCTTCGCAGCGAGCTCGTTCTCCGCGGCCGCCCTGCAGGGCGTGGTGACACTGATCGCCACCCTCATCCTGACCGGCGTTCTCACGGTGGTCGTGAGCCGGGCCGTCCTGGGCCAGGCCATCACGACCGCCGAGGCCTGGCGGCTGGGCCGGCCCCGGCTGCCCGCGCTGTTCGGGGTCACCGGGCTGGTCTTCCTGCTGGCGGTCGGCCTGGCCGTGGTGTGCCTGGCTCCGGGCATCGCCGTCGCCGCGGCGGGCGGCCCCGGTGTCGCGATAGCGCTGCTGCTGATCGCGGGGATACCGGCGTTCCTGGTGGCGATGGTGTACTTCTACGTCGCCTTCGCCCTGGCACCGGCGGTGGTGGTGCTCGAGCGGCAGGGCGTCATCGCCTCGCTGCTCCGCTCGCGCCGGCTGGTGAAGACCGCGTGGTGGCGCACGTTCGGGCTGATCCTGCTGGTGAACGTGATCGCCCAGCTGCTGTCGGGGGTGCTGTCGACGGTCTTCTCGATCGCCGCGCTCGCGACGTCGTTCCTCTCGGGGAACGGACTGCAGCCGTACTCCTTCCTCCCGCTCGTCATCTCCGGCGTGGGCGCCGTCGTCGCATCCACGATCACCTGGCCGTTCACGGCCGCCGCGACCGTCCTGATCTACGTCGACCGCCGGATGCGCCGCGAGGGCCTGGACATGGAGCTGACCCGGGCGGCGGGGCTCACGCCGGTCGGCGAGTCCGCCACTCCGGGAGTGCCGCCGGCCGGCTACGGCCCGGCCCGATGACGCCGCTGCTCAGCCGCTGATGCTGCCCCTCACGGTGCCGGTGGACCTCGGTCGCGTCGAGGCCCGGCGGGCCGCGTCCGAGGAGCTCGCGAAGCAGATCTACCGGCAGGCCCGGCCCAGCCTGACCGAACGGTTCCTCAGCTGGCTCTACGACCGCATCACCGGGATCGCCGACAGCTTCGCCTCGGTGTCTCCCGGGGGCTACGTAGGCCTTCTGGTGATCCTCACCCTGCTGGTGGTTGCCGTGGTCGCCTTCCGCCTGAAGGTCGGGCCGTTCGGGCGCAGCGCGCGCGTCGAGCGGGCCTTCGTCCTCGGCGGGGTGCGGTCGGCGCCGGAACACCGGGCTGCTGCCGAGGCGCACGCCACGGCCGGTGAATGGGCGGAGGCGGTGCGCGAGCGGCTGCGGGCGGTGGTGCGCTCCCTGGAGGAGCGCTCGTTGCTCGAGCCACGACCGGGCCGCACCGCCGACGAGGCCGCCACCGAGGCGGGCCGGGTGCTGCCGGACTGCGCTGCCGGGCTGCGGGAGGCCGCTCGCCTCTTCGACGACATCTGGTACGGCGGGCGGCCGGCCAGCGAGCAGGCGTACCGCACCGTGCGCGCCCTCGACGACCGGGTCCAGGCCGGGCGCCCGATGCTGCAGGCGACGCCGTGACGACGGTCGAGCAGCTTCCCCGCTCATTGGCCCCGTCGGCCGGGCAGCTCTGGCGGGCGGCGCGCGGTCCACTGGCCGTCGCCGTCGCGGTGCTCGTGGCGGGCATCGCCCTGGCCGCGGTGGCGGGGGGCACGCGGAGCGGGCTGCTCGACCCGCGGGCCGTGGACCCCGCGGGCAGCCGGGCCGTCGCGCAGGTGCTGCGCGACCAGGGGGTCCAGGTCACCCTGGTGACCCGCTACGACCAGCTGCGGGCACTCGCGGGTCCGGGTGACACGGTGCTGGTGACGTTCCCCGAGCGGTTGGCTCCCCCGCAGGCGGACGCTGTCGGGGCCATCCGAGCAGATCTCGTGGTCGTCGGGGCCGGGGAGCCCGAGTTGTTCTCCTCCGGGGTCAAGGCGGTGGGCGGCGGCCAGCCGGGAGAGCGGTCGCCGGCCTGCGAGCTGCCCGCCGCGGTTCGTGCCGGCAGCGCCGACGCGGGCAACATCGCCTACGAGACGACCGCGGCGGCCGGGGCAACCGTCGACGGCTGCTACGCAGTGGGCGGTGCGCCGGCACTGGTCCAGGTCCGGACCGGTGCCCGCAGCATCACCTTCCTCGGCTATGCCGGTCCGCTGACCAACGAGAGGTTCGACGACCTCGGCAACGCGTCGTTGGTGCTCGGGCTGCTCGGCCAGCATTCCCGGCTGCTCTGGTACCTGCCCACGATCGGGGATGTGCCGGCGGGGGCGGAGAAGTCGTTCTACAGCCTCGTCCCGGCGGGGGTGTGGTGGGCGCTGGGCGAGGTGACGATCGCTGCACTGCTGCTGATGCTGTGGCGGGCCAGACGGCTGGGGCCGGTCGTCGCGGAGCCGCTGCCGGTCATCGTGCGGGCGGCGGAGACCGTCGAGGGCCGGGCCAGGCTCTACCGTCGGGCCCGGGCGCGCGGCCACGCCGGCGAGGCGCTGCGGGCGGGGGCGCGCAGCCGCGTCCGGCCCGCGCTGGGCCTGCCGCGGGGCGCCGCACTCCCGACGGTGGTCGAGGCGGTGACGGTGCGGACCGGTCGCAGCCCGGTCGAGGTCGCCGCGCTGCTGTACGGTGCCGCACCGGGTGACGACGCTTCCCTGGTCCGCCTCGCCGACCAGCTGGACATCCTCGAGAGAGAGATCCGCAGACCGTGACGCAGCCCTCAGGCCAACAGCCCCCGACGCCGGACCGGTCCGCCGCCCTGGACTCCCTGCAGGCCTTGCGCACCGAGGTCGGCAAGGCCGTCGTCGGCCAGGACGCGGCGGTGACCGGTCTCGTCATCGCGCTCCTGTGCCGCGGGCACGTCCTGCTCGAGGGCGTGCCCGGCGTGGCCAAGACGCTGCTCGTCCGCGCGCTCGCCGCGGCACTGTCGCTGGACACCAAGCGCGTGCAGTTCACCCCCGACCTGATGCCCGGCGACGTGACCGGCTCGCTCGTCTATGACGCCCGGTCCGGCCAGTTCTCGTTCCGCGCCGGCCCCGTCTTCACCAACCTGCTGCTGGCGGACGAGATCAACCGGACGCCCCCGAAGACGCAGGCCGCACTGCTCGAGTCGATGGAGGAACGGCAGGTCTCCGTCGACGGCGAGCCCCGGGCGCTGCCCGACCCGTTCATCGTCATCGCCACCCAGAACCCGATCGAGTACGAGGGGACCTACCCGCTGCCGGAGGCCCAGCTCGACCGGTTCCTTCTCAAGCTCACGATGCCGCTGCCCTCACGTCCGGACGAGATGGCGGTGGTGACCCGCCACGTGGAGGGATTCGACCCGCGCGACCTCGCCGGGGCCGGCATCCGGCCAGTGGCCGGGGTCGCCGACCTCGCCGCGGGCCGCGCGGCCGTGCGCGCGGTCACGATCGCCCCTGAGGTCATCGGCTACGTCGTGGACCTGGCAAGGGCGACTCGCGAGTCGCCGTCCCTGCAGCTAGGCGTCTCTCCGCGCGGGGCCACGGCGCTGATGTCCGCGGCCCGGGCGTGGGCGTGGCTCTCCGGACGGGACTACGTGACCCCCGACGACGTCAAGGCGCTCGCCCGCCCCGCCCTGCGGCACCGGGTGGGGTTGCGACCGGAGGCGGAGCTCGAGGGCGTCACCACCGACGCGGTCCTCGACGGCGTACTGGGCGTCGTGCCGGTACCCCGGTGACCTCGCTCGGTCCGGACCAGCAATGGCACTGACCGGCCGGGCCGGCCTGCTCGCACTCGCCGGTGCCGTCGTCGTCGGCGTGCTCCTCCCGTCGTGGTGGGGCATCCTGCTCGTCTCCGGCCTGGTGCTTGCGGCCGTCGCCGTCGATGTCGCCCTGGCGCCGTCGGTGCGCACGTTGCGACTGTCGCGATCCGGCGACACGGCCGTACGTCTCGGTGAGACGGTCGCCGTCACGCTCCGGGTCCAGAACAACGGCGTGCGCGCTGTCCGAGGCGAGCTGCGCGACGCCTGGCCGCCGAGCGCCGGCGCGGTGACCCAGCGCCATCGCGTTCTCATCCCGCCCGGCGAACGGCGCGCGGTCCTCACCACGCTGCAGCCGACCAGGCGCGGCGACCGGTTCGCGCACCGCGTCACGGTGCGCGCTGTCGGTCCACTCGGCGTCGCGGCCCGGCAGGGTTCGCACGAGGTCCCGTGGCGGGTCCGCGTGCTGCCGCCGTTCACGTCGCGCAAGCACCTACCGTCCAAGCTCGCCCGGCTGCGCCAGCTCGACGGCCGCACCGCGGTGATGATCCGCGGGCAGGGCACGGAGTTCGACTCGCTCCGGGAGTACGTCGTGGGCGACGACGTGCGCTCCATTGACTGGCGGGCGACCGCCCGGACCGCCGACGTGATGGTGCGGACCTGGCGACCCGAACGTGACCGGCGCATCCTGCTCGTACTGGACACCGGACGGACCGCCGCCGGTCGGGTCGGCGACGCGCCTCGGCTGGACTCGGCCATGGACGCCGCCCTGCTGTTGGCGGCGCTCGCGTCGCGTGCGGGTGACCGCGTCGACCTGCTCGCCTACGACCGCCGGGTCCGGGCACGGGTGGAGGGGGCCTCACCGCAGGAGCTGCTCCCGGCGCTGGTGCAGGCGATGGCGCCGCTGGAGCCCGCACTCGTGGAGCCGGACTACGCCGGGATGGTGGCCGCGATCCGCGCCCGCTCGTCGCGCCGCTCGCTGGTCGTGCTGCTCACCGGCCTGGACGCCGCGCCGGTGCAGGAGGGCCTGCTACCCGTCCTGCCGTTGCTGGTGCGCCGCCACCAGGTGATCCTCGCATCCGTCGCCGACCCCAGGGTCGAGGCGATGGCGGCCGCACGTGGGGACGCGGAGGCCGTCTATGACGCGGCCGCGGCCGAGCGGGCCCGGACGGACCGGGCGCGGATCGGCGAGCTGCTCACCCGGCGCGGCATCGAGGTCGTCGACGCCGCACCCGAGCAGCTGCCACCCCGGCTGGCCGACCGCTACCTCGCACTCAAGGCCGCCGGGCGGCTGTGAGCCCCGGGTGGCATGCTGCCGCCCATGACTCTGGACCCCAGCCGAACCGCCGTCCTCGCCTTGCACTGGCAGGTGAACGTCATCGAGCCACAGGGCTTCTTCGGCGGCCTGCTGGCCGCGCCGGTGGCGGCGTCCGGCGTGGTGGCGAGGGGCAGTGCGTTCCACGACGCCGTACGCCGACTCGGGGTGGGCGTGTTCTTCACCCGCTTCACCATCCCCGAGGGTGAGGGCCAACTCGTCCGCAACACCGGTTTCATGACGGCCGTGGGCGGCGCCCAGGACTCGTTCCGGCCCGACGCCCCGGGTGCCGCGTTGATCGATGCGATGACCGTGGGCGAGCGGGACCTGGTCGTCGACAACCAGCGGCTGTCCGGCCTTGCCGCCACCCCGTTGCCGGACAAGCTCTCGGAGCGCGGCATCGACACCCTGCTCGTCACGGGCGTCGCCACCAACCTCACCGTCGAGCAGACCGCGCGGCACGGCACCGACCTCGGCTTCACCGTGCACGTCATCAGCGACTGCGTGGCCGCAGCAGATGAGGCGACGCACCAGGCGTCGCTCGCGAACCTCGAACTCACCACCGCCGGCAGCCTGTCGGCCGAGCAGGCACTGGCTCAGCTCGCGCAGTGACGTTGTCGGTGGTGCTCCGCTAGCCGACCGTCGGCGCGACGTCGGTGCTTCCGGCGCCGGTGACGTCGCCCAGATGGCCGGCGAGCGCGGCGCGCCGGCCCAGGACGAACACGTAGACCATGAAGGCCGACCAAGCGGCCAGCCCGATGCCGATCCGCGCCCACGTCGGCAAGCCCGAGGGAGTCACGAACGCCTCGA
>JAVEDB010000121.1 GCA_030841185.1 Actinomycetota bacterium
GACGCAGCCTGACCGAGGCAGGTGGTCTGCACGTCGGGACGGATGAACTGCATGGTGTCGTAGATCGCCGTCAGCGCCGTGAACGAGCCGCCCGGCGAGTTGACGTAAATGCTGATGTCGCGGTCAGGATCCATCGACTCGAGCGTGAGCAGCTGAGCCATGATGTCGTTGGCGACCGTGTCGTCGATCGCCTGGCCGAGGAAGATGATGCGCTCCTCGAACAGCTTGGTGTAGGGGTCGAGCCGCTTGAAGCCGTAGCTCGTGCGCTCCTCGATGACCGGAAGCACGTAGCGGGAGCTGGGCACGTGCAGGTCACTGGGCTGAGTCATGCCGGGTCGGTCCCCTCGGGGCGGGTCGAAGTTGGTCACGGGGCTCACGCGGTCCCGCCGGAGCCGGTGACCTGGCCCGCGCTCGCGGCAACCTTGTCGACCATCCCGTAGTCCTTGGCCTCGTCGGCGGTGAACCACCGGTCGCGGTCGGAGTCGCGGTCGATCTGCTCGACGGTCTGGCCGGTGTGGTGAGCGATCAGCTCGGCCATCTTCTTCTTGGTGTAGAGCATCTGCTCGGCCTGGATCTTGATGTCGGACGCCGTGCCGCCCAGGCCGCCTGACGGCTGGTGCATCATGATCCGCGCGTGCGGCGTGGCGTAGCGCTTGCCCGCGGCACCGGCGCAGAGCAGGAACTGACCCATGGAGGCGGCGAGCCCCATCGCCACCGTGGCGACGTCGTTCTTGACGAACTGCATCGTGTCGTAGATCGCCATGCCGGCCGACACGGAGCCACCCGGTGAGTTGATGTAGAGCCAGATGTCCTTGTCGGGGTCGTCGGCGGCCAGCAACAGCAGCTGGGCGCAGATGGCGTTGGCCATCGAGTCCTCGACCACCGAGCCCAGGAAGATGATGCGCTCGCGGAGGAGCCGGTTGTAGACCTGGTCGTCGAGACCCATGCCGCCGCCCGGCTGCGGGGACCGCCCCTGGGGAGTTGTCAGACCGGGCGTGATCAGGTCGCTCACTGCCGTCACCTTGTCTCGCGTCGATGGATCAACGAACTGGTGCCGACAGTAACGCGCAGTCCCGACGGGCCACTCCTTGACGTCGGCCTGTTCGCTCACGGCGCACGGCGTACAGGTCACTCCTCGGGAGCGTCCTCAGCGGTCTCCACAGCCGCCTCGTCGTCTTCCTGAGCGACGGCCGCCGGGCTGGTCGGGGCGTCCTCACGGAGCGCCTCCAGATCGACCGGTCGCCCGGACTCGTCGACCACGGCGGCCGACTCGAGCACGAGCGCCAGCGCCTTACCGCGCACGACCTCGCTCACCAGCATGGGTACCTGGCCGGCCTGCACGACCTGCTGAGCGAACGCGTCGGGCCCCAGGCCGAACCGCGAGGCGGTCCTGATGATGTGCTCGGTCAACTCCTGCTCGCTGACGGAGAGCTGCTCCTCGCCGACGACCTTGTCGAGCACGAACTGCGCCGCGAGCGTCTCGCGGGTGCGCTTGTCGATGTCGGCGTCGAACTCTTCCTGGCTCTGCCCCTCGGCCGCCAGGAAGTCCTCCATGCTCATCCCGGCCTGCTCGAGCTGGTGGGCGAGCGTGTGCAGGCGGCCATCGATCTCGGACCGTACGACCCCCTCCGGCAGCGGGACGTCGATCTGGGCGAGCAACGTCTCGAGCACCCGGTCGCGTGCCTGCACGCCCTGCTCGAGCCTCTTGACGCGCTCCAGCCGGGTGCGCAGGTCCGCGCGCAGCTCGTCGAGGGTGTCGAACTCGCTGGCGGTCTGCGCGAAGTCCTCGTCGAGCTCGGGCAGCTCGCGCTCCTTGACCGAGTTGACGGTCACCGTCACCTCGGCCTCCTCGCCGGCGTGGTCGCCGCCCACGAGCGAGGTGGTGAACGTCGCGGACTCCGCTGCCGACAGACCCCTCGCCGCGTCGTCGAGGCCGTCCAGCAACGAGCCCTCGCCCACCTGGTAGGACAGGCCCTTGGCGCTGAGATCGTCGAAGGACTCGCCGCCGACCGTGGCGGATAGGTCGATCGAGACGTAGTCGCCGTCAGCCGCGGCCCGGTCGACCCCCTTGAGGACCGCGAAGCGCTCGCGCAGCCCTTCCACCTGCTCGTCCAGGTCCTTGTCCGTGACCTCCGCGTCGTCGACCGTGACGGCAAGGCCGCGGTATTCGGGCAGGTCGAACTCGGGGCGCACGTCGACCTCGGCGGTGAACGTCAGCTGCTCACCGTCAGCGAAGTCCTTGACGTCCACCTCGGGCGTTCCGATCGCATGGACGTCGTTCTCCTCGACGGCCTTGCCGTAGAACTGCGGGAGCGCCTCGTTGACGGCCTCCTCCAGCACCATGGCGCGGCCGAACCGCTGGTCGATCACCCGCGGCGGCACCTTGCCCTTCCGGAACCCGGGGATCGTGACCTGGCCGCCGATCTTCTTGTACGCCGAGTCCAGGCTGGGCTTGAGCTCGTCGAACGGCACCTCGACGGTGAGGCGGACCCGGGTGGGGTTCAGGGTCTCCAGGGCGCTCTTCACGGTCAGGGGCTCCTCGGCACGGTGACGGGCGGACGGTCCGGCGGGTTGCCGGGATGGGATGCTCAGCTTCAATGAGGCTCTGTCGGGGCGGGGAGACTCGAACTCCCGATCTCCTGCCCCCAAAGCAGGCGCGCTAGCCACTACGCTACGCCCCGCGGCGCTTCTGGCATCCTAGAGCGCGCATGCGCCGCCTGCACATCGCCGGCGCGGGCCCCGCGGGTGTAGCTCAATGGCAGAGCCCCAGCCTTCCAAGCTGGCCATGCCGGTTCGATCCCGGTCACCCGCTCCACTGTGGAGACCCCTGCTGAGCAGGGATTCCGCTGATGTTGCCTACCACGCGGACAGCCGGAAGTGCCGCCGCGCGCCGCTGCGGCGAGAGCCGCTCCCTCTGTCGCTCCACTCCCCCGCCGACCGCGCGCCGCAGCTCCGCAACAGACACCGACGGCCGGAGTAGTGCCCTGGCCATCGCACTGATCTGCACCTTCATGCCGTTGACGTCAGTCGCCGGGCGGTGGTGCGCGAGCACCTGCTGCAGCCTGCGGCGGTGCCGGGCAGAACCGGCGATGAGCCGCAGCACCTCCTGGTCCAGAACGTCGGTTTCCACCCGGCCCAGGTCTTGGGCCATCCAGTACATCGGCCGTGCGTCGGCGTCGCGCTCGCGCCACCATCCCTGCAGTGCCGCATCGACCACCGACGGCTCGGCCCGCAGGAGCGGGACGAGCCGCTTCGACAGCGCGCTCGCCTGGCGCAGCGCGTCGCAGATCCCCTGCCCGACCACGATGTCCTTGAAGTGGCCGGCGTCCCCGACCAGCGCCCAGCCAGGCCCCGCCGCGTCCCGGAAGAACCCGTCCATCCGCCGTACAGCGCGCACCTCACCGACCAGCGTGGCCCGGGAGAGGACCCCTCGCAGCGGCGCGACCAACTCGGTTGCCACCGATTCCAGCACGGCCGGGTCGCGCCAGTCCCGCTCGTCGTCCAGCGGCGGCTGACCGGCCACGAGCGTCATTCCCTGGTCGCACGGCGCCACCAGCATCAGGTCGCGGCCGCGCCGGGAGAAGTGAAAGGAGTTGGCCATGGGCACGCCGGCGTAGTAGCCCCAGTACGCCGTCCGCTCGTTGTGGGTGATGTCGTACTTGCGGGCGCCGACGAGCCGTCCCACGGTGGAGTTGCGCCCGTCGGCGCCGATCACGAGGGAAGCGTGCAGCTCGCGCCGGGTGCCGTCGGGCGCCTGTACGACGACGCCACTGACCCGGTCCCCGCTGCGCAGTAGGTCGACCACGGCGGTCTGTTCGAACACCAGCGCCCCGGTCCGGTTGACGGCGGCGCTGAGCACCGCGTCCAGCGAGATCCGGCGCAGGCACAGCCACGGCCGGTCGGGGTTAGACGTGGACAGGTCGACTCCGTCGATGTGCAGGGCGATCTCCCGCAGCGGCGGCGCGCCACAGGCCATCACCTCCCGGAGCACACCCAGCTCGGCGAACAGCGACACGTCCTGGATCAGGTGCGTCGACAGGGTGTCGCTGGGCACGACGTCGCGCTCCACCACCGCGACCGAGAAGCCCGCCCGGGTCAGGTGGATGGCCATCGCGCAGCCGGCGACCCGGCGCCCGACGATGATCGCGTCGAAGCGCCGTGCCTCGGGCCGGGTCGAAGGCTTCACCGCAGCGCTCCCGTCCGGTCGCGACTCGGCCTCGATACCGCCTGGTCGTCGAACAGCGGCCGTGCAACCACCACGAGCAACGCGCCGAACACCACGGTGACCGCCAGCAGACCGATCTGCAGGATCTTGTCGATCAGCAGCGGCGCGTCGTCGGCGTGCACGATGTGGAAGATCATGTGCGGGATGGTCGCGGCAACGAACCCGAGGATCGAGCCGTTGACCAGGTCCTTCGACAGCTTCCAGACCGCGTAGCCGAGGACGACGGCGAAGCCCAGGTAGAGGGCGCCCAGGTCACGCGTGATGTGCTCGTTGTATGGCGGGAGCATCTGGACCCAGCCCCGCCCGAACAGGAACTGCTTGTAGAAGTACGCCGGGAAGAACAGGGCGTGCACTGCGATCAGCGCCGACTCACCGGCCAGCGCGAGGAGGCCGAGGCGCACGAGGAGCTCGCGTCGCTTGATGCTCATCTCAGAACTCCCGTCGTCATCAGGGGAACCCGGTCGGCCAGCAGCGGCAAGGCGCCGCCGCTGAGCTCGACGAGCGCCTCCGCCCGACCGGTCAGCGCCATGATCAGGGCCTCCGACGGCCCCCGCAGCTCGGGGCGGCCCTGCTCGCCGTACGCGAAGTCGATGTCGGTGGCGACGACGCGGAGGCCCGCCATGCGCCGACGGCTGCCGACCCGGCTGCTGAGCGTCGGCAAGGCGGTCAGCGCGGCCTCCAGGCGGTCGACCGTGATCAGCCGTGGCAGGCCGAGCGGGCGCCGGATGTCCTGGTGGTGCACGAGGTGGTCGGTGAACAGCTCCCGGATCGGCACGAACCGGGCCGCGGCGCGAGGCGCGCCGGCCGTCCCCTCACGGAAGAGCGCGAGGATCTCGCCGCCCGAGTGCGTGTCGGCGTACGACGTGGCGAGTGCGTACGACGCGGCGTTGACCCGGAACCCGTTCCGGACGACGGCCGCGCCGAACCCGAGCACGGACATGGTGTGCCCTACCGCCATGTGGGCGACGACGTCCTTGACCCGCCAGCCCGCACACAGCGACGGCGCGTCCCACTGCTCGGCCGACAGCCTCTCGAGCAACGACGCGAGGTCGCGGCTCTCGCTGACCATCAGCGCCTGGTAGTCAGGCTGCACGGTCCTCTCCTCCTTGGTGTGACACGAGTTCTGATGTTGGGTCGGCCTGCGGGATCTGCACGGCAGCAGGCGCGGACGGCGTCGGTGGCCGGCTGGCGGTGCGGTCCTGCGCGTCCAATGCGCGCAGGTAGACCGGCAGACCGGTGGACCGGACCGCCGCGGGCAGCCCGCTCGCCCGGGACCGGAACCACGGCAGCGACCCGCCGGACGCCGTCGACCGACCGTGGGCGAGCACCCGGGCATACCGCTCAGCGGTGCTGACGCACAGCGACAGGCCGTGCCCGCACCACCCGCCGGCGAAATGCACTCGCTGGTTGTCCCCCACCGCGCCGACAACCGGCAGCCGGTCGAGCGTCCCGCCGGTCAGGCCGGACCAGCATGCCTCGATGGCCACGCCTTCGAGCGCCGGGAAACGAAGGTGCAGCTCCTCGACGACCCGCTCGAAGATGGCCGCCGACGTGCGGGTCTCCCGCTGCGGATCGCCGCTGGGCACCCGCGCCGGTCCGCCTCCGAAGACGAGCCGGCCGCCGGCGCCGAGCCGGTAGTAGCTGAAGAAGTTGCGCTGGTCGATCACCCCGCCGACGCCGTCCCAGCCGAGGGCCGCGCGCTGATGCGCCGTGAGCGGCGCGGTCGCGACCACGTGCGTACGAACGGGCACCACCGACGACGGGTGCGGGTTGAGCTTCTCGCCGTACCCGTCGACCGCCAGCAGCACCCGGTCGGCCTCGATGACCCCGCCCGGGGTGTGGGCCAGCACCCCGTCGGGGAGCGTCTCCAGCCGGGTCACCCGGGTGCGCTCGGCGATCCGCACCCCGCGGCGCTCGGCCGCAACCGCGAGCCCGGTCACCAGCCTGTACGGGTCTACGAGCAACACGTTCTCGTACGCGAAGGCGGCGCGGTAGGCCCCACCGAGCCGCCGGTCGAGCATGCTCCGGTCCCACCAGGGCACGTCGAAGCCGAGCTCGGCGAGGTCGCGGGTGTGGCGGCGCATCCGGCGCTCTTGGCGCTCGGTCAGGGCACCGATCACCTGGCGCTCCAGCCGCGCGTCGCAGTCGATGCCCTCGGCCGCGATCAGCCGACCGATCTCGGCCGCACCGTCCAGCGTGCTCGCGAACGCCTCAGCGGCGACGTCGTCGCCGTAGCGGCGACGCAGCGAGCGCATCGGCATGCCCAGGCCGGGGCCGATGATGCCGGTGCTGCGCCCGGTCGCGCCGAGGCCGACCTGGCTCGCCTCCACCACCATGACCCGCAGGTCGGGGCGGTTCTCGGCGAGGTAGTAGGCGGTGGCGGTGCCGGCGAGCCCGGCGCCGACGACCAGGACGTCCACCCGGTCGGTGCCATGTTGGATGGGGCGGATCGGGGCGGAGCCCTGGTCCCAGAGCCAGATCGGTGCGGTTTCCCAGTCGAGTTTCTGAGTCATGGCTCAGACCGCGTTCGTGGCGCGCGCCAGGCAGAGCCCGTCGCGGAGCCGGGGCGTGCCGGGGACGGCGATGTACTCGGGGGTGACCAGCTGAGGGCGCCACTTCAGCTTGAACGCCACCTGGCCTGCGGAGGGGTAGAGCCACGAGGCGTTCCCCCCGATCCAGCGCACCAGCTTGTCCAGCGGCTGGTTCGTCGCGCCGAGGTCGTGCGCGGCGTCGAGCCCGACGAACGGGGTGAGCCCCAGGTGCATCCAGTCAGCACCCTCGGCGGCCAGCTGCTGGGCGGCCTCGAAGAAGATGTGCTCGATGACGCCGGGGGGCGCGTCGGGGCGGCGCCGGGTCAGGTCGTAGAGCCAGCCCGGTCGGTCGCCGAAGACCGGCGAGTAGGAGACGTAGCCGACCACCGATCCCTGCCACCGGGCGACGAACAGCCGGCGGGACTCCTGGAACCGACCACCGCGCTGGCCGACCAGGAACTCGAGCTCCTTCACGTGCCAGCCCTTGTCGCGCAGCCAGGTGCGGTCGATCTCGTCGAGCTCGGCGGACAGACCGGGGTAGTCCGGATCGTCGACTCGGGCCTCGGAGACCGCCACACCCTCGCGGCGGGACCGGGTGATCATGTTGCGGGTCTTGACGAACTTCTTGCCCTGCAACGTGAAGTCGGACAGGTCGATGCTGTACGACGTGCCGAACTGGTTCACCGTCCAGCCCAGCCAGGCGGCCCGCTGCGCTTCGTTCGCGTGCAGCTGTACGGCGATGACGCGCCGCCCTTCGGCTTCCGCAGCCTGCAGGAACCGCTTCCACAGCAGCCCCCGGTCGTACGGGCCGGCGCAGGGACCGGCGAACTGCACCCAGTAGCGGCGGCCGATCGCGCGGTAGGGCACCACGCCGTCGACGCCGGCGGCGGCGAAGAACTCATTGCCGTCGTTGAGCGCAAGGAAGGCAGAGGGGTTCTGCGCGTTGCGGCGGAACACGCCGAGCACGTCGTCGGTGGCCGGCTCCAGTGCGAGGGCGGTCATCACGCGACCCGGGTGAGCTCGTGGGCGGCCGAGACGTGGGCGGCCGGCACAGCGGTCGCCCGCCGCGGCCGGTCGAGCTGGGGCTTCACGGCGGCGTAGTCGGGGTGCGCGCTGGGCTCGAACTCGATGCCGAACGACTTGTAGAAGTTGCCGAACAGCGCCCGGTCGCCGAACAGGTGCAGCGGCAGGGCGAGCAGCGCCCACTCGGGCTTCACGACGAGGCACCACAGTCCCCCGACCGCTGCCGCGGTGATCAGGCTGTGCATCGTGTTGTAGAGCACGTAGTAGCCGCGGGGCAGGTATGCGGTCTTCGCGCGGAGGTGGGCGATGACGCCGGGCAGGTAGCCGATGACGTCGATGTAGACGAACAGCGCGACGAAGGGGAGCCAGCGGATCTCGCCGAAGTGGATCAGCGCGAGGACGAAGGCGACGGCAAGGCCGACGAGGTACTCGGCCCGGACGAGGCGGTAGGTCGTCGGTGTGTGGAAGAGGTTCTTGGGATCCATGACTGGCTGCTCCGGGGAGTCGGGACGAGCGGCGGGGCCGCGCCTTCGCGCAGACCGATGCGGTCGTGCAGTTCTCGCAAGACCCGAGGTGCCCACCAGTTGGCGTCCCCGGCCAACCGCATCACGGCGGGCACCAGGATCGCCCGGACCAGGGTGGCGTCCATGAAGACGGCCAATCCGAGTCCGACACCGACAAGCTTGAGGACGCTGAGCCCCGACGTTGCGAACGTGATCATGACGATCACGAACAGCAGAGCGGCGTAGGTCACCAGGCGACCGGTTTTCTCGAGCCCGGCCGCTACTGCGGCCGTGTTGTTAGAGAGCCGCTGGTACTCCTCCTTGATACGTGAGAGCAGGAAGAGCTCGTAGTCCATCGACAGGCCGAAGGCCACCGCGAACAGCAGGATCGGGGTCGTCAGCTCGACGGCTCCGTTGGTCTGGAAGTCCCCCAGTAGCCAACGCAGGTGGCCCTGCTGGAAGATCCACACTGCGGCCCCGAAGGTGGCGCTGAGGCTGAGCAGGTTGAGCAGCACGGCCTTGACGGGGATCAGGACGCTGCCGGTGAACAGGAACAGCAGCACCAGGGTGGACACCGCGACGATCGCCAGGGCCCAGGGCAGCGCGCGGCCGAGGGTTGCCCGGGTGTCGACGAGGTGCGCGGCGACGCCGCCCACGAGCACCGGTGCCGGCGCTGCGATCGAGCGTACGGCGGCAACCGCCGCCTCTGCCTGCGGACCCTGCGGGTTGCCCGACAGGTCGACGCTGAGCCAGGACGCCCGGGGGCCATCGAAGCCTTTCGAGGCGGCCGACGCAGGGGCGACCAGCACGCCGTGGGAGAACGTGCCGGCGGCGGAGCTCACCGTGGACACCCCGGCGACTCGGGACACGGCCACGGCGTAGTCGCGGGTCTGGTCGCGGCCCAGCCGACGGTCCGGCGACACGACGTACATCGCGTCGGTCGACAGCGAGCCGAACTCTTTCTTCAGCAGCTGCACGACCTCGTGGCTCTCGCTGCTGCGCGGCAGGCTCGACTCGTCCGGCAGAGCGAAGCGCACCCCCAGGAACGGTGAGCCGAGCACGAGCAGGAAGGTGACGGCCCCGAGGGCCAGCGAGACGGGGTGGCGCATCACGAACGACGCGAGCCGGTGCCAGCTCCCCTCCCCCGAGCGGCTGAGCCGCCCTCCGGACGGGGCCGCCTGTAGGAGGCGGCGGCCCAGCGCGCTGTGCCGTCCGCGGTTGCGGCCGCGCCGGGTCGCGATGGCGCGCACCACGTCCCAGCGGTCCACGTTGCGACCCAGCAGCCGCAGGACCGCGGGCAGCACGACGACCGCGCTCAGGGCGGCAAACCCGACGACGGCGATGCCTGCATAGGCGAAGGACCTCAGGTAGTAGAGCGGGAACACGAGCAGCGACGACAGGGAGAGGGCGACGGTGAGCGCCGAGAACAGCACGGTGCGGCCTGCGGTGGCCAGGGTGGTGGCGACGGCGGTCGGCACATCCGAGCCGGCGTCGAGCTCCTCGCGGTAGCGGGTCACGATGAACAGCCCGTAGTCGATGGCGAGGCCGAGGCTCAGCGCGGTCGCGATGTTGAGCGAGTACATCGATACGTCGGTGACCAGCGTGAGCAGGCGCAGGGTCACCAGCGTGCCGACGATCGCGGTGAGCCCGATCACCAGCGGCAGCAGGCTGGCCACGACGCTGCCGAAGACGAACAGAAGGACGACGGCCACAACCGGGGTGGCGAGCAGCTCCATCCGCCGCAGGTCCTTCTCGCTGCGGTCGGTGACCTCACGCTCGACGGCGGGCTGACCGCCGAGCCGGAGCGAGAGCGCGCCCTGCTGGCCGTGGATCTTCGGATAGAGCCGGTTGAGGGTGGACTTGCGCTGGTCCTCGGTGCCCGTGATCCGCGCCAGCACCAGCGCGGTCCGGCCGTCCGCGGAGCGGAGCGCTGCGTTGCCGGTGGCCCAGTAGGACACGACCGACGAGATACCCCGGTCGCGTTGCAGCAGCCCGGTCAGCGCTTTGCCGGCGGTGGCCGCGGCGGCGGAGTCGACGCCGCGCCCCCCGCGGGTCTCGGCGACCACGACCAGGTTGTGCGGACCGGTTGGGAGCGCGGTGTCGAAGGCGGCATCGGCGCGCGTGGACTCCTCGGCGCCGGCGTAGAAGCCGCCGACACCGAGGTGGTCGCGGACGCTCATCGAGGCCGCTCCCCCGAGGACGAGGAACAGGACGGCGAGGAGCAGCACCGCCTGGTGCCGTCGCCCGATCCCCGCTCGCGCCTTCTGCAACATGCCGCTAGTCCTGCTCGCGGTCGGGCTGACCGAAGAAGCCGGCGACGAGCTCGGCCAGCCGCTCCGGGGAGTCCTCGGGCACGAATGCCCCGGTGTCGGGCAGGGTGACCAGCTCGGCGTGGCGCAGGTCGCGGACGAGCTGGCGGGCGTGCTTGAGCGGGAAGACCTTGTCGTACTCGCCCCACACGAGCAGCACGCGGCCGTCGTACGACTTCAACGCCTCGATGGCGTCGAGCGTGTGGCGCGGCCGGACGTCCTTGAGTGCCTTGGCCAGGTCGCGGCGGACTGCTGGGGAGCGGCGCATGGGCGCGATATAGGACTCCAGTACATCGGGCGCGATCGGCGTGGCGGTGGCCCATCCGTAGGCGACCGGCAGCTGGCGGAACCAGCGCAGCCGCAGGGCCTGGGCCAGGCCGGCCAGGGCACCGGGGATGCGGGCCGCGATCGGCAGGGTGCGGAACAGCGGCGGGAAGAAGTAGTTGTAGGCGTCGCAGGAGGTCAGCACGACCGAGTGCACGAGCTCGGCCCGGCGGGCGGTGAGGATCTGCGTCAGCGCACCGCCGCTGTCGTTGGCCACGATGCGCACCGGGCCGAGGTCGAGCGCCTCGATGACCTCGGCCAGGATCGTGGCGAGCTCGGGCGGTGACAGCGCTGCGTCCGGCGACATCGGCAGCGAGTGGGAACCGAGCGGCAGGTCGAGCACGACGCAGTCGAACTCGTCGCTGAGCGCGGGCACCACGTTGCGCCAGAGGTCGCTATTGACGAAGACCCCGTGCACGAACAGCAGCGGCGTGCCGGTGCCCATGCGGCGGTAGCGGATCCGGCCGCCGGTAACGGCAACCTCCTGCCAGGGCGTGCTCAGGAAGCGCGCTGCCGCCGCGGACTGGTCACTGCTCGATGTCACGGTCGTGGTCCCTTCTCGGGGGGTGAAGAGGACGGGGTTCAGCTGGCGAGCTCGGCGTACGCCCGGTCGTGCCAGACCAGCGGCCGGCCGATGCCGACCTGGGCCGCGGCCACCGCGCCGATCACCAGGGTGTGGTCGCCGTACTCGTGCTCGGCCTCGAGCAGGCAGACCGTCCACGCCAGTGCGTCGGGCAGCACCGGGGCGCCGAGCACGATGCGGTGGTCCGGCTGGGTTGCTCCCGGCCGGGCCGGGCCGGCGAAGTGCCCGGCCAGCTCCTGCTGGTCGCTGCGCAGCAGGTGCACGGCGAACGCGCGCCGGGCCCGGATCGCGGCGAGTGTCCGCGACCCGTGGGCGATCGAGACGAGCAGCAGCGGCGGGTCCAGCGACACGGACGTGACCGACGACGCGGTCAGGCCGGTCAGGCCGTCCTCTCCGAGGGCCGTCACGACGCTTACCCCGGAGGCGAGCCGGCGGTAGAGGTTCAGGCAGGCCGACCGGCCTGGTCCCGCCTCGTCCGGGAACTCTCGCGAGTGCATCAGGGTCGGTCGAGCGTCGGCTCGGGCACGAGCTCCGTCACGTCGCCGAGCAGACCCTCGACGATGAGCCGGATGTTGCTGCGCAGCGCGGCCTCGGCGATCGGGTCGAGGATCGCCTCGAGGCTGGCCATGCCGAGGTCGAAGGTGGCCTCGAAGACGACGACGGTGCCGCCGTCGAACTCGTCGATGCGCCACTGCCCGGTGAAGGTGTGGAAGTCGCCCTCGAGCTGGGTGAAGGTGATGGTCCGCTCGGCTGCGTCGAGGACGTCGCGCTCGGTCCACTGGAGCAGGCCGCTGCGGAAGCGGACGGTCCACTGGGAGCGGATCGATCCGTCGCTGTCGGGCTCGGCGACCACGACCTCGCGGACCGTGTCCACCATGCTCGGATAGCGCGCGAAGTCACTGATCCGTTCGTAGGCGGCGGCCGGCTCGGTGCCGCGGGAGTGAAGGTGGATGGAGACGGTACGCATGAGTTGACCTTTCGTGTTTACAGGGCGGCGATTGCCGCGCTGAAGGAGGAGAGGAACTGGTTGATCTCGTCGTCGTCGAGGACGGCGGGAGGCGTGAACCGGAGGACGCGCGAGGAGTTGAGGGAGTGGCAGGACAGCACTCCCCGTTCGAGCAGCTGCAGCGCCAGCTCGCCCACGGTCCCAGGGTCCTCGAACTCGATGCCGAGCAACAGCCCCCGTCCGCGGACCTCGACGAGGCCGGCGGGTAGCAGACCGGCGCACGCCAGCCGCATCTCCCGGAGGAGGTGGGCACCGATACAGGCCGCGCGCTGGACGATCTGCTCGTCGCGCATGGCGCCGATCGTGGCCGCCGCCGCGGCGCAGGCAAGCGGTGACCCGGCGAAGGTCGAGGTGTGCAGGTAGGGGTCCTTGGCGAACGGTGCGTACGCGCGGGGGGTGGCCACCAACGCCGCGATCGGCACGACCCCGCCGGACAGGCCCTTGCCCACCAGCAGGATGTCCGGCACGACCCCCTCGGCCTCGATGCCCCACCAGGTGCCCAGCCGGCCCATGCCGGTCTGGATCTCGTCGACGATCAGCATGGCGTCGTTCGCGGTGCACAGCTCGGCGACCGCGCGCAGGTAGCCGGGCGGCGGCAGCACCACGCCGCCCTCGCCTTGCACCGGCTCGAGAATCACCACTCCGGTGCCGCGGGTCTTGCTCAGCGCCTCGGCCATCGCCCCCGCGTCGCCGTAGGGGACTGCGGTGATATCGGGAAGGAGAGGCCGGAAGGGGTCCTGGTACGTCGGGTTCGCGGTGACGCTCAGCGCCCCGAGGGTCTTGCCGTGATAGCCCTTGTTGGTCGTGATGACCGAGGTCCGGCCGTGGATCCGGGCCAGCTTGAGTGCCGCCTCGGTTGCCTCGGCACCGGAGTTCACGAAGTGCACGAGGTCGAGATCCCCGGGCGTCGTACCAGCGAGTGCCGCCGCCGCCTCGGCAGTCACGGGCTCGAGGAACGTCCGGCTCGCGAGCGGGTGGCGGTCGAGCTGGCGGTGCACCGCGGCCGTCACCACCGGGTGGCGGTGGCCGAGGATGAAGACGCCGTACCCGCCGAAGTCCAGGTAGCGCCGCCCGTCCTGCACGTCGATCCAGGCCCCGGAGGAGCCGACCTCGACCATGCCACCGAGCAGCTGTCCCACGGAGGCGCGGCCGCCGCCGAAGTGACGCCGGTAGGTCGCCAGGACGTCGAGCTCAGGGCGTCCCTCGCTGATGTCGGGCACGACGGTGAGGGTCATGACGCCAGCTCCTCGTCGCCGAGGTCGTCGGCGGCCGCGACGGGGAGCAGCCCCTTGGCCTGGGCCCAGAACCGCATCGACTTCTCGTAGGTGTCGAGCAGGCGAGGTCGGGTCATCTCTGCGCCGAGACCGAGCTCGGGCATCGACGTCGGCAGGGCGGCCGGCATCTGGAACAGCCAGGTCATCTCCAGCAGCTCGGCGAACATCCCCTGCAGCTCGGGGCTGAGGGCCTCCGCGAGCAACGGCAGCAGCAGCCGGTCGACGGCCTCGGCGGCGATGAACCGCGGTGCGGTGGGGTCGAGACCGGCCGCTCGTCCGAGCAGCAACGCGCCGGCGACCAGGTCGCCAGCCGTCGGAGCCGTCTCGCCGGCGGTCAGCCAGAACTCACCGGCGGCGACACCGGCCCGGATCAGCTTGCCCGCGGCAGCGGCCACGACGTCCTGCGGGACGACGTCCATCAGTGCGTTCTCGTTGCACGCGATCAGGGGCACCATCCCCTTGGCGATGAGCCCGGCGACCCGGTGCAGCCCCTGGAAGGCGGCCATCCGGCCGTCGCCGGAGTCGCCGATGACCACCGACGGCCGCAGGATGACGGTCGCCACGTCGCTGTCGCGAGTGAGCTGCTCGGCCTCGACCTTGGACTCGATGTACGCACGAGCGCCGGCGAACCGTCCGCCGTCGGCGCTCGGCGGGTTCGCCACGAACGCGGTGCTCACGTAGTACATCGGCGCGCCTGCCTGCTCGGCGAAGGCGAGCATCGTGCGCGTGCCGTCGATGTTGGTGGCGCGGATGGACTCGGGGGTCGCCTTCCAGCTCGTCGCTGCGGCCCCGTGCAGCACGACGTCGACGCTGTCGGCGAGGCGGGCGTAGTCGCGCTCGGAGAGACCGAGCGTGGGGTCGTTCAGCGAGCCCGCGAACTCCCGCACCCGCGGGTCGTTCAGGCGGGTGCGGTGGCGCAGCGCGACGATCGTGAAGTCAGGGCTGAGCTCGTCGATGAGTGCGCGCCCAAGGACGCCGGACGCTCCGGTGAGCAGCAGGGTGGGCTTGCCGATGGTCGGCTTAACAGTGGTCATCGTGATCCTCAGACGATTTCGAGGGGTGCGCCGGCCAGGTAGCCGAGCAGTGGGCCGGCCATCTTGGTGCGCGACGGCGGGTGGAAACCCAGTCCGTTGACGGCGGCAGCGAGGTAGCCGGCGTCGTCGGAGCTGATGAAGTTGAGACCGCCGAGCAGCTCGACCGCGAGCGGGACGACGCGGGCGATGGCGCCCTGCACGGCGTAGCGAACGAGCAGCGACTCGGCGAGCAGCCCGCGGTCCCGCTGACGGTCCGGGATCTGGCGGGCGATGTTCTCGACCGCGGCCCAGGCGCCGGCAAGGTCGATCACCAGGCGGGCGCGCTCGGCCTCGGGCACCAGGTCGTTGTCCAGCACCCGCTCGACCAGTGCCGACGCGGCGCCGATGTAGGAACCCATCATCAGCAGCTCGAACCACAGGAACCCGGCGGTCTGCACGTCGTCGAGCAGCTCGCCTTCCTGCAGCTCGGTGCGTACCAGCAGCTCGGCTGGGACGAGCACGTCGGTGATGCTGACCTGGTCGCTCTCGGCGCCGGCCAGGGCGAAGGAGCTCCAGAACGGGGTGACCGTGATGCCGGCGCTGGCGGCCGGGATCAGGGCAACCGCGAGCTGGGTGCCGTTCCCGTCCAAGCGGGGCACCCGGACGCTGGCGGTCAGCAGGTCCATCGACCTGGCGAGGGAACAGGGCCGCTTGACCCCGCTGATCCGCACGCCCTCCGGGGTCTGGGTTGCCTCCATGCTCGGCTGCAGGATGCCGCCGCCGGGCCGTCCCTCGGAGAACCCGGAGGCCACCAGCAGGCTGTTGGTGGCGATGCCCTCGAGCATCATCCACTCCATGCCGTGAGAGACCTCGCTCAGCGCAACCAGGCTGGCGACGGAGAAGTGGTGCATCGTCGTGGCGACCGCCAGGGACGGCGACCGCGACCCGATGGCCCGCTGCACGCGGATGGCCTCGAGGGCGCTCGCACCGCGGCCGCCGTGCTCGGCAGGCACCAGCAGAGCCGGACCACCGTGGTCACGAAACGCCGCGATGCCCTTGCCGTGCGGTCCTTCCAGCTCCATCAGCGGTGTGCTGGACAGGAACTCGTCCAGCCCCGGCATGAAGGTGTCCAGAGCGCTCCGCTCCAGGTCCAGCAGTCCCATGGGTCTTCCTTTGCTCGTCGATGTCGGGAGCAAGAGGGGTGCGACCCGTCCCCGGATACATCGCGGCCGCTCGTATCAGGACTGCGCGCAGCGGCTCCTCTCCCCCATGCGACAAGCGAAGTTCGGCAGGTCTCTCGGCCGCCACCGCCGATCCCAGGTCCGTTCTCGCCATGCGGCCCGCTGGGCGGCCGGCGTGGCCGCTGGAGCGATGGTCGTGGCCGGCTGCGGAGTCGGGCTGAGCCTGGGAGAGGACGCCAAGGCCACCTGCTCCGAGGGCGTCCGCACCCTGCGCGTCGCGGTCACACCGGAGCTGGCCCGCATCGTCACCGAGGTCGCTCGGGGCGTCGACGCCAGTCGCGGCACCTGCTCCAGGACGCGCGTCACCGCAACGTCCTCGTCGGACGTGGCCCGATCCCTGCGTACGACGGGTGGGTCGCCGGACGCCCGTGGGGCCGACGTGTGGATCCCGGACTCGTCGGCCTGGCTGCGCCGCTCTGTCGTGGGAGCCGTGAGTCTGCCGAGTCCCTTCCCGTCCGTTGCGCGCAGCCCGATCGTGGTCGCGGTCGCCCGCCAGACCGCCGCACGGCTGGGGTTGAACAACCACCCGGGCGACCTCGGCCCGTTGCTGGGTCGCGGCGCCACGGGGCGCCCGGCCGACATCTACCTTTCGAACCCAGAGGGCTCGGCCTCAGCAGCCGGCGCGCTGCTGAGCCTGCGCGGGACCGCCGGGCAGCGGCCCGACGGTCCCGCAGCTCTAACAGCGGCACTGCTCGGGCACGTGGACGCCGGCGGGGACCAGTCCCGTGAACCGTTCGCTGCACTCGCCGGCGGAGGCGGCAAGGTTGTGCCCGCGAAGGCCGTGGCCGCGAGCGAGCGGCAGGTGTGGGCGCACAACCGATCCGTGGCGGCGCGGCAGGTCGTGGCCGTTTACCCGTCGCCGAACGCCAGCTCCCTCGACTACCCATGGGTCGTCCTTGCTCGGTATCGAGAAGCACAGGAGGACGCTGTCGAGCTGCTGGCGGCTCTGATCGGCCAGCACGGCCGGACGCTGCTGCTCGCTGCCGGGTTCCGGGACGGCGACGGGGTCGGCGGGACGGCTCTGACCACGCGACTCGGCGTCGACCGGCGGATTCCCGCCGGGCCGGCGCCCCGAGGCGACGACATCGATCGGGCCCTCCGAACTCTCGACGTGCTCAAGCAGGGCACCCGGATGCTCGCCGTGATCGACGTCTCGGGGTCCATGGGCGAGCGGGTTCCGGGCACCGGCGGCGCCACCCGGCTCGACCTCACCAAGCAAGCAGCCGTCGGCGGCCTCAGCGTCTACACCGACGACACGCAGATCGGACTGTGGGCCTTCTCCACGCACCTCACATCGAGCACGGACTACCGCGAGCTCGTGCCAATCGGGCCCCTCGGCGCCCGCGGCTCCAACCCGCTGACCGGTCGCCAGCAGCTCGGCGTCGCGCTGGCATCGCTGCAGCACGTGCCCGGCGGGGGCACCGGTCTCTACGACACGGCGCTGGCGGCCACCCGCCGGGTCCGCGCCCAGTGGCAGCCCGGCAGCGTCAACTCGGTCGTCCTGCTCACCGACGGCCAGAACGACGATGCCCGCGGCATCGACTTGACCAGGCTGCTCACCCTGCTGCGCACGGAGCACGACCCCCGCCGACCGGTTCCGCTGATCACCATCGCCTACGGCGCCGAGAGCCCGGTCGGCGCCCTGCGCGCCATGAGCGCCGCGACCGGCGGCGCCACCTACCTCGCCGAGGACCCCGGGCAGGTCCGGCAGGTGTTCCTCCAGGCGATCCAGCAGCGCGCGTGCCGCCCGACCTGCGAGCAGGGGTCATGACCGAGTCCCTCGCGGTTGCGCCGCCGCTGCGGCTGCCGAGCCCGCGGTTTCCGATACAGGCCGTCCAGTGGGCGCACCGGGCCGCGGCAGGGCTCGCCCGTCCCCTGACACAGGAAGTGGTGACCGTCGTCCGCCCAGACGCCTACCGCGAGAGCCCGATGTGGACCGACCCGCCGTTCGACGCCGGCGGACTGCCCGTTCTGCTCGTGGGCGGGCTGGCCAGCACTCCGCAGTCACTGCTGCCCTTGCACGACTGGCTGGGGAGGTTGAACTTCCGTCCGGCCATCGCGCCGGTCGGCTACGGAGTCGACTGCGGGGAGCGCACCGCCGTACGGGTGACCCAAGCCCTGGCCGAGCTGGCGGACGCGAACGGCCGCCGCTGCGCTGTCGTTGCCCACAGCCGCGGTGGCCACTTCGCGCGCGCTGTCGCGGTGCGCCACCCCGAGCTCGTGGAGTGTCTGGTCACCCTCGGCAGCCCGGTGAACCGGCTGCTCGGCGTTCACCCGCTGCTCGTGGTCGAGCTGTGGGCGATCGGGTTGTTGGGCGCCGTCGGTGTCCCCGGCCTGCTGCGCCCGTCGTGTCTTTACGGGACGTGCTGCCGACAACTCCGAGAGGACGTGTTCGCCCCGGCTCCCCCGGAGGTGCCCTTCGTGAGCATCTACTCCCGCGCTGACCGAGTCGTCGACTGGCGCAGCTGCGCGGACCCTGATGCGCGGCACCGCGAGGTGCGCACGACGCATGCGGGCCTGGTGAGCTCGACGGCTGCGCTGACGGCGGTGGCCGAGGAGCTGCACCGGGTGTTGCAAGCGCCCGATTCGCCCTCTGGTGCGCTCTCCGGAGCCGCGGCATAGTTGCGGCATCAACAGCCCGGAGGTGCTGGGACGCCCAGTGACGCCGAGCTGGTGGAACTCACATCGCGCGAACGCATGAGTGGCCACGTCGGGAGGCCGACCCCAGCAGGAGGCCTTGGCGGCTCGGCTTCAGCTGTCGCGGTCCGGCCAGGCGGCGAGGATTCGTCGCAGCACGTGTCTGGTCGCGGCGATCTCTTCCTCGGAGACGCTCGCTTCATCACGCTGGATCGGTGCCGCGTCGGACTCTCTCCACAGGCTGCGCAACGGGTCGCAGCCGGCGGGAGTCAGGGACACCAGTTCGGCCCGCACCTGGTCGGGGTTGGCGACCGGAGTTCCCATGATTTTCAAGGGACCTTCCAGCCAGTACCGGTCGGTCGCTGGCCTCAGAACCTGGCCGCAGACCTGCTCCAAGCTCAGGTGCCTTGCGTGGACTCGGTCGAGGTCAGGCCGGCTGCGACGTCACCGAGCAGCTTCGTCGATGGTTCGAGCAGGTGCGGTCGGTGTGCTGGAGACGACTGCGAGGTGGGTGCGGACCCATGCGGCCAGCTGGTCGGCTGGCATGGGTCGGGCGAGGTAGTAGCCCTGGCCTTCGTCGCAGTTGAGGTCTTTGAGCCGTTGCCATACGTCTTCGGTTTCGATGCCTTCGGCGAGGACCGAGAGGCCGAGCTTGTGGGCCAGGCCGATGACGGACTCGGCGATGGCCTGGTCCTTGCGGTCGCTGAGCATGTGGGTGATGAAGGCGCGATCGATCTTCAGGGTGTGGACAGGGAGCGACTTCAGGTAGTTCAGCGAGGTATACCCCACCCCGAAGTCGTCGATGGCGACCCGGATTCCCATCGCGTTGAGGTGCCGCAGCACGACCACCGCCCGGTCCGGGTCAGTCATGATCGCTGTCTCGGTGATCTCGAGCTCCAGGAGGTGCGCTGGCAGGTTCGCATCGGCGAGCGCCGTCAGTACTGTCGCGGCGAGGTCGCCGTCAAGGAGGCTGCGGGGGCTGAGGTTGACCGCGACCGGGAGCATCAGGCCGAGGTCGCGCCAGAGCGCGGCCTGGTGGATGGCCCGGTGGAGCACCCACTCGGTAAGGGGCTGCATCAGGCCGGTGTGTTCGGCCAGCGGCACGAACTTGTCGGGGCCGAGTAAGCCGCGAGCGGGGTGTTGCCATCTGACCAGCGCTTCAACGCCTTGCAGGTCTCGGGTGTCCAGGCGCGCCTTGGGCTGGTAATGCAGGACGAGTTCGTCCTGCTCGATTGCTCGGCGTAACTCGACGAGCAGGCCGAGTTGGGTGACGTCGTGCGGGTCGGTGGTCTCGTCGTAAACGGTGACACCTGAGTTGGCGCGTTTCGCCTGGTACATCGCGACGTCGGCGCGTTGGACCAGCAGGTCGGTGTCCTTGCCGTGCTCCGGGATGAGGGCGATCCCGATGCTCGCGTCCACGGCGAGCTCGATTCCGTGGACCGTGTAGGACCCGGCGCGCAGCTTTGCCAACAGCTGGCTGGAGATGCTTTGGGCGGACGCGGCGTCCGGGAGATGGGTGAGGAGCACCGCGAACTCGTCGCCGCCGAACCGGGCGACCACATCCGTGGGACGCAGCGACCGCCGAAGCGTCTGGGCCACCTGGATGAGCAGGGCATCCCCGGCCGGATGGCCCAAGGTGTCGTTGACCGCCTTGAACCCATCGAGGTCCAGCACGAGCAACGCGGCCAACGCTCCGTGGTCTTGCTGCGCGCGCACGACCGCTTGCCGCAGCTGCTCCCGGAGGGCAACGCGGTTCAACAGGCCGGTCAAAGAGTCGTGCAACGCCTGGTGCTCGCGCAGCAGCAGACGGCGGCGAAGAACCAAAAGCACGGCCACCAGTACCGCCAGGAAGACAACGGCCAGTGCGTAGAGCGACCGCGTCGAGCGGGCCACCCCGGCGGCAACCGCGTCCCGGGGAGTCAGCACCTCGACGATGCCGCGCGCGCGCGGCGACCGGGAGCTGCTCGGCGCAGTCTCGTAGGGCAGAAAGATGTCGAGCGTGTCAGAGCCTCGGCGCGAACCGTTGATTACCAGAACCTCTGCCCCGGGGCGTTCCAGCATCCTGAGCTCGTCCGCCGGCAGGTCTGTTTCGCCGGCCGGGTGGTCCTTGTCCGCATAGAGCAGGCTGCCGTCGTTGCGCCACACCTCCAGACCCACGATGCGGTCGCGTCTCAGCATCACCGCCACGTCCGCGTCCATGTCGGCGCGTTCTTGCTCACGGATGGGGAAGGTCCCGGTGATGTCCGCCGGATCGATGTTCCGCCGGACGACCAGGTCCGCCACGATGTGCGCGGTTTGGATTGCCTCGGCCTGGGCCCGCTTCTCGCTTTGGGCCTGTAGCTGGTTGACAACCATCCCGACCGCGGCGCACAGGACGAGGAGCAGCCCGGTCAGTGCCACCCACGACGTGAGAAGGCGACGCAAGGTTTCCTCCAGTGCTCGCGGCCGGGCGCCGGGTATGCACCTTTTTGGGGGGGTCGCTTGCTACACCATCGGCAGCCAACCCGACGAAGGTGAGCGGCAGGCAGCTGGAGTTTTCACGGCACGCGACCACGTGATCGAAGGTGCTCCGCCGAGGTGTGTGCGCCGCAGGTCCGCGGTCAGTGCGGGTCGCTGACCCCGGCAGCGACGAGGCCGAGGCCGATGCCGAGCATCCAGACGTCCTTGCTGACCGCAATGCCGGCCGGGGTCGGCCAGATGCTTCCCGACTTGCGCAGCGCCGGCGTGCGCCAGTACATGGTCAGTAGCGACGCGGAGAACGCGGTCAGGCCGGCGCCGGCGAGCCTGTTCGGCACGAACGGAGTCAGCAGCGCGGTGCCGGTGGCAATCTCCGCGGCGGCGAGCATTCGCAAGAATTTCTCCGGCGGGATGTCGCGCAGGAACGGGAACGCGCCGGCGGCCATGCCGTGCACTCCGGCAGCCGTCTCGGGCGTACCGCGCCATTTCCCCAAGCCAGCGTGCAGGATAAAGGCGCCCGTGGCCAGGCGGGGAGGAACGTCACGCGTGGCGAGGCGAGATCGCATCAGAGCAGTCCTTCGTTCGTGGTCGTGGTCGTGGTCACAGTCCGGGGAAGACTGGGCGGAGGACGTCGAGGTGGGCGTTCCCGGCCACCTCGGGTGGGGTGTGCTCGGGATCGAGCCGGCCGTAGACCAGACGGAGGAACGCCTCCGCAGGCAGGCGAAGCTCGTCGTCGGTGCTCCCGGCCGGCGCACTCGTGGCCGTCAGCCGGGAGCTGTCTGGCTTGAGGTCCAGCAGGAACTCCCGGTCCGGGGCTTGCGTCCTCACCTGGATGCGACGGATCAGCTCGTCTGGCTTGGCCACCATGCTGACAAGGCGGGGCAGTGTGTCGATCAGCAGGGCAACTGCGTTCGCGTCGACCGACGCGCTGCTGTCCAGCGCGACCAGAACATCCCAGCTGTGCACGGCGTGCTCGCTCAGGCGCATGCGCAGCAGCGCGGGCAGGTCCTGGTCGTCGCCGAACAGCGCCAGCCGCCAGCCTTCCTTGTCAGCGTCGCTGAGGTCTGCGATCCGATCCAGGAAGGCCGCGTTGGCTGCAAGTGAATCCTGTGCCTGGTCCCGCGGGGTCTTCGCGTTCCAGCTCTCCCACACCGGCTGCATCGCCTCGGGTCCTGGCGCCGGCTCGCCCTGCAGTCCTGCCTCGAGGAAGAGCGTGAAGACCTCGGCGCCGGACCCGAGGTGGGACAGGACCTGGGCGATCGTCCAGTCGTCGTCGTAGGAGGGCTCACTCAGCTGCGGGTCAGACAGAGTCGCGACGGTTGCAACCAGCCGGTCGTGCGATTGGAGAAGCGCGTCCCGGATCTCGTCGTAGGTCGGTGATGCCTGGGCGCTCATGTGCACTACTCCGGTCGGCTGAACCGGGGAGCACTCCCCGGACCTGTTTTGGACGCTAGCACAACCGGGGACCCGTCCCCACCTGACCGTCTACGCTGTCGCCATGACCACCGCCCGGGACGTTGCGAAGGGCCCGCTGCGCAGCGACGCCGCCCACAACCGGGGCGCGATCATCGACGCGTCCCGCAGCCTGTTCGGCGAGCGTGGCCTGGAGGCACCCCTCGACCAGATCGCGCGGCTGGCCGGGGTCGGAAACGCCACGCTCTATCGACACTTCCCGACCCGCTGCTCGCTGGTTGTCGCGGTTTTCACGGACACCCTCGAGGACGTCGCCGACGCAGCTCGTCAGGCACTGGAGAACGCTGACCCGTGGGAGGGATTCGCTTCCTATGTCACGTTCCTCGGTCAAATGCAGGCGACCAACCGCGGTCTGGCGGATCTACTGACGACCAGCATCACCGGCTCCGCCGAACTGGAACAGCTCCGGTCCGAGGCCTACGTCGACTTCGTCCGCATCGTCGACCGGGCCAAGGATGCCGGCGTGCTGCGCGCGGACTTTCAGCCCGAGGACCTCACGCTGATCCTGATGGCCAACGCCGGGTTGATCCACCGCACGGCGGACACCGTCCCCAGTGCGTGGCGCCGACTGCTCAACTGCACCCTCGCCGGGCTGCGCGGCGGCTCCGACGCGACGCTGGGACCGGTTGTCGGCGAGCCCGCCGTCCGCCGGGCCATGGCCGACCAGGCCAGGCTGTTCGGCGTCCACTAGTCAGCCGAACCGGCGCGACACGGCAACGGCCGGCCCCGAGCTCCGGGACCGGCCGCCGCCACTCGACGTACGGGTTACGCAGTACTCACGGTGCTGCGACGATCTGGTCGAACATCGCGAACGGCGACTTGGCTGCCGACTGGCCGTCGAACGCCGCGGCCGTCACTGCACCTGATACCTCTCGACCAGACGGTCCATGACGGCATCCAGGCGGGCGTCCACCTTCTGGCGCGACGCGTCGGCGTCGTGCCATCCGACGATCTCGCGCGCGCCTTGCTCGAACGGGATGGTCGCGCGATAGTCCGGGACGACAGAGCGCAGCTTCGAGTTGTCGAAGATCATGGAATGAGCCTTGTCGCCGAGCAGACCCGCACCCCACTCCGGGTCGGCGGCCGCGATGGCGTCCGACGATACGTGCACGATCCGGGGCTCGACACCGGCCGCCGTGGCGAGGCTCCGCGCGATCTGGTTCCAGGTCAACACGTCGTCGGAAGTGATGTGGAACGCCTCACCGAGCGTTCGAGGGTGCCCGAGCAGAGGTACGAAACCGCGCGCGAAGTCAACGTGATGGGTCAGTGTCCACAGCGACGTCCCGTCGCCCTGCACGATCACCGGCTTGCCCTGGCGCATCCGGGCCACCGCCGTCCACCCACCGTCGAACGGCACCGTCGTCTGGTCGTAGGTGTGCGACGGGCGCACGATCGTCGCCGGGAAGCCCTCCTCACGGTAGGCGCCGATGAGCAGATCCTCACAGGCGATCTTGTCCCGGGAGTAGCGCCAGTTCGGGTTGCGCAGCGGCGTGGACTCGGTGACGGGAAGGCGTTCCGGAGGAGTCTGGTACGCCGAGGCGGAGCTGATGAACACGTACTGACCGGTGCGCCCCCGGAACATGTCAAGGTCGGCCAGCACGTGGTCGGGAGTGAACGCCACCCAGTCGACCACGGTGTCGAACTCGAGAGAGCCGAGCACCTCCTTCGCGGCGGCCGGATCTCGGATGTCGCAGCGCAGCGAAGTGGCCTCGTCTGGGATCTGGTGGGTGCTGGTGGTGCCCCGGTTGAGCACGTAAAGGTCGACGCCGCGCTCGACCGCCAACCGGGAGCAGGCCGAGCTTATGACGCCGCTGCCACCGATGAAGAGAATCCTGAGGCCACTCATGCGCCCACGCTAGGCGATGTCGCACCCAACGCCAGGGGTGGTCTCGTTGTCGGCCGGGCGCCTGGTCGCCAGTCGTCGAGCGCCGGCGTACGGGGGTGTAGCGGAAGTCGTGCTAGCGGCTGGGGAAGAGCGAGTAGTCGGGGAAGTTTCCGTATAGCCGTTCCCCCTCGCCTTCGGGTCCGAGGGTCACAGCCTGGACAAGCAAGTCGCCGCCGACGAAGGCGCCCTTCCAGGATTCCCCGACTCCGCCGAAAACCTCGTCGCGATCACCACGACTGCGCGGCTTGTTGATGCCGACTTTGAATGCCTGCAACTGGCCGCCGACCCTAGCGGCGAACGCGTCATCGTCGGTGGCCAGGCTCGCGACCAAACAGCCATTGCTCACGTTCATGGCAGACACGAACTCTGCCTCGGTGTCCACGCAGACGACGGAGTCCAGGGGGCCGAACGGCTCGGCCTGATGCAACGACCAGTGCGACGGCGGCTCGAGCACGCAGGCAGGTGCCGCATACGCGGAGGTGTCTTGACCGTCCAAGAACCTGCCCTCCCCGACTGAGCCGCGGTGCAGCGGAAGCGCGCGACCTCGCAGCGCTTCATCGAACTGCGCGGAGAGCTCGCTCGCCTTCCGGGCGTGGATCACCGGGCCGAAGTCGAGTTCCGGCAGTGGATCCGTGGGCATTGCTACGGCCAGGGGATGTCCGAACCGGATGTCGTGGATTACAGGCAGGTAGTGCTCGAGAAAGGCAGGGAGCAGCCGCCGCTGCACGACGTAGCGCGGGTAGGCGGTGCAGCGTTGCTTGGCGTACTCGAAGCCCTTGCGCAGGTGTTGGGCAAGAAGGTCCCACTGACTGAACTCCCAGATGCCCCAGGCGTTCAGTCCTTCCTGTTCGAGGAAGTGCCGGCGTTCCATGTCGGCAAGAGACGTCGCGGCCGCCCTTCCGTTGGACCGTCCGCCGACGAAAGCGAGGGCTCCGATGCCCGGACTGCTGATCAACGTCTCGCCGAGCTTGCTGCCCACACCTGAGAGGAGCGATACGGGCAACCCGGCCCGTCGCATGAACGCATGCGCAAGGGTGAGGCAATGGAACCCACCCTGGCTGGGGGTCTTGGCGATGACGCCGTTTCCGGCAAGTGCCTGCACGAGCTCCGCGTGTACCTGCACGCTCATGGGGTAGTTCCAGCTGGCTATGTTGGAAACAGGCCCGGGTAGCGGATCTCGTGCGTGGGCGGAGCCAACGGCTAGTTGACGATCGATTTCCTCCACATACCACCGGACGCCATCCAGGCACCGGTCCACGTCGGCACCTGCCAGTCGCCAGGGCTTGCCGATCTCCCACACCAGAAGCATTGCCAGCAGGTCGCGATGCTGGGACATCTCATCGACCGCCCGCGTCACCCGCTCCCGGCGCTCATCCAAGTCAATCTTCTTCCACACGCCGTGCGCCGAACTCGCCTCTTCCACTGCACGCTCCGCGGTTGCCCGGTCCACACGCGGGGGGCCCTGGATCGGGGAACCGTCGACCGGGGTCGCATGATCCCCTGGTCGGCCGACGCGTACCCAGTCCCCTCCTATGAGGTTCAGGATGCGGTCCGACTCGAACGCCTCAGGCGCGACCGACACGCACCGGCCGTAGGTCTCAGACCAGGAGGTGCCGGGTTTGAGCTGCAGGCTTGTCATGGAGACTCCCTCACCGCATCGGCGGGCCGATTCACCACAGGATGGCCTGGCGGCGCCCTTGGTCGCCATACCAACCAGAGACAGGCTGCAGTGCCGAGTGTTCCGGATGTTCCTGTTCAGCTTTCCGTGCCGCGATTCCTTGCGGGACCGACCCGCGCAGTGCAGGATGCCGCCGTGGCCGGGACACCTGGGCTGCGTCCCAATCGGACGCAGGCGTGGAGCGCTGTAGCGAGCCTGCTGTCGTACGCCGTTGGCTACCCGCTGGCTCTGGTGGCCGACTTCGCGCTCGGGTGGGTCCTGGTGATGCTCGGCGGTCTGTTCCTGCTGGTCTTCCTCGGCTCTACCGTCGCACGGGTGCACCGCGGCGCGGATGACGACCAGTCCGACGCCCCAGTGCGGTCGCCGTAGTGCCCTCACCCGAGGGCCCGGTCCCGGACCTGGGCGGACTGCTCCACCCGATCCTGCTGACCAGCCTCTCGTGGCTCGGCTTGCTCGGTGTGCTGGTCGCCGGGGCAAGCTGGTGGCTTTCCCGGCACCCGACCCACATCTTCGAGCGAGCGCGCGCCACGGTGCTGCGCAGCGCCGAGAACGACGCCGCGGAGCCGACCGCCCGTCGATTCCTGCGGGTGGCGCTGGGCCTGCTCTGGATGGTCGACGGGGCTTTACAGGCGCGCGGTGATGTCCCGGCCGGCTTCCGCCGAGGTCCCCTGGCCGAGGGCCTCGCCTCAAGTCCCGCTTGGTTCTCCGACGCCCTGGCCCCGCTGGTCCGCGTCTGGACGTGGCACCCTGTCGTGGCGGACGCCACCACGGTGTGGGTGCAGATCGGGCTCGGCATACTCCTCCTCGCTGTGCGCGACGGCCGGGTCCTGCAGCTGGCGGTGGCCGCGTCCGCCGCGTGGAGCCTGCTCGTGTGGGTCGCGGGCGAATTTGCCGGTGGCCTGCTGGCCCCGGGGGCGGGTTGGCTCACCGGGGCCCCGGGCGCCGCACTGCTCTACGTGGTCGGCGCGGCCCTGCTTCTCCTCCCGTGGGACTGGTGGACCTCGGGCCGGGTAGCGACGCTCGTCCGCCGGTGGGCCGGGCTCTGGCTGCTGCTTGGCGCCGTTCTGCAGGCGCTCCCTTGGGAGACGTGGTGGACCGGCGAAGGTCTGTCCGCGCCGTTCAACGAGGCTGCGTCCAACGACCAGCCCGGGTTCCTGAGCCGGCCGATCGCGGCGCTCGCAGATCTCGCTGCCGCTCACCCAGCGGGGGTCAACGGCGTACTTGTCGCGGTCCTGACCGTCCTGGGGGTCGCGCTCTTGCTGACCCGGTCGAGCGCGGTCGTCACCGCCGCGATCGTCCTGTGTGGCGCGACCTGGTGGCTGGCCCAGGACTTCGGCGTCCTCGAACCCGCCGCCACCGACCCCAACGCCGCACTGCCGCTCGGGCTCCTTCTCGCCTGTGCGCTGCGGGTCTGGGAGGTGCCGCCGCGGGCCACCGATCGGGCCACCGAACCAGCCTCGCGCTCCTCAACCGTGCGTGCCACGCTGGTTGCCGGGTTCGCGGCGGTCGGCGTGGGGGCGCTCCTGGCCCCGCTTGCGGTCGTCGGCACACTCCTCGGGCCGGCCGACAGCGCGGCGCTCGCAGCGGACAGCGGCGGCCTCGTGCTCCTTCCCCCGCGACCGGTCCCGGACTTCCGCCTCACCGACCAGAACGGTCTCACCGTGACGCAGACCAACCTGCGCGGGCGGCTGACGGTTCTGACCTTTCTCGACCCGGTGTGCAGCGACGACTGTCCGCTGATCGCGAACCAACTCGCGGCCGCCAACGAGGCCGTGGGCGAGCTCGCCGGCCAGCTGCAGATCGTGGCCATCGACAGCAACCCCGTCTTCACCCGCGTCGCCGACGTCCAGGCGTTCACGCGCAGCCACGG
>JAVEDB010000129.1 GCA_030841185.1 Actinomycetota bacterium
CGAGGAGCTCGGCGAGATCGTCACGAAGTACGGCGACGACCGGCGCACCCGGATCATCCCGTACGACGGGGACATGACCGCCGAGGACTTCATCACCGAGGAAGACGTCGTCGTCACCATCACCCGCGGCGGTTACGCGAAGCGCACCAGCACGGACCTCTATCGGTCCCAGCGTCGCGGCGGCAAGGGCGTGCGGGGCGCGCAGCTGCGCCAGGACGACCTGGTCGAGCACTTCTTCGTGACGACGACGCACCACTGGATCCTGTTCTTCACGAACAAGGGACGGGTCTACCGGGCCAAGGCGCACGAGCTGCCCGAGGCCGGCCGCGACGCGCGCGGGCAGCACGTCGCCAACCTGTTGGCGTTCCAGCCCGACGAGCAGATCGCCCAGGTGATCGATCTCAAGGACTACGACATCTCGCCGTACCTCGTCCTCGCGACCCGGCGCGGCATGGTCAAGAAGACGCGGCTCACCGAGTACGACTCCAACCGCACCGGCGGCCTCATCGCGATCAACCTGCGCAGCGACGAGGACGGCGACGACGAGCTGATCTCGGCGCGACTGATCGCTCCCGACGACGAGCTGCTGCTGGTCAGCCGGCGGGCGATGTCGGTGCGGTTCACGGCCGACGACTCCGCGCTGCGCCCGATGGGCCGGGCCACGTCCGGGGTCACCGGGATGCGCTTCCGCGGCGACGACGAGCTGCTCGCGATGGACGTCGTCCGCCCGGACGCGACGGTCTTCACCGTCACCGACGGCGGCTTCGCCAAGCGCACCCCGGTCGAGGACTACCGGCTGCAGGGACGCGGCGGACTGGGCGTCCAGGCGATGAAGTTCTCCGAGGCCCGGGGCTCCCTGGTGGGGGCCGTCGTGGTCGATCCGGCCGACGAGGTCTTCTCGATCAAGGCCAGCGGAGGCGTGACAAGGGTGGCTGTAGACGAGGTAAATGTCACAGGTCGTGTCACCATGGGCGTGCGGTTCATCTCGCTGGACGACGATGACACCGTGGTAGCGATCGCCCGCAACGCCGAGCGAGCCGTCGTCGAGGCCGATGACGAGCTGGCCGGTGAGGTGGATGGATCGCAGGAGTTGGGCATGACCGGGTCATCCGACGAGGAGGGGACAGCCGAGTGAGCTCCAGCGCTCCGGGGCACGAGCAGTGGCGGGCGGGCGGCCAGCCCACCGTCACGATGCCCCCCGTCCCCGACATGACGTCGGCTGCGCCGCAGACCGGCCAGCAGGACTTCCGCCGCGGCCCGCGCCGGGCCCGGCTGGTGCTCGGCCGGGTCGACCCCTGGTCGGTGATGAAGCTCGCGTTCCTGCTCTCGATCGCGCTGGCCATCGTGGCGCTCGTCGCGGTGGCGGTCCTCTGGTCGGTGCTCGACTCGATGGGGGTCTTCGACTCCGTCGGCCGGACGGTGGAGAGCGTCACCCGCGAGCGCGAGACCTCGCAGGGCTTCGACATCCTGGCCTACGTGGGCTTCGGGCGGGTCATGACCGTGACGGCGGCGCTCACGGCCGTCAACGTGGTCCTGATGACGGCGCTGAGCACTCTCGCGGCGTTCCTCTACAACCTGTCGGCGAGCCTCGTCGGCGGCCTGCACGTCACCCTCACCGAGGACGTCTGAGCCGCTGCAGTGCCGCGACCCCGGCGCGGGGGAGTTGGTAGTCTTTCGCGGCGCAGGGGGCCTATAGCTCAGCTGGTTAGAGCGCTGCCCTGATAAGGCAGAGGTCAGTGGTTCAAATCCACTTAGGCCCACCCCTGTCCCCCGTCTGGAGGGTGTCAGCAATGTCCAAGAAGCTGCTCGTCGTCGCGGCCGCCGCCATCGGCGGCCTGCTCGCGTACAAGAAGGTCAACGCCGACCGTGGCGAACGAGACCTCTGGGCCGAGGCGACCGACTCGTCCCGCTGACCGGCACCGCCTGACCGTCAGGCCCGGCCCGCCGATCGCAACACGGCCGCGGCGACCTCACCGGGCCGGGTCTCGGGCAGCCAGTGACCGGCGTTGTCCAGCCGGTGCTCGACGTACGGGCCGGTGACCCAGGCCCGGGTGCCCGCCGCCGCGGCGGGCGCGAAGAACGGGTCCGCGCGTCCCCAGAGGTAGCTCGTCGGCACCCGCACCCGCCCGGCGCCGTAGCCCCTCGACGCCGGCAGCGCGCGGTACCACGCCAACGCGGCGCGCAGCGCCCCCGGCTCGGCCATCCGCTGTACATACGCCCGGGCGTAGCGCGCCGGCAGGCCGGAGCCGCGCAGGGACGACTCGAGCAGGTGCCCGCCGCCCGCGAGCGCGACCTTCTCTGGCAGCCACGGCAGCTGAAAGAACGCCATGTACGCCGAGCGCAGCGCCTGCGTGCTGCGCAGCGCCGCGGCCTGGAGGGCGGCCGGGTGCGGGGTCGACAGCGCCGTGAGCGATGTGACCCGGTCGGGATGGCGGCCGGCCAGCGCCCAGGCCACGGCGCCGCCCCAGTCGTGCCCGACCACGTGCGCGGAGTCGGCGCCGGCCGCGTCGAGCAGCGCGAGGACATCGGCAACCAGCTCACGGAGCACGTACGCCGACCGGCCTTCCGGGCGCGCGCCGGGTGAGTACCCGCGCTGGTCGGGGGCCAGCACCCGCAGCCCCGCCTCGACCAGGCGCGGCGTCACCTCGTCGTACGCCGTGGAGTCCTGGGGGAAGCCGTGCAGGCAGACGACGACCTCGCCGTCCGCGGGGCCGCTGTCGCGGACGTCGAAGCGCAGCTCACCGCGCCGGTAGGACCTCATCGTCGCCTCCTGCCCGCGCGGCGCCATCCCACGCGTGGGCGTACCCTTGGCGATGCTCCGGGGACGTGGCTCAACTGGCAGAGCACCGCCTTTGCAAGGCGGGGGTTAGGGGTTCGAGTCCCCTCGTCTCCACCCGATCCTGACCTCCGCTCGCGATGAGTTTTCGCGCCGGGCAGGGTCTGATTTGTCATGGACGTGCTCATGGACGGCATCGTGTTCGGTGAGTCCCCGCGCTGGCGGGACGGACAGCTCTGGTTCTCCGACTGGGGCGCCGGCCGGGTCTTCTCGGTGGCGATCGACGGCACCCCCACGGTCGAGGCGGAGGTCGCCTCATTCCCGATGTGCATCGACTTCTTGCCCGATGGCCGGCTGCTGATCGTGTCATCGGCCACCCGGCAACTGCTGCGGCGCGAGCCCGACGGATCCCTCGTGCCGCACGCCGACCTGGCCCCGGTGTCCACGAAGCCCTGGAACGACATCGTGGTGGACGGACACGGCAATGCCTACGTCAACAGCATCGGCTTTGACTTCCCCGGGGAGGAGTTCGCGCCGGGGATCGTCGTGCTCGTCACGCCCGACGGCACGGTCACCCCCGTCGCGGACGGGCTCGCCTTCCCGAACGGGATGGCCATCACTGCGGACGGATCCACGTTGATCGTGGCCGAGTCCTACGCTGAGCAGCTGACGGCGTACGCCATCGCAGCCGACGGGACCCTCTCTGCCCGCCGGGTCTGGGCCACGACCCCGGGCGAGCATCCGGACGGGATCTGTCTCGATGCGGCCGGCGCGGTCTGGTATGCCGATGTCGGCAACCAGCACTGTGTCCGGGTCCGCGAAGGTGGCGAGGTCCTGGCGACTGTCGACCTTGACCGGGGCGCGTTTGCGTGTGCACTCAGTCGGGGCGCCGATCCGCAGCTGTTCGTGGTGGGTCAGGACTGGGGCGGACCGGCTGAGGTCGGAGGCGCGACCGGCCAGGTCGTGAGCTTCCCCGCACCAGCACCCGGCGCTGGCCACCCGTAAGTCGCCTGTCCCGTCAGTCAAGGGTTGACGCAACCAAAAGGTTGCTCTACTTTGGTCGCAACCGAACAGTTGCGATAGGAGCCATCATGCCCATTCCGAACGCCATCACCCGCACCCTCGACCTCGCCCACCGGCAGGAGAAGGTCTGGGACGCCCTCACCACCCTCGACGGCATCACCGGCTGGTTCGGCAGCCACGCCGACGGGGAGTTCAAGCCCGGCCACGACGTGCGGATGCGCTGGGAGCAGCACGACATGGAGGCCACCCTCGCGATCCAGGTGGTCGACCCGATGTCGGTGTTCGCCTACTCGTGGGGGATCAACGGCGCCCCCGAGGGCGACCCCCGGCGGACGTACGTCGAGTTCGCGCTCGAGCCGACCGCGGGCGGCACCCGGCTCACGGTGACCGAGAGCGGCTTCGCCCAGCTGCCCGATGAGTGGCTGGAGAAGAGCTACGAAGGCAACACCGAGGGCTGGCGCGCGGAGCTCGACGAGCTCGTGGCGTACCTCGATGCCGCCTGATCCCGAGGAGGTGTCGGCCAGCGTCTTTGCGGCGCTGGCTGACACCAACCGGCGGGCGATCCTCGCCTCGCTGGCCCAGCACGGACCGAGCACCGCGACCGACCTGTCCCGCCGGTTGTCGATCACCCGGCAGGGCATCGCCAAGCACCTCGCACTGCTCGCCGATGCAGGCCTGGTGACCAGCGATGCGGGCGGCGGGCGGCGAGTGCTCTACCGGCACCGTTCCGAGCCGATCAAGGTCGCACAGTCCTACCTGGCCGCACTCGCGGCCGGCTGGGACGACGCGTTCGACCGACTGGAGGCCTTCCTCGCCGGTCCGCCCCGCTGACCGCTGAATCGTGACTGCCAGCAACCGGGTCAGGCGGCGACGCCTCCTGAGCTCAGGTCCGGCCGGCCGCTCGGCGAGCCGCTCTGGATCCAGTGGGCGAGGCACTCGGAGTCGAAGAGCTGGTCGGCGACGAGGAACGCGGCGCCGAGCAGGCCGGCGCGGTCACCCAGCGGCGAGGTCTTGATGCGCAGGTCGCGCGCCGCCAAGGCGGTCGATCGGCCGTAGACCGTGCGGCGCAGCTCGCTCAGGAAGATGTCCTCTCCGGAGCTCACCTGCCCGCCCATGACGATCAGCGACGGGTTGTAGAAGTTGACCAGGCTGGCGAGCACCCGGCCGACGAGCCGGCCGGACCGGGTGAGCAGCGCGACGCTCGCGACGTCGCCACTGGCCGCGGCGGTGATGACGTCGCGAGCCGTCACACGTCCGCTCGACTCGAGCAGTGCGGCCAGCGGTGCGCTGCGGCCGGCAGTTGCGGCGGCCGCACCGTCGCGAGCCAGCGCGTACCCGCCGGCGAGCGCCTCGAGGCAGCCGGTGTTACCGCACCGGCAGAGGATGCTGTCGTCGTCCTGCACGGACACGTGCCCGATGTCGCCGGCCGCGCCCTGAGCACCCCGGTGCAGGCGCCCGGCCGAGATGAGCCCGGCGCCGATGCCGGTGCCGACCTTGACGTACAGCAGCTCCTGCTCACCGCGCCCGATCCCGGCGCGCAGCTCGCCGAGGGCCATCACGTTCACGTCGTTGTCGATCCAGGCGGGCACCTGGTAGCGCTCGGCGAGCCGGTCCCGGACCGGGTAGTTGTCCCAGCCGGGCATGATCGGCGGCACGATCGGGCGGCCCGCGGAGAACTCCACCGGTCCGGGCAGGCCCAGGCCGACACCCCACAGAGGTACGCCGGGAGGCCGCTCGGCCACCAGCTCGTCGAAGAGCTGCTCGAGTCTGGCCAGCGTCGCCTCCGGCCCGGCCGCGACGTCGCAGCCCTCGGTGCGCTGGGCGAAAAGGTGGCCGCCGAGGTCACTGAGCCCGACCTGGAGATCCGTCGCGCCGAGCTCGGCCACCAGCAGGCAGCCCGCCTCGGCGCGGAAGCGGAGCTCGCGGGACGGGCGCCCGCCAGTCGACGGAGCCAGCCGGCCCTCGTCGATCAAGCCGAAGTCCACGAGCTGGGCCACCCGCTGGCTGACCACGTTGCGGCCCAGGCCGAGCTCACGGACCAGGGCCGGTCGGGTCCGGATGCCGCCACCGCGCACGGCGCCGAGCACCAGGGCGAGCGAGTCCAGCTGATCCGGAGCCAGGCCGGCGGCCGGGGGCGCGACACTCACCAGCGCCTCCTCAGGTCCAGCCGCGGTCACCGTGTTCCCCCGTCATAGCCACTAAACCTTATCCGCAGCGTAAGCGGGCGCATTGACCGGCTTGGCCCGACTGCTCAGGTCCACTCTTATGCCCTCAAGGGGTTGACTTTTGCTCGTGACGTGCAATATTACCCGCAGCGATGTGGCCCGCATCACGTTCAGAGGTCACGTCGAGCGCCGAGAAGGGAGCGCCCGTGTCACCGACCCTTGCGGGTCCCCGCCGTGCGGGGATCGTTGGCACCGGCTTCATCGCGGACGTGCACGCCCACGCCGTGCGCGCCGCCGGGGGCCAGGTCAGCGCGGTGCTCGGCAGCAGCCCCCAGGCCACCGCGGACGGCCGGCAGCGGATCGGCGTCCTCCGCGGTGCGCTCGACCTGGCGGACCTGGTCGCTGCCGACGACGTGGACGTCGTGCACATCTGCACGCCCAATCACACGCACCTCGAGATGGCGGAAGCCGCCCTCGCGGCGGGGAAGCACGTGATCTGCGAGAAGCCCCTCGCGACCTCGGTCGCTGACGCCCGCCGGCTCACCGAGCTGGCCGCGGGAGCGGGCCGGGTCGCCAGCGTGCCCTTCGTCTACCGCTTCTACGCCTCCGTCCGGGAGGCCAGAGATCGGATCGCGCGCAGCACCAGCGGGCCGCTCTGGCTCCTGCACGGCACCTACCTCCAGGACTGGCTGGCGACCGCCGAGCTGACCAACTGGCGCGTCGACCCCGCGGTCGGCGGCTCATCCCGCGCGTTCGGCGACATCGGGGTGCACTGGTGCGACCTGATGGAGTTCACGACCGGCCACCGGATCGTCCGCTTGGCCGCGCGGATGGGCCGCGCCTTCCCGCAGCGCAAGACGGCCCAGGGGCTCACTGACGTGCACACCGAGGACGGCGCGGTGGTCGTCTTCGAGACCGACCGCGGAGCCATGGGATCCGTCGTCGTTTCGCAGGTGACGCCCGGCCGCAAGAACCGGGTGTGGTTCTCCTTCGACGGTCCCGACAGCTCGTACTCGTTCGACCAGGAGGTGCCGGACAGCCTGTGGGTCGGCACCCGCGCCCAGAACCTCGTCGTGATGCGCGGGTCCGACGAGTTCGGGAAGGCTGCCTCGGCGTACTCCCGGCTGCCCGCGGGTCACCCGCAGGGGTACCAGGACGCGTTCAACGCGTACGTCGCTGATGTGTACGCCGGCATCGCGGGCGACGTGCCGGACGGCCTACCCACCTTCGACGACGGGTTGCGTGCCGCGGTCGTGACGCAGGCCGTTGTCGACGCCGCCGCGTCGGAGACCTGGATCGAGGTGCCGGCATGAGCACGAGCGAGACCATGAGTGAGGCCCCGATCCTGTCGCTCACCGGGATCGTCAAGACCTTCCCGGGCGTCCGTGCGCTCGACGGCGTGGAGCTCGAGGTGCTGGCGGGCGAGGTGCACTGCCTGCTGGGGCAGAACGGTGCCGGCAAGTCCACCCTGATCAAGGTCCTCGCGGGAGTGCACCGACCCGATGCGGGCTCGATGGTCTGGCGGGGCGAGGAGGTCTCGTTCAACTCGCCGCTGGCCGCCACGAAGGCCGGCATCTCGACGATCTACCAGGAGTTGGACCTCGTCGACGAACTCACCGTCGCGGAGAACATCTTCCTCGGCCACGAGCAGGCCGCCGGCGGCTTCATCCGGCGGGGCCAGATGAGAGCGGGCGCGAAAGCCGTCCTGGACCGACTGGGTCACGGCGACATCCCCGCGACGCGCAAGGTCGGAAAGTTGCCCGCTGCCGCGAAGCAGATCGTGAGCATGGGGCGCGCTCTCTCGCACGATGCGCAGCTGCTCGTGATGGACGAGCCGAGCGCGGTGCTCGCCCACGACGAGGTGGCGAACCTGTTCCGCGTCATCCGGGATCTGACGTCGCGCGGGATCGCCGTCATCTACATCACGCACCGGCTCGAGGAGATCCGCGAGATCGGCGACCGGGTGACCGTGCTGAAGGACGGCCGCACCTCTGCCGTGAACCTGCCGGCGCGGAGCACAGGGACCGACCAGCTCGTCTCGCGGATGACCGGCCGGACCATCGAGTACATCTTCCCGGCGCGCACCGAACGTGCCGAGGCCCCGGCGGGTCCTCCGCTGCTCGAGGTCGTCGATCTGAGCCGGGCCGGCGAGTTCGTGGACGTCTCGCTGACGGTCAGGGCCGGTGAGATCGTCGGCATCGCCGGTCTCGTCGGCTCCGGTCGGTCCGAGCTGCTCGAGACGATCTACGGCGCGCGGCCGGCTCAGTCCGGTGAGGTGCGGCTGGACGGCCGCCGGCTCCCACCGGGTCGCGTCCCCGCAGCGGTCCGCTCGGGGCTTGGCCTGGCACCGGAGGAGCGGAAGAGCCAGGCACTCATCCTCGAGGACCCGATCTACCGCAACATCACCCTCGCCACCTTCGCGCACCATGCGAGGGGCGGCATCACCCGCGCGTCGCTCGAGCAGACGGTGGCGGCAGAGATCGCCGATGACCTCGCACTGCAGCCACGCGGCGTCCGCCGCCCCGTCAAGACGCTGTCCGGTGGCAACCAGCAGAAGGTCGTCCTGGGTCGATGGCTCCTGGACCCGGCGGTCGAGCCGGGGAGCGGAGCGGCCCGGCGACGGGCGTCGCGAGGGACCCGGCTGTTGCTGCTCGACGAGCCGACACGCGGGGTGGACGTGGGCGCCCGGGCCGACCTCTACCGCGTCATCCGCCGGTTGGCTGACGAGGGCATGGGGGTGCTCATGGTCTCCAGCGAGGTGCCCGAGGTGCTCGGGCTGGCCGACCGGGTGCTCGTCATGCGAGAGGGCCGCGTGCTGCGCGAGGCCCCGGCCGCGGAGCTCGACGAGGAGACCGTCCTCGATCTCGTCATGGCGGGATCGCTACTGGAAGTGGACAGCCCATGACAGAGCCCGTCGACGTCGCCGACCATCGCCCCGCGGGTCCAGGTCCCGCTGACCGCGGATGGTCGTTCAGCCAGTGGTTCCGCGCGGACGCCAGCGAACCCGTGCGTCGCAACCTCGGCCTCGTGATCGTGCTGATCGTCCTCTACGCGATCGGCGCGTGGAGCCGGCCGGACATCTTCCTGCACGCCGACCGGCTGTGGAGCAACGAGCTCACCGTTCTCACGCTGGCGTCGAGCATCGGCGTCGTCGCGATCGGCATGACGTTCGTCATCATCAGCGGCGGCATCGACCTGTCGGTGGGCGCCCTGCTCGCCTTGGCCAGTGTCTGGTCGACCACCGTGGCAACTCAGAGCTACGGCGCGGCGACCATGGTCCTCGCGGCGCTGCTCGTCGGGACCATCGCCGGAGTGGTCAACGGAACCCTGATCGCGTACGGCCGGATGGCGCCGTTCATCGCGACGCTGGCGATGATGGTCGCGGCCCGCGGCCTCGCGCAGAAGATCTCCGGCAAGACGACTCAGGTCGTCTCGGTCCATGCCATCACCGACATCGCGCAGCGCAAGGTGCTGGGTCTCCCGCTGCTCGTCGTCATCTTCGGAGTCGTCGCGGTCCTGGCCTGGGTGTTGCTCAACAGAACGACGTTCGGCCGGCGCAGCGCCGCAATCGGCGGCAATGGTGAAGCCGCCCGGCTCGCCGGCATCAACGTGCGCCGTACCCAGGTGCTCATCTACGCGCTGTCCGGTCTGTGCTGTGGCATCGCCGCCATCATGGTGACGGCGCAGGCCAACTCGGGTTCGTCCGACCACGGCAACCTGTACGAGCTGCAGGCCATCGCCGCGGTCATCATCGGTGGCACTGCGCTCGCCGGCGGCCGCGGCACCATCGTCGGCTCGGTGCTGGGCGTCCTCGTCTTCACGCAGATCACGAACCTGTTCATCGTGAACAACCTGGCGATCGAGTACCAGCTCATCGCGCAGGGCGTGATCATCGTCGCCGCCGTACTCGTCCAGCAGTTCCGCGTCAGCTCTCTGCGCCGCGGTCCGGCATGACGCCCCGAAGGGCACGGCCCACCTCTACCCCCGAGAAAACCAACCGCACGACCTACCTCAACCCAGGAGAACCAATGACCGTTCGAGTGACCAACAGGTACAGCGCAGGGCGCCGTCGGCTGCTCACGGCGGTCGCCGTCGTCGCCGCCGGTGTCGTGCTGACGAGCTGCACGTCCAACACACCCAAGAGCAGCAACAGTGGATCGACCTCCAGCTCGTCGTCCACTGGGGCAGCAGCGACCGGGAAGAAGGTGCGGATCCTGTTCTCCGGCCCGGTGGCCGACCACGGCTTCCTGGCCGCCATCAACTCGTTCGCCAAGGCGGAGGCGGCGAAGTACCCCGACGTCGACTTCAAGGCGCTCGAGGCAGCTGCGGACGCGCCGTCACAGATTGCGGCCGTGCAGACCGCCATCGCCGAGAAGCCCGACGCGCTCATCATCTTCCCGCAGGACGGCGACCAGCTGACCGGCGTCGGCAAGGCCGCTACCGCTGCCGGCATCCCCGTCATCAACCTCGACCGGAAGTTCAACGACGCGAGCGCCTACCGGATGTTCCTCGCCGGCGACAACTACAAGGTCGGCTTCAACGCCGGCACGTACATCGGCCAGAAGCTCAAGGGCAAGCCCAACTCGGTCATCGGTGAGATCACCGGCATCGCGACGCTGGCGCTGACCAAGGAGCGCTCGCAGGGCTTCAAGGACGCACTCGCCATCTACGGCCTGAAGGTGTCGCGCCAGGTCAATGCGTCCTTCACGGTGCAGTCCGGTCAGCAGGCCATGGCGAACCTGCTCGCGGCGGCCCCGCACCTCGACGCGGTCTTCAACCACGATGACGACCAGAACATCGGCTCGGAGGCAGCCGCCGCACAGGCCGGTCGCAAGGAGTTCTTCATCGTGGGGACCGCCTGCTCGAACACGATGCTCAAGCACATCAAGGCCGGCGACGCGCGGATCGAGGCGGACGTGACCTTCACGCCGGCCATCTCGGCCACCGCCGTGTCGATGGCACGGCTGATCGCGCAGGGCCGTTCGATGCCGGACTTGGCAGGCCTGCCAATGCCGAGCAACATGCTCATCGACTCGGAACTGGTCACCAAGGACAACGTCGCCCAGTTCGAGAAGTTCGGCTGGGACTAGCGGCACCCAGCGGGGCCGGCCGGGCACGTTCCGGCCGGACCCGCTGGACCATTCCTTCACACGACGGGAGCACCAGTGCGTCGGCCGATCACCCTGTTCACCGGCCAGTGGGCCGACCTGCCGTTCGAGGAGGTCGCCCGGCTGGCGGCGAGCTGGGGGTACGACGGGCTGGAGATCGCGTGCTGGGGTGACCACCTCGACGTGGCCCGAGCGGTCAGCGACCCGGCGTACCTGCAAAGCCGCCGCGACATCCTCGACGAGCACGGCCTGCAGGTCTTCGCCATCTCCAACCACCTCGCCGGCCAGGCGGTCTGCGACGACCCGATCGATGCCCGGCACGAGAACATGCTGCTGCCGGCGATCTGGGGGGACGGTGATCCCGAGGGCGTGCGGGCGCGCGCTGCCCAGGCGCTGAAGGACACCGCGGTCGTAGCGGCCCGCCTCGGTGTCGACACGGTCGTCGGCTTCACCGGCTCCGCGGCGTGGAAGTACGTCGCGATGTTCCCGCCCGTCTCGCAGGCACTGCTCGACGCGGCCTACCAGGACTTCGCCGACCGGTGGAACCCGATCCTCGATGTCTTCGATGCCGAAGGAGTGCGTTTCGCGCACGAGGTCCACCCGAGCGAGATCGCGTACGACTACTACACGACGGAGCGCGCGCTCGAGGCGATCGGCCATCGTCCGGCCTTCGGCCTGAACTGGGACCCGAGCCACTTCGTCTGGCAGGCGCTGGACCCGGTGATGTTCCTCTGGGACTTCCGCGACCGCATCTATCACGTCGACTGCAAGGACACCCGGTTGCGCACCGGCAACGGCCGGCGTGGGGTGCTCGGGTCGCACCTGCCCTGGGCGGATCCGCGCCGCGGCTGGGACTTCGTCTCGACCGGCCACGGCGACGTGCCGTGGGAGGACTGCTTCCGCATGCTCAACACGATCGGTTACGCGGGCCCGCTCTCGATCGAGTGGGAGGACGCCGGCATGGACCGGCTCGTCGGGGCGCCGCAGGCCCGGCAGTTCGTCGCGGACCTGGTGTTCGACCCTCCGCAGCTCGCGTTCGACGCGGCATTCGCGGTCGAGCGGGACGACCCGCCAGCTGACCGCTGACGTTGCCAGCCACCGCACAGTGCCGGGACAGGCCCTGCCCAGACGCCGGTACGAACCTCTTCCCATGGCCCGAGAGTCGGCGCCACACAGAAGAGGAGACCACGATGAACACGTCCATGAAGGCGAAGAAGGCCGTTGCGGCCAGTGCGCTGTTGGTGACCGGGCTCGGCGTCGGCGCGGCCGTTGCGAGCACCACCACCGCCAGTGCCGCGACCACCGCGGCAACCGGCGCAGTGACCGCGACGGCCCAGACCCTCGATCCGACCAAGAGCATGCGCCCCGACGAGCACCTGCTCACCGGCAGCACCGCGGCGAAGGTCCGCGCGCTGGCGCTGGCGAAGTACCCGGGCGCGACGATCCAGCGCGTCGAGACCGACTCCGACGGCGTCTACGAGGCGCACATCGTGACCAGCGCGGGCGCGCAGCTCATCGTGCAGGTCGGCAAGGACTTCACCGTCACCGGTACGCAGACCGGTGGCGGGCCGGGGGGACCAGCCCCGGCGCAGAGCTCCACCGCCGGCTGACCGGCTCAAGCGGTGCGCAGCACGTCAGCGGGGCCCGGCCGACGGCCGGGCCCCGCTGCGACGCTGCACCGTTCGTGCTGTGTCCGAAGTCGTCAGGCGGAGCCGGACTCCGTCTTGCTCGCCTCGGCCGCGGACTTCGCCTTCTTGGCGGCCTTCGGGGGGACCTTCTCGGTGGTTGTCACGCCGGTGACGTCGACAACGGTGTTGTCGTCACTCGATGCCTGCTCGCTGGAGTCGGCGAGTGCCTCGTCGGGGCTGGCGCCCGCGGCGTCGTCGCCCAGTGCCGAGGTCGAGGACGGCGTGGAGTAGGTCGAACCGGCCGCGCTCGAGGGGGCCGAGCCGATCGGGGTCGCCCACGGCTCGGGCTGGCGGTCCTGCTGGCCCATCCAGGCCTTCCAGCCGGCAACCGCCGCCCCGATGACGCCGGCGAGCAGGAACAGCTTGCGCAGCCGATGCTTCTTCGGCTTAGGCGCCTCGATCTCGCCCCGCAGCGCCGCGATCGCGGCGGTTCCCCGGCTCTTGGCCTCCTCGCGGGCCGGCTCACTGGCGACGAGCGCAGCAGTCACGGCGCTCGCGACCTTCGGCATGACGTCGTCCTTGACCCGGGTGGTCATCGGCTCGACGCGTGGAGCGGCCCAGTCAATTGCGGCCTCGACCTTGGGTGCCGCCCAGTCGCGGGTGCTCTCGGCGTACCGCAGGGCAGCCTCGCGCGCCTCAGCCGCGGCGGGGCCCATCTTGGCGTTAGCCCGACGGGCGCTCTTGCGTGATTCCTTGCGGATCGACGTCATACGGGACACGGAACGACCTCCCGGTCATGATCGGTGTGCCAGGCTCCTGCCCAGCATCCTCCCAGCGAAACCGCTCCGACAAGCGTGCGAGGATGGGTGCCCCGTTCGCCCGTCGAGGAGAGGGAGACCTGTGGCCGAGGAGCTGTTCGCCACGCTCAAGACCAACCACGGAGACATCGAGATCAAGATGTTTCCGAACCACGCGCCGAAGACCGTGGCCAACTTCACCGAGCTGGCCGAGGGCAAGCGTGAGTGGGTGGATCCCCGCACCGGCCAGAAGTCGAGCGAGCCGCTCTACAACGGCACCGTCTTCCACCGGGTCATCGGCGGGTTCATGATCCAGGGCGGCGACCCGCTGGGGACCGGGACCGGCGGCCCGGGCTACCGGTTCGCGGACGAGTTCCACCCCGAGCTGGGCTTCGACCGCCCATACCTACTCGCGATGGCCAACGCCGGTCCGGGCACCAACGGCTCGCAGTTCTTCATCACCGTCGGACCGACCCCGCACCTGAACCGCAAGCACACGATCTTCGGTGAGGTCGCCGACGCCGCCTCACGGGCCGTCGTCGACAAGATCGCCGCCGCCCCGACCGGCCCGATGGACCGGCCGCAGCAGGACGTGGTGATCGAGTCGGTCCAGATCGAGCGGCGAGAGGGCTGATCCCCGCGCCGTGACCGAGCACCCGGCCGGCCCGGCGGAGGACGGGGCACCGAACGCTGGAGACGCCGCCGCCTCAGCCGCCTCAGCCGATGCGACCAGCGCGACCTGTTACCGCCACCCGACCCGCGAGGCGCACATCCGGTGCGCGCGGTGCGACCGGCGGATCTGCCCCGACTGCATGGTCAACGCCTCGGTGGGGTTCCAGTGCCCGGAGTGCGTGCGCGAGGGCAACAAGGAGGTACGCCGGGCGCGCACCGTGTTCGGCGGGCGGGTCAGCGATGCCGGTCTGGTCACGAAGGCGCTGATCGGCCTGAACGCCGTGGCCTTCCTCGTGCAGCAGGTCTCGTCGACCTTCACCGATCGCCTCATAGACATCGGACGTGGATTCGATCCGTTCGCCGGCCACTTTGTCGGGGTTGCCACCGGGGAGTACTACCGACTGCTGACCTCGGCGTTCCTGCACGCCAACCTGCTGCACATCGCGCTGAACATGTACGCGCTGTACCTGTTCGGGCCGCCGCTCGAGGTGGCCTTCGGGCGGGCCCGCTTCATCGCGCTGTACGTCCTCTCGGCACTGGGCGGGAGTGCGCTCTCCTACGCCTTCGCCGACCCGGCGCAATCCTCGCTGGGAGCCTCCGGAGCCGTCTTCGGGCTGTTCGGCGCCTTCTTCGTGGTGAACCGGAAGCTGGGACGGGACACCAGGGGCCTGCTCGTCCTGGTCGCGGTGAACCTTGCCTTCAGCTTCCTGGTCCGCGGGATCGACTGGCGGGCCCACGTCGGCGGCCTGATCACCGGCTCCCTGGTGGCTGCCGCCCTGGCCTACGCCCCCCGGCGCTCCCGTGCGGTGGTGCAGGCCGCCGGGCTGGTCATCGTGGCCGGGCTGGTCGTCGCCCTCGTCGCCTGGCGGACCGCGAACCTCAACTGAGGCGTTCTCCACAGTGTGGACAACGGCTGTGGAGGACTTACACCCGTGTGTTTCCGCAGGTCAGCGGCTTACGGGCAGAGTGGTTACTTCCACCGGGTGGACAGCACGAAGCCGATCGCGATGAGGCCGAATCCGACCAGCATGTTGAAGTTGTGGATGCTGTGGATGGGATAGTCGGTCTGGGTCACGTAGAAGACGACCACCCACAGGAGCCCGAGCACGAAGCAGATCACCATCAGCGGCGCGAGCCAGCGCGGACTGCCGATCCGGACCGCGTTGGATCTCTGCGGCGGGGGCGTGAACGCGGTGCGGCGACGGATCCGGGACTTGGGCACGGTGCTCCCTGAGGTAAGGGTCCTCCCGCGCCGGTGACACCGACGGACGCCGACGGACGCCGAGGTACGACGCGGGCGGCACCAACGCGAGCTTTGATTCGTCGGTTAGCGTAGTCCGGAAGCCCCGGAACCTCCGGCAGGGACCTGGCTTTGCAGCACCGCGCTCGTCCCGGTGGACACGCAAGGAGGCTCCGCAGCAGTGAGGTCCGTGGTGATGCACGGCGCCTGGCGCCCCGCGGTCCCCGTCGTGTTCGCGCTCGCTGGTCTGCTGTTCGCGACCAGCGCCACCGCCGCTCGCGGCGGTGACCTGCGCGGCGGCAGCCGCACCGACCTGTCCGACCTGATCCGGGTGCAGGAGCACCGGCTGGCGCGGTCGACGGCCGACGTCGAGCGGCTGCGCGCAGAGATCCAGCGGGCCACCGACGCGGCCGCCCGCGGGGACGCGAGCGTGCGGGCCATCCGGGACCGCGGCGCCTCGCTCGCCGTCGCGGCGGGACTCGAGGCGGTCGCCGGGCCGGGGCTGACGGTCACCCTCTCCGACGCGCCCCGCGCGGCCGACCGGCTGCTCCCGGCGGGGGCCAGTCCCGACGACCTGGTCGTCCACCAGCAGGACGTACAGGCCGTCGTCAACGCGCTCTGGGCGGGCGGCGCCGAGGCGATGCGTGTCATGGATCAACGGTTGATCTCGACCAGCGCGGTGCGCTGCGTGGGCAACACCCTGATCCTGCAGGGACGGGTCTACTCCCCGCCGTACGTCATCACCGCGATCGGCGACCCGGACCGGATGGCCGTGGCCCTGGAGTCGTCGGTGAACGTGCAGCTCTTCGAGTACTACGCCGACCAGTACGGCTTGGTCTACGAGACCAAGCACCGGACGAACGTGCGGTTGCCCGGGTACCAGGGCTCGCTCGACCTGCGCTACGCGAAGGCCGCGGCATGAGGGGTGTCCGGGCGGTGGTCCGTGGGATCGGTGAGCTCTTCATCACGGCCGGGCTGGTGCTGCTGCTCTTCTGCGCCTACCAGCTGGTGTGGACCAACGTCGAGGCCAACCGCGAGCAGAGCCAGGTGAGCAAGTCCCTGAGCCAACGGTGGTCGGATCCGCAGGCCCAGGCCGGTAGCCAGCTGCACCTGACCACAGCCGACTTCGGCAAGGGGTTTGCGTTCATTCACATCCCGCGGCTGGGGAAGAACTTCACGAAGCCGATCGTCGAGGGGGTGCGCAAGTCGGACCTGGCCCGCGGCGTGGGTCACTACCCCAAGACGGCCCTGCCGGGCGAGGTGGGCAACTTCGCTGTCGCGGGTCATCGGGCCACCCACGGGGAGCCGTTCCGCAACCTGAACCAGATGCGCAAGGGCGACAAGGTCGTCGTGGAGACCAAGGACACCTGGTTCACCTACATCGTCGATCGGACCCTGATCGTCAACCCGTCGGACGTGTGGGTCATCGACCCGGTGCCGGGGAAGAAGAACGTGGCGCCCACCCAGAAACTGCTCACGCTGACCACGTGCAACCCGCGGTGGGCGTCGACCCAGCGACTCATCGTGTTCACCCACCTGCTCACCCAGCAGCCCAAGACCGCCGGTCCGCCGGCCGCACTGATCACGGCGGCCGGCTGATGTATGCGTGGATCTGGCGGCACCTGCCCGGCCCGGTGGTCGTCCGGCTGCTGATGTCCCTCCTCCTGATCGTCCTGATCGTCCTCGGACTCTTCACGGAGGTCTTCCCCTGGGCGGAGCGCGTGTTGCCGTTCCTGCAGGTGACGGTCAACCAATGACGGCCGGCCGGTCCGGACGGCGGATCCTCGTCGTCGACAACTACGACAGCTTCGTGTTCAACCTCGTGCAGTACCTCGGGCAGCTCGGAGCCACCTGCACCGTCCGGCGCAACGACGCGGTCGACGTCGAGGACGCACTCGGCTACGACGGCGTGCTGCTGAGCCCCGGCCCGGGTACGCCGGAGCGGGCCGGCGCCTGCATCGCCCTGGTGGAGAGGTGCGCGGGAACCGTCCCGGTGCTCGGGGTCTGCCTCGGTCACCAGGCCATCGCAGTCGCGTACGGAGCGACGGTCAGCCGGGCGCCCGAGCTGCTGCACGGGAAGACCAGCGAGGTGCAGCACTCGGGGGCAGGCGTCCTGGCCGGGCTGCCGTCGCCGTTCACCGCGACGCGATACCACTCGCTCGCGGTCGACCCCGAGACCGTCCCTGCCGAGCTCGAGGTGACCGGCGTGACGGCGGGTGGGGTCATCATGGCCCTGCGGCACCGTGACCTCGCCGTCGAGGGAGTGCAGTTCCACCCCGAGTCGGTGCTCACCGAGGGGGGTCACCAGTTGCTCGCCAACTGGCTGGTCACCTGCGGCGACGACGACGCGCCGGCCCGAGCGGAAGGGCTCGCGCCGGTCGTCGTCAGGTGATGGTGGGCGTCGGCAACGAGACGGTGTCCGTAGGGGTGGGGGGCGGCGCCTTCGCCACGATGATCCGCACGGTCGAGTCGAGTCGGGCCGCCTTGCCCGCGGCGGGGGACTGCTCGATCACCGTCCCCGGCGGGTGGGTGGCGTCCTCGCGCTCCTGCTCGGTCACCTGGAAGCCGGCGTCCTGAAGCGCGCTGCGGGCCTGGTCGGCTGACATCCCGGTGACCTTCGGCACCTTGTTGCTGCCGCTCGCGTACTCCAGGTTCACCTTCGACCCGGTCGCGACGTTCGTGCCTTCCGCCGGGTCGGCCTTGACGACGACGTTCTGCGGCTTGTCGGAGGGAACGGCCTTCGTGGTCCCGAGACGCAGGCCCGCGTCACGCAGGGCGTTGTTGGCCTCGTCGAGGGACAGGCCCACCAGGGTCGGGACCGTCGACTCCTTGACCCCGGCGGAGACCTTGAGGTCCACCGGCCCACCCTTGCCCAGCTCGCTGCGCGGCTCCGGACTCTGGTCGATGACGTTGCCCTTGTCGACGGTGGCGCTGTTCTCCTGGGTCACCTGACCCACGGTCAGGCCGGCCTTGGTGATGGCGGTAGTCGCCTGGGCGACCGTGAGGCCGCGGACGTCGGGGACCTGGACCCGGACTGTGCCGCCGCCGAAGAGCGACTTGCCGACCAGCGCCGCGATCACGAACACCGCCAGGACCGCGATACCGAGCAGGACGTAGGCCAGAGTCCGACCGCCCTTGTCGCGGCGGTCGACATCCTCGACGGCCGGGAACGTGGCGGTGCCGGGGACTGCCAGCGGGGGCGCCACCCGCTGGGTCTGCACTGCTGGAGCCGCCACGGGCGGAGCGACCGGTCGACCGGACAGGGCGCGCGCAATGTCGGCGCGCATCTCGTCCGCCGTCTGGTAGCGCTGTTCCCGGTCCTTGGTCAGTGCCTTGAGCACGATGGCGTCCGCCGCGGGAGGGACGTCCGGGTCGAGGGACGACGGTGGCACGGGCTCCTCGCGCACGTGCTGGTAAGCGACGGACACGGGGGAGTCGCCGACGAACGGGGCCCGCCCGGTCAGCAGCTCGAAGAGCAGGCAACCGGTCGAATAGATGTCGCTACGGGCGTCAACCTGCTCGCCCCGGGCCTGCTCGGGCGAGAGGTACTGCGCGGTGCCCATCACCGCTGACGTCTGCGTCATGGTCGACGAGTTGTCGGCCACCGCCCGGGCGATGCCGAAGTCCATCACCTTCACCGCGCCGGCTCCGTTGAGCATGACGTTGGCCGGCTTGATGTCCCGGTGCACGATGCCGTGCTGGTGGCTGTAGGACAGCGCCTCGAGGATGCCGTCGGCGATCTCGAGTGCCCGTTCCGGCACGAGTCGGCTGCCGGAGGCGAGCAGTTCCCGCAGGGTGGACCCGTCGACGTACTCCATGACGATGAACGGGACCGGGTTGCCGGCGTGCTCGTCCTCGCCGGTGTCGTAGACGGCGACGATCGAGGGATGGTTCAGGGACGCCGCGGAGTGCGCCTCCCGCCGGAACCTCGCCTGGAAGGTCGGGTCACGCACCATGTCCGGCCGCAGCATCTTCACGGCTACCGAGCGGCCGAGTCGCGCGTCGTGGCCGATGTGCACCTCGGCCATGCCGCCGCGGCCAAGCAGCTCGCCCAGCCGGTAGCGGCCCCCGAGCTGCTCGGGCACTCCCGTCGTCACCGCGGTCCCCTTCTCACTTGTGCTTCTCGTCCTTGCCCTTTTTCTTGTCGCCCTTGGCCGGCGCCTGCACGACACTCAGCCGAACCGTGTCGCCGCGATCCAGGGCGCCGACGGGGGAGAGTCCCTTCACCGTACCGACGGCGCCGCCGCCCTCTGAAGCGACGACCGTCGTGCGCAGGCCCAGGGCGGCCAGCGCCGCCTGAACGTCCGTGAGCGGGCGGCCGATGTAGTCGGCGGCGCGAACGGTCGCGCGTGCCGATGCCGAGCTGGTGGCCGTGCGGGAGGTCGCGGAGGGGGAGTTGGTTGCGGTTCCCGACGCGTCCTGACCGCAGGACCTGGTGACCGCGAGCAGCAGCACCGCGGCTGCGCCGAGCGCCAGGGCGTACGGCAGCCAGCGGGGGAGCGCCCGTTCGGGTGGCAGCAGGAAACCTGGGTCCGTGTCGTGGCGGGGGCCGCGGGCGGGACCAGCAGCCTCCGCCCTGGTCATCATCCGGGTCACTCCGGCGGCGTCCGACGACGGCAGGGCAGCGGCGCCCGGATCGCCCGCCGCCCCCGAGGCCTTCAGGGCCAACGCGTTCGCACCGAGCTCAGCCGCACTCCCCGGCCGGTCGGCGGGGTCCTTCTCGAGCATTCGCATGACGAGCGCCGCCACCGGCGGAGGTACGTCGGCCGGCAGCGCCGGGGGATCCTCCCGGACCTGCGCGAGCGCGACGCTGACCGGGGTGTTCCCGTCGAAGGGCCGCCGGCCACTGAGGCACTCGTAGGCGACGATGCCCAGCGAGTAGACGTCGCTGGAGGGCGTGACCGATCCACCGCTCGCCTGCTCAGGGGAGATGTAGTAGGCGGTTCCCATGATCGCGCCGGTCAGCGTGAGCGGGACCGCGTTGGTGGCCCGGGCGATGCCGAAGTCGGTGATCTTGACCGTTCCGTCGGGGCTGATCACCAGGTTGCCGGGTTTGACGTCGCGGTGGATGACTCCCCCGTCATGCGCGGCCTGCAACGCGAGACCGGCCTGCCCGATGATGTCCAGCGTCTGCGCGGCGGGCAGCGCGCCGTCGCGCGCGATCATGGTCGAGAGCGCTTCGCCGGGTACGTGCTCCATCACGATGTACGGCGAGCCGTCCTCCTCGCCGTAGTCGTAGACGGCTGCGATACCTGAGTGGGACAGGCCCGCGGCGTTGCGGGCCTCGTTGCGGAAGCGCTCCAGGAACGTCGGGTCGTCGGCATACTCGCGGCGCAGGATCTTCACCGCGACCGACCGGCCGAGCACCTGGTCGGTCGCCCCCCACACCTCGCCCATGCCGCCGCCGGCAATGCGCGTGGTCAGCAGGTAGCGCTCGCCGAGCAGGACGTCGGTCTCGGGTTTCATCGGCCGAGCACCGCCAGCATGACCGCCTTGGCGATGGGCGCGGCGAGCTTGTTGCCGCTGACCTCTGCCGCGCCGCCGCCGTCCTCGAGCACGACGGCCACGGCGACCTTGGGGTCGTTCACCGGGGCGAAGGACACGAACCAGGCATGCGGCTTGCGGTTGCCACCCTGCTGCGCGGTGCCCGTCTTGCCGGCGACCTGGATACCGCTGATCTGCGCATTGGTCCCGGTGCCCTTCTCGACCACCGTCACCATCATCTGACCGAGCGTGTCGGCAGTCCGCGGGCTGATCGCCGTGCTGAGCTCTCGCGGCCGGGTCCGGCTGAGAACGGAAAGGTCGGGGCCGCGCACCTCCTGCACGAGGAAGGGCTTCATCAGCACGCCGCGGTTGGCGATGGCCGCGACGACCATTGCCATCTGCAGGGGCGTCGCCCGCACGTCGAACTGCCCGATGGCGGACTGAGCGGTCTGGGGCTGATCGAGGTTCGCCGGGAACCGGCTGCGCACACTCGGGATCGGCGTGTCCACCACGGCGTTCATCCCGAACTTCTCCGCCTGCCTGCGCAGCGCGACCGCGCCCAGGTCCAGGCCGACCTTGCCGAACGCGGCGTTGCACGAGCGCCGCAGCGCATCCTCGAGTGTCGCGGTCTTCCCGAACAGGTTGCAGGGACGGTTGTCGAAGTTGGGCAGCGAAACGGTGGTCTGGGGCAGGTCGAGCTTGGGCCCGTTGAACACGGGGGTGTCCCGCTGGAACCGCCCGCTCTCGAGGGCGGCCGCGGCCGTGACGAGCTTGAAGGTGGAACCCGGCGCATAGGTCTGCCGCAGGGCACGATTCAGCATCGGCTTGTTCGGGTCCTTGTTCAGCTGCTGGTAGGCCTTGCTGACCGCCTGGGTGTCGTGCGAGGCGAGCAACGTCGGGTCGTACGACGGGCTGGTGACCAGCGCGAGGATGGCGCCCGTCGACGGGTCGATCGCCACGACCGCGCCTCGACGGCCGTGCAGACCGTCGTACGCCGCCTTCTGGGCCCGGGCGTTGAGGGTGAGCTGCACGCTCCCGCCGCGAACCTGCTCACCCGTCAGCTGGTCGATGACGCGCCGCACGAAGAGGCTGTCATCGGTGCCGGCCAGGATGGAGTTCTCTGCTGACTCGATGCCGCTCGCGCCGTAGATGAGCGAGTAGAAGCCAGTTGCCGGGGCGTACAACGGGCCCAGCGGGTAGACCCGCTTGTACTTGAGCCGGTCCTTGGTCGCGACGCTGTTGGCGACCGGCCGGCCGCCCACCAGGATCGGGCCCCGCTGCCGGGAGTACTCCTCGAAGATGACCCGCGGGTTGGTGGGGTCGTTGCGCAGCGAGTTGGCCCGCACGACCTGTAGGTAGTTCACATTCAGCAGCAGCAGCCCGAACAGGACCATGACCGCGAGGGCGAGCCGGCGGAGGGGGGCATTCATAGCCGCACCACCTGGGTCTTGGCCTGGTCCAGCGCCGGTGCCGGTGGCGGCGTGGGTCGCCGGGCGGCGTCGCTGATGCGCAACAGCATCGCGATGAGGGCCCAGTTGGCGACGAGCGAGGATCCGCCGTACGAGAGGAACGGCATCGTCAGGCCGGTCAGTGGGATGAGGCGGGTGACACCGCCGACGACGACGAACACCTGCAGCGCGACGCTGAACGCCAGCCCGGCGGCGAGCAGCTTTCCGAACGAGTCGCGCACTGCGACGGCGGTCCGCAGGCCGCGCTGCACCATGATCGCGTACACGAGGAGCAACGCCATCAGCCCCGTGAGTCCCAGTTCTTCACCGATGGCGGCGACGATGAAGTCGGTCTTCGCGAACGGGACGATGTCGGGCCGCCCCTGTCCGAGGCCCTTGCCGAGGAGCCCGCCGCTGCCCATGCCGAACAGCCCCTGCACGAGCTGGTAGCTGCTGTCGGAGATGTTGCGTGCCGCGAACGGATGGAGCCAGATGTCGACGCGCTGCTGGACGTGGGCGAACAGCGTCCAGGCGAGGAACGAGCCGCTGAAGAACAGCACCAGGCCGATCAGCAGCCAGGACCGTCGCTCGGTGGCGACGTAGAGCATGGCGACGAAGACCCCGAAGAACAGCAACGACGAACCCAGGTCGCGCTCGAAGATCAGGACCGCAAGGCTGGCGGCCCAGGCGACGATGATCGGGCCGAGGTCGCGCATCCGGGGGAGGTCGACGCCGAGCACCCGACGGCTGGCCAGCGCCAGGACGTCACGCTTGACGACCAGGTACCCGGCGTAGAACACGAGCAGCACGAGCTTGGCGAGCTCGCCCGGCTGGAACGAGAAGCCCGCAGCGTGGATCCAGATCCGGGCGCCGTTGATCGTCGTACCGATGAACGGCATCAGGGGCAGCAACAGCAGGACGAGGCCGGCGAGCATCGCGGTGTAGGTGAAGCGCTGCAGCACGCGGTGGTCGCGCACGAGCAGGAGCACCGCGATGAACAGCACGACACCTACCGCTGTCCAGGTGAGCTGCGCCGGGGCCGAGGGGGTTGGGGTGTGGCGGCCGAGGCGCTGGGCTCGGTCGATGTCGGCGAGGTCGAGGCGGTGGATCATGGCGAGGCCGAGCCCGTTGATGAGCGCGGCCGCCGGCAGCAGCACCGGGTCGGCGTCGGGCGCGAAGCGGCGCAGAGCCACGTGCGCGATACCGAAGAGCAGACCCAGCCCCGCGCCGTAGCCGGCCATGCCGGGTGGGATCGCGCCGTTGCGGGCGAGACCCACCGACGCGTACGCCGCCATCGCTATCGCCAGGGCGAAGACGAGCAGGACCAGCTCCGCATTGCGCGGGTTGCGGCCGCCGACTGCGCGGGCGTTCACGGCGGTCCCCCACAACCGAGCTCCTCGGCCGTGCTGGGCCGCGGGGTCGGGCTGGCGGTGCCGCTCGCCGTGGGGGTGCCGGAGACGGACGGCGTGGGACTCGGGCTGATCGGCTTGGGGGCGGGCGTCCCGGCCGCCGAGGAGGTAGCGGACGGCGACGGCGAGGCAGGCGGAGTCGCGGTGGCCTCCGCCCGGCAGATCGCAGCCTGCTCCCGCAGGTTGTGGACGATGCGCTGGGCATCGGAGAGTCCTTCGGTCGTGATCTTCCCCTTGACACGGGTCCGCTGGTAGTCGGGCAGGTCCGAGAGGGCGATGTCTTCGCGGTGGTAGAGCTTGCTGGTGCGCAGCGGGCCCACGTCCTCGGTGAGGCCCTTGAAGATGGCGACGTCCTGGTCTGCTGCCCCGACGTAGTACTGGCGCTGCGACCAGGCCCAGGCGCCGCTGCCGCCGGCCCCCAGGAGGATCAGCAGGAGCACCAGCAGGGAGACGCGTCGCCCCCAGTGCGGCCGGTGCTCCTCGTACCCGGCCGGTGGGGCGGCGGGGTCACGTTCCTCGAGTGGTGGCGCCAGCGCAGCCGCCTTGGCCGCGGGCGAGTCGGCGGTCGACCGCCGCTCCGGTCCTTCGGCGGCCGCCCCGACCGTGAGTGGGAGCGCCGAGGGACTCGCTTCGACGTCGACAACGTCCGCGACGATCGCCGTGATGTTGTCCGGTCCGCCGCCGCGCAGCGCCAGCTCGACCAGCTCCTCGGCAGCTCGCTCGGGGGAGTCGGCCGCGGCCATCGTGTCGCGGATGGTCTCCCGGCTCAGCACGTCGGACAGCCCGTCGCTGCAGAGCAGGTAGCGGTCACCGGCCCTTGCCTCCCGGATCGACAGGTCGAGCTCGACGTCGCTGCGGCCGTCCAGCGCGCGGACGATCACGTTGCGCTGCGGGTGGTGGCTGGCCTCCTCCGCGGTGATGCGGCCCTCGTCGACAAGGGTCTGGACGAACGTATGGTCCTTGGTGATCTGCTGGAGCTCGCCGTTGCGCAGCAGGTAGCCCCGCGAGTCGCCCACGTGCACCAGTCCGAATCGCGACCCGGCGCGCAGCAGCGCCGTCAGCGTCGTGCCCATGCCCTCGAGATCGGGGTCGCCCACGACCATGTCGCGGAGGTGGGTGTTGGCGTCCTGCACGGCCGAGGACAGCCGGTCCAGCAGGTCCGGTCCGGGCGAATCGTCATCGAGGGCGGCCAGCATCGCGACAGCCACGGAGGACGCGACCTCACCGGCAGCGTGCCCGCCCATCCCGTCGGCCAGGACCAACAGCCGGGGCCCGGCGTACCCCGAGTCTTCGTTGAGCTCGCGCAGCAACCCGATGTCGGAGCGCGCGGCGTAGCGAAGTGCCAGTGCCATCCGGCCTACTTCCGCAGCTCGACGGTCGTCTTCCCGATGCGAATCGGGACACCGATCTTGACCGGTGTGGGACCGCTGACCTTCGCCCGCTCGAGGTAGGTGCCGTTGGTGGAGCCGAGGTCCTCGACCAGCCACTGTCCGTCCCGCGGGAAGAGGCGGGCGTGGTGCGTGGACACGTAGTCGTCGTCCAGCACGATCGTGGAGTCCTGGGCGCGCCCGAGCGTCACCGGGGCCTGCCCGAGACGCACGCTCGTGCCGGCGAGGGCGCCCTGGGTGACGACGAGCACGCTCGGCTCGCCGCGGCGGCCCTTGACCGGCTTGGGCGGGCGGGTCGCCCGCGGTGCCGGGGCGGCTCGCTGGGCGGCCGGACGAGGCGCGACCCGGCGACCGAACAGGTCAGAGCGCATGACGGAAACCGTCGTGAGCACGAACAGCCAGAGCACCGCGAGAAAGCCCAGCCGGATGACGGTCAGGGTCAGCTCGGACACGGGCCGCACCACCTCCCCGTGGGACGGGGCGTCACCGGTCGCCCGCGTGGAAGGTGAGGCTCGTGCTGCCGAGCACGACCACGGCACCGTCCTCGAGCCTGGCCTGCTCGACCCGTCGCCCGTCGACGATCACGCCGTTGGTCGAGCCGGCGTCCACGATCGTGACGTCCCCGCCCTGGTGACGGACCTCGGCGTGCTCCCGGGAGATCCCGGGGTCGTCGATGCGCAGGTCGGCATCGGTCCCGCGGCCGATCCGGGTGACGGGGGCGGTGAGCGTGAACGGGGTGCCGTTGACGTCGAGCCAGGGGGCGCCGGTGCGCGCGGGAGCCTCGCTCCTGCTCGGGTCGGCAGCGACGGCTCCGGCGGCCACCGCACTGCGGACCCGGAAGCGCCCGGTGTCCAGCTCCTCGTCGCGCTCGAACTCCACCGTGACCGGTCCGAGGAACGCGTAGTTCTGCTCGGCGGCGTGCTCGGTCACCATCGCGGCCAGCTCCTCGCCCAGCGCCACGGCGTAGACGCTGAGGCGCTCGTGGTCGTGCGGCCCGAGGGCGACGGTGAACTGGTTGGGGACCATGGTCCGGCCGCGCGCGACGATGGCGGCCCGGTCGTCGCACTCGCGCTGGAGTGCGCTGGCGATCTCCACCGGCTGGACCTCGGCCTTGAACGCACGGGCGAACGGGCGGTTGACCATCTCCTCGATGCGTCGCTCGAATCGCTGGAGGACGCCCACGCCTCACCTCCTCGGCCCCGTCGTTGCTGGTGGTCCACGCCCGGTGGCCTGGTCCGATGATCGTAACCAGGCCCGTTGCGCACGCTCATTCCCCGGTGGCCGCGACCTACGCGACGGGCGGGCCGGATCCGGCCTGCGTGTTAGCCTTTCCGCTGCTCGCGCGAGTGGCGGAATAGGCAGACGCGCACGGTTCAGGTCCGTGTGCCCGAAAGGGTGTGGGGGTTCAACTCCCCCCTCGCGCACCCAACGCGAGACGGCCTGTCCGCAGCGGCGGCGTCCGGGCGACGACCTCCATCCGCCGCGGATCGCGCGTGTCACGGGACCGTCACGATATAGGTACAAGGCGCTATACCTATTACACGATGTCCCTGTCCGGCCTTACCGTCCCTGCCACGGCCGGTGCTGACCCAGGCACCCCCGGACAGGGAGTGAACATGCGGCTTCGACAGCATGCCGTGCGGCTCGGCTCGCTCGGCGCAGTATTTGCACTCGCAGCGACCGCGTGCGGCGGCGGTAGTGGGGGCGGAACGAGCAGCAGCACCCAGACGACGAGCAGCTCGGGAAAGAAGGGTGGAACGCTCAACGTCCTGCTGATCGCGGACTTCGAGCACCTCGACCCGCAGCGCAACTACGTGGGGTCCGCCCTGAACTTCGGTACCAGGCTGCTCTACCGGACGCTCACCGCCTACCAGAGCAAGCCCGGAGCCGCCGGCTCGCAGATCGTCCCGGACCTCGCGACCGACCTCGGCCGGCCGAGCAACGGCGGCAAAACGTGGGAGTTCACCCTCAAGGACGGCGTGAAGTACGAGGACGGCACGCCCATCACCTGCACCGACCTCAAGTACGGCGTCGAGCGCTCGTTCAGCTCGCAGATCACCGACGGGCCGCAGTACGCCCAGGCGTACCTGGCCAATTCCGCGAGCTACAAGGGCCCATACGTCGGCGGCAACAACGGCGGGAAGGGACTGAGCTCGATCACCTGCAAGGACCAGAAGACGATCGTCTACCAGCTGGGCCAGCCCGTCGGCGACTTCAACTACACCGTCACGCTCCCCCAGTTCTCGCCGGTCCCCCAGGCGAAGGACACCAACGTGAAGTACGACAACCGGCCCTTCTCATCCGGCCCGTACAAGATCGAGTCCTACACGCGGCAGAAGCAGATCACCCTGGTCCGCAACACCCAGTGGGACCCCAAGACGGACCCGATCCGCAAGGCACTGCCCGACAAGGTCGTGGGCGTCTTTGGGCTCGACCCGTCGGTGATCGACCAGCGACTGATGGCCGACGCACCGAGCGACCAGACGGCGGTGATGCTCGACTCGAACATCCAGGCCGAGAACATCTCCACGGTGACCACCGACCCCACGATGAAGAAGCGACTGATCGCCGGGCTGTCCGGCTTCACCCGCTACCTCGCGATCAACACCGCGAAGGTGAAGGACCTCAAGGTGCGCCAGGCCATCGAGTACGCCATCGACAAGGAGTCCTACCGCGGGACGAGGGGTGGCAAGGATGCCGGTGACTTCGCGAACTCGATGATCACGCCGCTGCTCACGTCGTACAAGAAATTCGACGTGTACCCCGCTCCCGCGACCGGCGACCAGGCGAAGGCCAAGGCGTTGCTGACGGCGGCCGGCGCACTCGGGACCAAGCTGACGATCGACATCGCGAACACCCCGACCAACGCCAAGTCCGCGGCCGCCTTCAAGGAGGCACTCGGGAAGGCGGGCTTCAACGTGACGATCAACCCGATCAATACCGACGTCTTCTACACCACGATCGGGAAGCGGGCGACGGAGAACGAGCTGGCGCTGGTGGGCTGGGGCCCGGACTGGACCAACGGGTCGTCGGTCATCCCGCCGCTCTTCGACGGGCGGCTGCTGGTGCCCGAGGGCAACAACAACTACGCCCAGCTCAACGACCCGGCGATCAACGCCGGGATCGCGACCGCCAACCAGGAGACCGACCTCACCAAGCAGGCCACGCTCTGGGGAGACCTCGACCAGAAGGTCCTGGAGGACGCAGCGGTGGTGCCGCTGATCTACGACCGCAACAACCAGTTGCAGGGATCGAAGGTCACCGGAGGGTTCCTGCACTCCTTCTTCGGGCAGGCCGACTTCGCGACCCTCGGGGTGAGCTGACCTCGGCACACCAGGAGACGTCGTGGTCGGTGGCCGACCAGGGGCGGACGACCACCGACCAGCCGGGGTGCGCGTCGTCGTCGGGTGCTGACGAAAACCTGTCCTGTCGTCAGCACTCGGCGACGGCGACGTCCCGCGGACGGGCCGGCGTGACTTTAGGTCGCGCCGGCCTGTCGGCGTCTGCGGTGCTCCCGGACGTTGACCCGGGCCGCGTGCGTCGGGCCGCAGAACCGGCGCATCCCGTTGCGGGAGGTATCGATGAAGACCCGCTCGCACCCAGGCGCGGCACACACGCCCAGCCGGTCAGCGAAGCCCTCGGCCAACAGGGCAGCCAGCCCGAAGTACGCGGCGGTGCGCAGGAAGGTGGCGGCTCCGGCCCCGGCCCGCGCCAGGTGCAGGTGCGGCGTGCCGTCGTGCTCGGTGACCTCGAAACGTACGTCGAGGGTGGCCACCGCTGCGCGAACCATGGCGACTCGGGCCTCGCCGTCCCCGGCATGGAAGACCGCCCCGAGCTCCTCCCGAAGCCGGTTCGTGGCCGTCACATCGGCCGCCGAGACCCGACCGGGCGGCTGGTCGAGCGAGGCCAGGAACTCGCGCAGCCCGGCCACGGTGCCGATCGCGTCGACGTCGCCGGCGGCGCTGTTGACCAGCTGCTCGGCCCAGAGCCCGTAGTCGCGGGGCTGCACGGTCGGATCGCCTCCACCTCGGCGCAGCGCAGGGCCGCGCCCCAGTCGGCCGCGAGTCTAACCGGGCACCCGGGAAGCGTTGCCGTGCTGCAACCCGCACGTTGCCCCGTTGAGTCCGCGCGGATCTAGCCTCCCC
>JAVEDB010000221.1 GCA_030841185.1 Actinomycetota bacterium
GTCGCGTCGGAGATGTACAGCCGCGACTACGCCGACGTCTTCGCCGGCGACGAGCGGTGGCAGTCGATGCAGACCCCCGAGGGCAAGACGTTCGCCTGGGATGACGCATCGACCTATGTGCGCCGGCCACCGTACTTCGACGGCATGCCGGCGGAGCCCGAGCCGGTGACCGACATCGAGGGCGCGCGGGTCCTCGCCAAGCTCGGCGACTCCGTGACGACCGACCACATCTCGCCGGCGGGGTCCATCAAGGCCGACTCACCGGCCGGTGCCTACCTGCAGGAGCACGGTGTCGACCGGCGTGACTTCAACTCGTACGGATCCCGCCGGGGCAACCACGAGGTGATGATCCGCGGCACGTTCGCGAACATCCGCCTGCGCAACCAGCTGGCTCCGGGGACGGAGGGCGGCGTCACCCGGCACCTGCCCGACGGCGAGCAGATGAGCATCTACGACGCGTCCACGCGCTACCAGGACGACGGCGTCCCGCTGGTGGTTCTTGCCGGCAAGGAATACGGCTCCGGGTCGTCGCGGGACTGGGCCGCGAAGGGGACCGCCCTGCTCGGCGTACGGGCTGTCATCGCGGAGTCCTACGAGCGCATCCACCGCTCGAACCTCATCGGCATGGGTGTCCTGCCACTGCAGTACGCCGAGGGCGAGAGTGCCGAGTCGCTGGGCCTCACCGGCGAGGAGACATTCGCCATCACCGGCGTCACCGCGCTGAACGACGGGCCGTCGCCGCGCGAGGTCACCGTGCGCGCGGACGACAAGGAGTTCCAGGCCCGGCTGCGCATCGACACGCCGGGGGAGGCGGACTACTACCGGCACGGCGGGATCATGCAGTTCGTCCTGCGGTCGCTGCTCCGCGCCTGAGCACGCCGGTGCGGAGCCGCGCGTGAGCGACGAGGTGCTGCCGCCGGGCTGGCCCACGCAGGTGCGCCCGCCCGGCTCGCCGGAGTGGGAGCGGTCGGCGGTGGCCTGGCTGTTCGACCTGTGCCCGCCCGACTACCGCGCCTACGAGGTGCTGCGTCGGCACCCCGCCGTGCTCGCCCGGTTCGCGGCCCACCACGTCCAGGCCGGAATGGACGCGGCGAGGCAGGGGCTGGCCACGGCCCGGGACGAGCTCCGCGACGTCGTGTCGACGGAGACAATCGGGGCGGCCGTCGCGGCGTACGAGCGTGAGGGGGCGCGGCTGCTGGTCACCGGGCGCGCCGTCGGGCTGGTCGAGGAGGCGCTGCGCGGCACCCGGTTCCACCGGCGGCTGTGACCCTCGCCACCCGGCAGCCGCCGACGGTGCCGGCTCCGAATCACGGACGTAGACTCGGCACCTGGCAGGTGGACCGGCGGCAGCAGAGGGAGCACCGAACTGTGGGACTGCTCGAGTCGATCCGGGGACCCCGCGACCTGCGCCGTTTGGACGCACGTGAGCTCTCGGCACTGGCCGAGGAGATCCGTGAGTTCCTCATCACCTCGGTCTCCCGCACGGGCGGGCACCTGGGACCGAACCTCGGTGCGGTCGAGCTGACTCTGGCGCTGCACCGGGTGTTCGACTCCCCGCGGGACCGCATCCTGTGGGACACCGGGCACCAGGCCTACGTGCACAAGATCGTCACCGGCCGGGCGGGGGGCTTCGCGGGGCTTCGGCAGAAGGGCGGCCTCTCGGGCTACCCGAGCCGGGCGGAGTCACCGCACGACGTCATCGAGAACTCGCATGCCTCCACGTCACTGTCCTACGCCGACGGCATCGCGAAGGCCTACCAGCTGCGCGGCCTGACCGACCGGCACGTCGTCGCGGTCATCGGCGACGGAGCGCTGACCGGCGGGATGGCCTGGGAGGCCCTCAACAACATCGCGGAGAACCGCGACCGCCGGCTGGTGATCGTCGTCAACGACAACGAGCGGTCCTACGGTCCGACGATCGGTGGCCTCGCCCACCATCTCGCGACGCTGCGGACCACCGGTGGCTACGAGCGCTTCCTGGAGTGGGGCAAGCAGGTCCTCAGCCGTACGCCGGTGGTAGGTGGCCCGATCTACGACACCTTGCACGGCATGAAGAAGGGCCTCAAGGACGTCGTCGCGCCGCAGGGCATGTTCGAGGACCTCGGGCTGAAGTACATCGGTCCGGTCGACGGCCACGACGTGGAGGCGATGGAGCACGCGCTGCGCCGGGCGCGCTCCTTCGCCGGCCCGGTGCTGGTGCACTGCCTGACGAAGAAGGGGCTCGGCTACAGCTTCGCCGAGAACGACGACGCCGACCGCTTCCACGGCATCGGGGTCATCGACCCGGAGACCGGTCAGCCGCTGGCCGCGTCCGGTGCCTCGTGGACGAGTGTTTTCGCCAGCGAGATGGTCGACATCGGAGCCGAGCGGACCGACATCGTCGGCATCACTGCGGCCATGCTCATCCCGGTCGGGCTGCAGAAGTTCGCCGAGGCCTACCCCGACCGCATCTTCGACGTCGGGATCGCCGAGCAGCACGCGGCCACCTCCGCCGCCGGCCTGGCGTTCGGCGGCGTGCACCCGGTCGTAGCGCTCTACGCGACGTTCCTCAACCGCGCCTTCGACCAGGTCCTGCTGGATGTGGCGCTGCATCGCAGCGGCGTGACCTTCGTCCTCGACCGGGCGGGTGTCACCGGCGACGACGGCCCCAGCCACAACGGCGTGTGGGACATGTCCTTCCTGCAAGTTGTTCCAGGCCTGCGGCTCGCCGCCCCCCGCGACGCGACCACGTTGCGCGAGGAGCTGCGCGAGGCGGTGGCCGTCGAGGACGCGCCAACCGTGCTGCGCTACCCCAAGGGTTCGGTCTGCGCGGACATCTCCGCGCTCGACCGGGTCGGCGGCGTGGACGTACTGCGCCGCGGCGACGGGAACGACGTGCTGCTGGTGTCGGTGGGCGCGATGGCCGAGACCTGCCTCGAGGTCGCGCAGCGGTGCGCCCGGCAGGGCATCGGCGTGACCGTGGTCGACCCGCGGTGGGTCAAGCCGGTGCCGCCCTCACTGGTCGAGATGGCGCGTGACTATCGATGCGTCGTCACGGTCGAGGACAACATGCGCGCCGGAGGGGTGGGCTCCGCGGTTGCGCAGGCGATGCGCGACGCGCAGGTGGCCACGCCGCTGCGTGACTTCGGCATCCCGGCCACGTTTCTCGACCACGGCTTCCGGGCCGAGGTGCTGGCGGAGTGCGGACTGACCGCGCAGGACATCTCCCGCGGGGTCATCGAGACCGTCAGCTCACTGGAGCCGGCGTCGGAGTCGCACGTCGTCAACGACTGAGCAACCGCAGGGAGCCGTCGGCGATCCGGACCGCGTCAGCGGAAGAGGACGTTCCGGAGGTCGGGCGTGGCGGTCGCCGGGTCGCGCAGCACGATCTCGGCCGGCCGGCCACCGGCCGGAGCAAGTGTCACCTCGTCGAGAGTGACGAGCAACGGGCGATCGAACCCGCGCTCGATCTCCACAGTCGCCGCTGCCGCGGCCGTGGTGAACGCCGGGTCTATCCGGCTGAGGTCCAGCCAGCCGCGGTTGCGCATCGGCACCGCCACGGCGCGCAGCCCGGTCCCGTCCTGGGCGCAGAGGGCCGCCCGGAGCGACGCCGAGCCCAGCAGAGTGACGACATCGCAGTCACCGATCGGCCGTAGGGTCGAGCTCGTGGTGAGCCGCTCCGCCGCGACCGCTCCCATCCGCTCCAGGTAGTCGCGGGCTACCGGCCACCAGGGTGACGGGTTCACGCCGGCGGCGTCGAGGGCGGCTTGCGGCACGATCGTGACGGCGTCGGGGTCGCGGCCGACCCCAAGGAAGCCGAACCCCAGGTCGAGCGCGCCCCCCAGGACCCGGTGCCGGACCCAGTCCAGCCCGGGGTGCAGCGGGTGGTCCACCGGCAACCCGACCGGGCGGGCCAGCAGGCGCAGCTCGTCCTCGTCCCGGTCCGCGGCGATGCGGCGCCCGTGCAGCCAGGCCCCGATCCGCGCACGGGCGAGATCCGACTCGGGGTCGGCGCCGGCCAGGGCGCGACGCAGCTCGAGCCAGCTGACCTCGATCGGATCCGCACCGGCCAGCAGGACGCCGTCGTCCAGGGGCACGATGTCGACGTCGTCGAGGACCGACACCGCGAGGGCGAGCCGACGCAGCTCGACAGAGTCCGGGAGATGCACCCTCCGACGGTACCCAGGGAGCTCCGCAGAACCACTCGCCCATAAGGGTGACGGGCTCAGCCCGCCGGCAGGCTCGCCACCCCGGCCGGGAGGAACCGCACGCCGGTGACCCGCTCGGACACACCCTCGCGGTCGAGGTACGGCGTGACCCCGCCGAGGTGGAACGGCCAACCGGCCCCGAGCAGCATCGCGAGGTCGATGTCGCGGACGTCCTCGACCACCTTCTCGTCGAGCATCAGCCGGATCTCCTCGGCCAGCGCGTCCAGCGCCCGGCGGCGCACCTTCTCCTCGCTGACGGGAGTGTCGCCCTGGGTGAACAGCTCGGCGACCTCGGGGTCGACCGAGGGGGTGGCTCCGTTCCACACGTAGACGCCCTGCTTGCCGGCCGCGACGAGGCGACCGAGGTTCTCCGAGACGTAGAACCGGTCCGGGAAGGCCTCGTGCATGGTCTCGGCGACGTGCAGCGCGACGGCGGGCCCGACGAGCTGCAGCAGCACGAAGGGCGACATCGGCAGGCCGAGCGGCTCGAGCGCCTTGTCGGCGACCTCGAACGGAGTGCCTTCGTCAACGGCCTTGGTGACCTCGCCGAGGAACCGGGTCAGGAGCCGGTTGACGATGAACGCGGGCCGGTCGGCGACCAGCACGCAGGACTTCTTCAGCGTCTTGCCCACCGCGAACGCGGTCGCCAGCGATGCGTCGTCGGTCTTGTCTGCCCGGGCGATCTCGAGAAGCGGCAGCACCGCAACCGGGTTGAAGAAGTGGAAGCCCACCACCCGCTCCGGGTGCTCGAGCCTCGAGGCCATCTCGGTCACCGACAGCGAGGAGGTGTTGGTCGCCAGCACGCACTCAGGGGAGACCACTGCTTCGATCTCCCTGAAGACCTGCTGCTTGACCTTCATCTCCTCGAAGACGGCCTCGATGACGAAGTCGGCGTCGGCGAAGGCCTCCTTGCCCGTGGAGCCGGTCACCAGCGCCTTGAGCCGGTTGGCTTTGTCCTGGTTGACTCGCCCCTTGCCGAGCAGCTTGTCGACCTCGGCGTGGACGTAGCCCACACCCTTGTCGACCCGCTGCTGGTCGAGGTCGGTGAGGACCACCGGCACCTCGAGCCGCTGGGCGAACAGCAGCGCGAGCTGCGAGGCCATCAAGCCGGCACCGACGACGCCGACCTTGGTGACCTCGCGGGCCAGCGACTTGTCCGGAACGCCGACGGGTCGCTTGGCGCGTCGCTGCACGAGGTCGAACGCGTACAGCCCGGCGCGCAGCTGCTCGCCCATGGCCAGCTCGAACAGCGCCGTGCGCTCGGCGGCGATGCCGTCGTCGTAGGACGCGGTACGAGCGAGCTCGATCAGCTCGATCGCCTTGTACGGCGCGACGGCCGCCCCGTGCACCCTCATGTCGGCGATGCCCTTGGCACGCGTCAGTGCGGCGTCCCAGGCCTCGCCGCGGTCGATCTCCGGACGCTCGACACTCGTCCGGCCGATGACCACCGACGCGGCCCAGGCCAGCGACTGCTCGAGGAAGTCGGCCGGCTCGAACATCGCGTCGGCGATGCCGAGCTCGAAGGCCTGCTTGGCCTTGAGCATGCGGTTCTGGTTCATCGCGTTCTCGACGATGACCGTGACGGCCTTGTCGGCGCCGATCAGGTTCGGCAGCAGCTGGCTACCGCCCCAGCCGGGGATCAGGCCCAGGAACACCTCGGGAAACGCGATGGCCGGCACACCGGAGGACATCGTGCGGTAGTGCGCGTGCAGGGCCAGCTCGAGCCCGCCGCCCATGACGGCCCCGTTGACGAACGCGAAGGTCGGGACCGTGGCGTCGCGCAGCTTGCGGAACGTGTCGTGACCGAGTGCGAAGTAGGCCTTCGCTTGCGCGGGCGTACCGCCCGCCTGCATGACCTTGAGGTCGGCCCCGACGGCGAAGATGAACGGCTTGCCGGTCACGGCGACCGCCACGACGTCATCGCGGCCCAGCGCCTCGTCGATGGCCGCGCCGATGTTGGCCAGGCTCTTCGGGCCCAGGGTGGTCGGCTTGGTGTGGTCGAAGCCGTTGTCGATGGTGATGAGGGCCGCGGTGCCGGCGCCCAGCGGGAGGTCGACGTACCTGACCGGGGCGCTGGTGACGACCTCGTCCGGGAAATCGATCATGTCGCTCACCGCGCGTCCTCCGCGTCGTCGCCGCTCCGGTGCGGGTTCTCCCAGATCACCGCGCCGCCCATGCCGATGCCGATGCACAGGGCCGTCAGGCCGTAGCGCACCTCCGGGTGGTCCTCGAACTGGCGAGCCAGCTGGGTCATCAGCCGTACGCCGGAGGCGGCGAGCGGGTGGCCGAGGGCGATCGCGCCGCCGTACTCGTTGACCCGGGGGTCGTCGTCGGCGATGCCGAAGTGGTCGAGGAACGCCAGGACCTGCACGGCGAACGCCTCGTTGAGCTCGAACAGCCCGATGTCCTCGATGCTGAGACCGGCCTTGGCCAAGGCCTTCTCGGTGGCCGGCACCGGCCCGACGCCCATGACCTCCGGCTCGACACCGACGAAGGCGTAGGACACCAGCCGCATCCGCACCGGTAGGCCCAGCTCGCGCGCGGTCTCCTCGGCCGCCAGGATGCAGGCCGTGGCCCCGTCGTTGAGCCCGGCGGCATTGCCCGCCGTGACCCGCCCGTGTGGCCGGAACGGGGTCTTGAGCTGGGCCAGGTCCTCGACCGTCGTGCCCGGACGCGGCGGTTCGTCGCGGGTGGCGAGCCCCCAGCCGTGCTCGGCACTGCGGGTGGCGACCGGGACGAGGTCAGGCTCGACCTTGCCGTTGGCGTAGGCCTTGGCGAGCTTGTCCTGGCTGGCGACGGCGTAGGCGTCGGCCCGCTCCTTGGTGATCGCGGGGAAGCGGTCGTGCAGGTTCTCGGCCGTCGAGCCCATGACCAGCGCGGACGGGTCGACGAGCTTCTCGGCGATGATCCGCGGGTTGGGGTCGACGCCCTCACCCATCGGGTGGTGGCCCATGTGCTCGACGCCGCCGGCGATCACCACGTCGTAGGCGCCGAACGCGATGCTGCCGGCCGTCGTCGTGACCGCCGTCATGGCGCCGCCGCACATCCGGTCGATGGCGAACCCGGGCACCGTCTTCGGCAGCCCGGCGAGCAGCGCAGCCGTACGCCCGATCGTCAGCCCCTGGTCGCCGATCTGGGTCGTGGCGGCGATCGCCACCTCGTCGATGCTCTCCGGCGGCAGCTCCGGGTGCCGGCGCAGCAGCTCCCGGATGCACCGGATGACCAGGTCGTCGGCCCGCGTCTCGGCGTACATCCCCTTGGGTCCCGCCTTGCCGAACGGGGTGCGAACCCCGTCGACGAACACGACGTCGCGCAGCTGCTGGGGCGTCCGGGGCACGCGGCCTCCTGGGGCATCTCGGGGGAGCCGGCGTGCTCGCCCTGGCCCGATGCTACTCGCCAGTAACAAGCGCGGCGAGTCAGGGTTGGGGGTCCACTGCGTCGTAGCGGGCGAACCCGCGATAGTGCGCGGCGAGCAGGGCGACACCTGCCATGCAGGCGCAGCCGCCGGACACGATGGCGAACGTCTCGGTGGTGATCGATGCCACCGTGCCGGCGGTGAAGTCGCCGAGCCGGGGACCGCCGGCGACCACCACGATGAAGACGCCCTGCAGCCGGCCGCGCAGGGCGTCCGGTGTCGCCACCTGCAGGATCGTGTTGCGGTAGACCGAGCTCACCATGTCGGCTGCACCGGAGACAGCGAGCATGAGTACGCCGAGCCAGATGACCCGCGTCAGCCCGAAGGCCGCGACGGCCGCCCCGTAGGCCACCACGCAGATCATGATCGCCAGGCCCTGCCGTCGCACCCGACCGAGCCGGCCGGAGAAGATGACGGCGCCGAGCGAGCCGATCGCCGGTGAGGCCGCGAGCAGGCCGACCGTTCGGGTGCCCCCTCCGTAGAAGGAGCCGGCCACCGCGGGGAAGAGTGCGCGGGGCTGCGCGAGCACCATCGCGCACATGTCGACGAGGAAGGTCATGAGCACGTTGGGCCGGGTGCGCAGATAGGTCAGGCCCTCGAGCACGGACGTCAGTCCGGCCCGCCGCACGACGCCTTCGGGAGGGACGGCCGGGAGCCGCCACAGGGCGTAGAGCGCGGCGGTGAACGTCACGCAGTCGACGAGGTAGGCCGCTCCGAGGCCCTGCCAGCCGATGACGACGCCGCCCAGGAGCGGCCCGACGGTGAACCCGAGGTTGAACGACGCGGTCGACAGCGCGTTCGCGGCCGGCAGCATCGGGGCCGGGATCAGGCGGGGGATGATCGCCGCGCGCGCCGGGTTGTTGACGGCGAAGCAGGACGCCTGCACCGCGGCGACCACATAGAGCAGCCAGACCTGTCGGAGGTCGAGCAGCGCCTGCGCGGCGAGCACGATCGACAGGACCCAGAGGCCGGACGACGCGACGAGAGCGAGACGGCGCCGGTCCATGGCGTCGGCGATGGCGCCGCCGTACAGGCCGAACACCACCAGCGGGAAGAACGCGCAGATGCCGACGACCCCGACAGCGAAGCTGGACCGGGTGATCGCATAGACCTGGATCGCCAGCGCGACCGCGGTCATCTGCTGGCCGAGCTGCGAGACCGTCGTGCCGAACCACAGCCGTCGGTAGTCCGGTGAGATCCGCAGCGGACCGATGTCGGTCAGCAGCGCCCGCCACGGAGCCGGCGACCGGCCGCTGATCTCGTCGTCGGTCACCGGGTCACGCTTTCACGCCCCGGTTCGGCTCAGGCCTTAGCAGCCTCGACGGTGAGCTTGGTCCGTAGCCCGGCGCCCTGCTGGCCGGGTTTGCAGGCGATCTCGTAGGTGCCCTTGTCGAGGTTCACCGACAGGTCCCGGGAGACGCCAGGCCCGATGTCCTCCGCCTCGCCGACCGTCTTGGAGAAGGACCCGTTCTGCTGCGCGTAGACGTAGACCTCGGTCACCTTGCGGCCGGTGTTCGTCACGGAGAACGTCACCGGCCCGGCAGGCAGGGTGCTCCGGGCGACCGTGCAGGCGTCGTCCGAGGCCTCCAGGACGATCTTCGGTCCGCCGGCGGCGCCGGACCCGCCGCAGGCGGCGACCAGGGGTGCCGCGAGCAGGCCGAGGAGGACCGTGGCGAGGGTGGCGGACCGGGCGCCGGGCATGCGGGATCTCCAGGTGTGCTGCGGAGGGGATGTTGGTGGTTCGGTCAGGCGGCGACGGGAGTGCTCGGGGCGGTCGCGGTCGCCTTCTTCCGGGCGGGCCGGAAGAACAGGGTGAGCACCGGGACGACGTACAGCAGCCAGACCAGCGCCTGCAGCCAGGTGGTGGCCGGACTGAAGTTGAAGATGCCCTTGAGCAGCGTGCCGTACCAGCTGTCCGGGGGGATCGCGCTGGAGACGTCGAAGGCGAGGGAGTGCTCGCCGGGCAGGTCGCCGGCCTCCTGCAGATCGTGTACGCCGTAGGCGAGCACGCCGGCGGCAACGAGGATCAGCCCGGCGCCGGTCCAGGTGAAGAACTTGGCGAGGTTGATGCTGACGGCGTGCCGGTAGAGCAGCCAGCCCAGTGCGAGGGCGGTGAGGATGCCGAGGGTCGCCCCGATGATCGGGGACGCGCCGGAGCCGGTGGCCTGCACCGCGGTCCAGATGAAGAGCGAGGTCTCGAGGCCCTCGCGGGCCACGGCGAAGAACGCGGTGGTGACCAGCGCCAGGGTGCCCATCATCAGCGCCGCGTGCATCTTGTCCTGCAGCTCGCTCTTGAGGAACCGCGCGGCCCGGCGCATCCAGAAGATCATCCAGGTCACGAAGCACACCGCGATGACGGACATGATGCCGCCGAAGCGCTCCTGGGCCTGGAAGCTGAGGTTGCTCGACGTGAAGGTCAGCAGTGCACCGAACGCAAGGCTGATGGCAACGGCCAGGGCGACCCCACCCCAGACGGCCGGGAGCCGGGTGGTTTTGCCCGTCTTGACCAGGTAGGCGACCAGGATGCTCACGACCAGGGTGGCTTCGAGCCCCTCACGGAGCCCGATGAGGAAGTTGGGGAGCACGCGACGTCGTCCTTCCGGAGTACGCGGTTCGTCAAGCAAGCGGCTAGTTAGGCAACCCTAACCTAACCGGCGGCCGTCTCCGAAGGCAACCGGGTGGCGGTCATCGCCTCGGTCAGCGCGTCGACCGTCTGCGCGATCTGCCACTCGCGAGCGCCGTGACCTCGCAGCACCGCCGCGACCGCTGCCGCGTCGAGGGGGTCGGGCGGTGACCACGCCAGGCGTCGGACCGCGTCCGGTGCGAGCAGGTTCTCGGTCGGGAGCCGGCGCTCCTCGGCGAGGGCGGCGACGGCGGCCCTGGCCGCGGCCAGCCGGACGGCCGCGTCGGGATCTCGCTCCGGCCAGCTGCGTGCGGGTGGTGGCCCGTCGTGCAGCGCCTTGAGATCGGGGAGCTCGTCCTCGGGAAGGCGCAGCCCCGAGGCGACGGCGGCGTACCACGTCGAGACGTGGCGGCGCTGGGACCGTCCGTTGAACATCGAGACGCCGAGCAGCTCCGCCTCGTTGGCCGGGGCGGCCAGGGCGGCCTCGACGATCGCGGCGTCGGGAAGCACCCGACCCGGCGCCGTGTCGCGGCGGCGCGCCATCGCGTCGCGCGCCTCCCAGAGGGAGCGGACGACGGCCAGCTGGCGGCGTTTGCGGACCCGGTGCAAGCCGGAGGTGCGCCGCCACGGCTCGACCCGCGCGGGCGCAGGGGGTGCAGCGACTATCCCGGCGAACTCCTCCTCGGCCCAGGCGCGTTTGCCCTGCTCGTCGAGTTCGCCTGCGAGGTGGTCACGCAGCTCGATGAGCAGCTCGACGTCCAGCGCGGCGTAGCGGAGCCAGGGCTCGGGGAGGGGGCGGGTGGACCAGTCCGCGGCCGAATGCCCCTTCTCCAGGGTGAACCCGAGGACCTCTTCGATGATCGAGCCCAGGCCGACCCGGGCGTAGCCCAGCAGGCGACCGGCCAGCTCGGTGTCGAACAGGCGCCGGGGGCGCATGCCCCGCTCGGCTAGGCAGGGCAGGTCCTGGGTGGCGGCGTGCAGGACCCACTCGACGTCCTCGATCGCGTCGCCCAGCTCGCCGAGATCGGGCAGCGCGACGGGGTCGACCAGGATCGTGCCGACCCCGACCCGGCGCAGCTGGACGAGGTAGGCGCGCTGGCCGTAGCGGTAGCCCGAGGCGCGTTCGGCGTCGACGGCAACCGGTCCGGTGCCCTGCCGGAGGGCGGCGATGGCGGCGGTCAGCTCGTCGGCGGCCACCAGCGGTGCAGGCACGCCGTCCCGCGGCTCGACCAGCGGGATGGCTGTCGGCGTGGCGGGCTCGGCGGCGGCGTCGGGTTCTGTCCGCTCGTCCGTCTGAGGTGCCACTCGGTCACGGTACGTCGTGGAGGACGCTCCTGGTCGGACGCTGCGCTGTGGGCGCGTCAGGCGACGACGCCGGCGCGCATGGCGACGACGACCATCTCGGCCCGGTCACCGGTGCCCAGCTTGCGGGCGATGCGGGCCAGGTGGCTCTTCACGGTGAGCGCCGACAGGCCGAGCGACTCGCCGATCTCCTTGTTGGACCGGCCGTCGCCGACCAGCTGCAGGACCTCGATCTCGCGGGCGGACAGGCCCTCGGCGCCGGTGGCCCGCCCGGCGCGGGGGCGGTTCTGCGTCGGGACCATGCCGGGAGCGACCGGTCGGCCGCTGCCGGAGGGCGCGGCCGACGGGCTGACCAGGAACGCGCGTACGCCGGAAGCCAGCGCAGCCCGGACCGTGTAGGGGTCCTCGGCGGAGGAGAGCACCATGCCGCGAGGCCAGCCCAGCGCGCGCAGCTCGGTGACGAGAGCGATGCCGGACCCGTCGGGGAGGCAGCCGTCGACGACACACAAGTCGCGGGGGACATCGGTGCGGGCGCGCACGCGGGCCTCCGCGAGACTTCCCGCCTCGACCACCTCACGGGCCCCCAAGGCACGCAGGGACCTGGCGATGGTCTCCCGCGCGAACGGGTTCGCGACGACGACCATGGCGGTGAAGCGGGCAGCCCTCGCCGCGGGCGGTGTGAGCCCGTGGCGTTCGACCAGTGCGGTCACCGGGTCTCCTGAGGGTGCGGGGATCGTGCGTGATGACCCGACCGCAGCCGGGCACCTGTCCTCCACACCATCGGCGTGCTCGGCGCCTACCTGAAGCCCCGCCCTGAGCGTGGGCTGGGCGTGTGCCGAGCGTGGCTCAGCGCGGGGCGGCTCCGCGCCGGAGGGGCAGCGAGGTCACCCCGGCGGGCACCGGCGGGAGGCCCGCCGTCGTGCACAACAGGTCGCACCAGCCGAGCAGGTGGGCGCCGAACGCGTCGTCCAGCGGGGTCCACGAGGCCCGGATCTCGATCTGCGCCGAGCCCGGTTCGGCCGCCATGGCCCCGAAGCTCTCCGAGGCGACCCGGGTGACCGTCCCGCTCGCCGCCGCGAAAGCGGCGCCGTGCCCGTCCAACGCCTCGGTGAGCCACGCCCAGCCGACGCCCGGCAACAGCGGGTCGGCGGCGATCTCGGGCTCGAGGTCCGCGCGGGCATAGGTCACCACCCGGAACGTCCCCTGCCACGCCTCATGCCCGGCGGGGTCGTGCAGCAGGACGAGCCTGCCGGTGGCCAGCTCTTCGTCGCCGGCCAGGACGTCGGCGGTCATCGCCACCGCGTGCGGGGCAAGGCGCTGGGGTGCCGGCGTCTCGGCCAGCTCGACCTCTGCTCTCGGGATGGTCGAGCGCAGCGCAGCAACCGCCCGGAGGAACTCCTCCGGACCGTCGACGGGCTCGCGGTGCGCCACCATGGTCGAAGCGTAGGCGCGCCCGGCCGGCAATTCCGGGATCTGTCGGCAGGCCCTCGTCTCCCGGCGCGTCGCCCGTAGCCTGCCCGGATGGCCGCCGTCCTCGCCCTGCTCTCCAGCGTGCTCTGGGGGAGTGCCGACTTCCTCGGCGGCACCATCTCGCGGCGACTCCCCGCCCTGGTGGTGGTGGGCACTTCGCAGGCTGTCGGGCTGGTGACCGTCGGCGCCGTCGCGGTGCTGGCCGGGGCGACCGGGGATCCGACCGGGTATCTCCCGTGGGCGGTGCTGGCAGGCCTGGCCGGCATGGTCGGACTCACCAGCTTCTACGTCGCACTCGCGAGCGGGACCATGGGCATCGTGTCGCCGATCGCGGCACTCGGTGTCGTCGTGCCCGTGGTCTTCGGGCTCGCCGGCGGCCAGGTGCCGGCGGCCGAGGCCCTCGTCGGGATCGCGGTCGCGATCGTGGGGATAGTGCTGGCGAGCGGGCCGGAGCTGCGCGGCCGGGCCGGGCTGCGCCCGGTGGTGCTGGCCGGCGTCTCGGCCGTCGGATTCGGGATCGCGCTCTACGCGATCGCGAAGGGCAGCGAGAGCAGCACCCTGATGACGATGGTGACGATGCGCCTGGTGTCCGTCGTCGTCGTAGGGGTCGTCGTGGCAATCCGGCTCGGGCGCCCCTCGCTCGGCGTACCGGACCTCGGGTTGATCGCGCTGGTCGGCGTCGGCGACGTGCTCGCCAACCTGTGCTTCGGGATCGCCACCACGCGGGGGGAGCTGCCGACCGTCGCCGTGCTCGGCTCCCTCTACCCGGTCGCGACCGTCCTGCTGGCACGCGGCCTGCACGGGGAACGCCTCGGCCGGATCCAGCAGGTCGGCGTTGGGGCGGCACTGCTCGGAGTGGTGCTGATCAGCCACGGCAGCGCCTCATGACAGCATTCGCCGGGTGACCTCACACGCCGGGCTGCGCGGCTCCGCCTTCCTGCGGGCCTGCCGGCGGGAGCCGGTGCCGCACACGCCGGTCTGGTTCATGCGCCAGGCCGGCCGTTCGCTGCCGGAGTACCGGCGCGTCCGAGAAGGCGTCGCGATGCTCGACGCCTGTCGGCGTCCCGACCTGGTCACCGAGATCACCCTGCAGCCGGTACGCCGCTACGGGGTGGACGCCGCCATCCTGTTCAGCGACATCGTGGTGCCGTTGAAGGCGGTCGGGGTCGACCTCGACATCAAGCCGGGCGTCGGTCCGGTGATCGCCCGGCCGATCCGGGCCGAGGCGGATCTCGGGCAGCTGCGCGGACTCGAGCCGGACGACGTCGGCTACGTGACCGAAGCCGTGCAGTCGCTGGTCGGTGAGCTCGGGGCGACGCCGCTGATCGGGTTTGCCGGCGCGCCGTTCACGTTGGCGTCGTACCTCGTCGAAGGCGGGCCGTCGCGCAACCTCGAGAACACCAAGGCGCTGATGTACGGCAACCCCGGTCTGTGGGAGCTGCTGATGACGCGCCTCGCGGACATCGCGGGCGCGTTCCTCCGCGTGCAGGTTGCGGCGGGCGCGAGCGCGGTGCAGCTGTTCGACTCCTGGGTCGGCGCTCTTCCGGCCGCGGACTACGCGCGGTTCGTCCGGCCGCACTCCGAGCGGGTGCTCGCGACGGTCGGCGAGCTCGGCGTACCGCGCATCCACTTCGGTGTCGGCACCGGCGAGCTGCTGGGTCAGCTGGGTTCCGCGGGAGCAGAGGTCGTCGGCGTCGACTTCCGGGTGCCGTTGGACGAGGCGAGCCGGCGGGTCGGTCCGGACCGGGCCCTGCAGGGCAACCTCGACCCGGCGATCCTCTTCGCCCCGTGGGACGCAGTGGCCCGGCGTGCGCGGGAGGTCCTGGTCTCGGGCCGCGCCGCGCCGGGGCACGTGTTCAACCTCGGGCACGGTGTCCTCCCGGACACCGACCCCGACGTGCTGGCCCGGCTGGTCGACCTGGTCCACGAGGAGTCGGCGGCCTGACCAGCGCGCGGGTCAGGCCGGGGGAGCCGTGGGGACGGTCCGGCGACGCAGCCGCGGCCGGAGCATCAGCCACGCCGGCACCGCAACCAGGCCGAGCACGATGCCGAAGGGCAGGACGGCGCCGACGATGGTGAGCGCGACGACTCCCACCTGCACCAATACGGTCCAGCCGCTGTCGAGACCGGTGAGGAAGCCGAGGTGGCGGGTGTGCTTGGCGGGCGCGACGGCCGACGGCCCGAGAAGCTCGACGTCCACGGTCGCGAGCTCGGTCACGTCGGTCAACTTGGCGAGCTGTGCCTGCAGGGATTCGAGGTCGGCCTCGCGGCGGGTCAGCTCGGACTCGACCTGCACCACCTCACCGATCGTCTTGGCCTGACCCAGTAGGGCGCGCACCCGGGCGACGCTGCGCGTCTGAGTCGCGATGCGGCTCTGCGTGTCCACGACCTGACCGGTGACGTCCTCGGCGGTCTGCGACTGGGAAAGCCGCTTGCCCAGTGCTGCGACGTCGCGCAGCACACCAGTGAACTCGGCTGGCGGCACCCGCAGAGTGAGATGCGCGGTGCCCTGTCCGGGGGAGTCCGGCGAGCTGGAGGTCTGCTCGGCGAAGACGAAGCCGTTCACCCCACGAGCCAGGTCCTCCACCCGGGTCGTTGCCGCGGAGATGTCCTTGACCCGCACGGTGACGCTGCCTCGGTAGATGATGTCGCGGGTTCCGGGCAGCACCCGGGGACTGATCACCAGGACGCCGGCCTGGGCGGCGCGCTCCTTGCTCGGGGCCCCGGCTGCGCTGTCCGACTTGGCCGCATCCGAGCCTCCGGACGCGTCCCTCGCCACAGGCTTAGCGGCCGCCTCGGTGCCGCTGGCTCCACCGCCGCCTCCGCCGCAGCCGGCGAGCACGGTGACCAGCACGAGACCGGCGAGACCGGCGCCTGACACTGCCTGCACGCGTCCGTTGCTGCGCATCGCGAACCTCCCATGTGCTGCGGGCCGGGGGCGGCCGGCGCGGTCGGGTCTGGGACGCGACCGGAGCGGTCACGGTTCCACCCGCAGGCGCACTGGAAGATCACGGTCTGGGATCGTTTGAGTCATGATCGCCGCCCGGCCCCGCCACGTCGTGGTCGTCGGTGGCGGCATCAGCGGCCTGGCCGCGGCCTGGTTCCTCGGTCCGCGTGCGCCGGCGGCCGCCCCGGTGCGGGTCACCGTGCTCGAGGGGTCGGACCAGCTGGGCGGCAAGCTTCGGGTGTCCGACGTCGGTGGGGTCGCGGTCGACGAGGGCGCCGAAGCGCTGCTGCTGCGGCGCCCCGAGGGGGCCGACCTGGTGGCGGCGGTGCGGGCCGGGACCCTGGAGCCCGCGCGCACGACAGCGGCGTGGCTGTGGACCCGCGGCCGGCTCCGGCCGCTGCCTGCCGGGACGCTGATGGGGATCCCGACCGACCTGCGGGCGTTGGCGCGCACCGGCGTGCTCACTCCGTGGGAGCTGGCGCGCATCCCGTGGGACAGCTGGCTGCCCGCGACGTCGGTCGGGGACGACCTGCCGGTGGGCAGGTATGTCGGGAGCCGGATGGGCCGCGCCGTCGTCGATCGACTGGTCGAACCGCTGCTGGGCGGCGTCTACGCCGGCCACGCCGACCTGCTCTCCCTGGACGCGACGATGCCGCTGGTGGCCGAGCAGGCCCGCGGGGAGCGCTCGCTGCTGGTCGCCGCGCGGGTGGCGCGCGCGGCGGCGGCACCGGTGGCGGGACCCGTGTTCGGCTCGCTGCGCGGTGGGCTCGGCCAATTGCCGGAGGCGGTGGCCACGGCCTCCGGCGCCACCGTGCGCACCGGCGCGAGGGTGCGCGAGCTCCGACGTACGACCGAAGGCTGGGAGCTGATCGTGGGCTCCGCGGCCGCACCCGAGATCGTCGCGGCCGACGCGGTGGTGCTCGCGGTGCCCGCTGCTCCGGCCGCCAGGCTGCTGTCCGCCGAGCTGCCCGCCGCGTCGGCCGACCTCGGCGCGGTGGCCTACGCGTCGATGGCCATCGTCACCCTCGCCTTCCCGGCGGCAGGGCGGCGACTGCCGACCGGATCCGGCTACCTCGTGCCGCCGGTGGACGGCGGGGTCGTCAAGGCCGCGACGTTCACCACCAACAAGTGGGGGTGGTACGCCGAGGACGAGCCGGACGTCCGCGTCGTGCGGCTGTCGGTCGGCCGGCTGGGAGAGGAGGAGGTCCTGCAGCGCGACGACGCCGAACTGGCCGCCCTGGCGCTGGCCGAGCTCCGGGAGGCGGTCGGGCCGCTGCCCGCGCCGATCGACCGTCGAGTGACGCGCTGGGGAGGAGGCCTGCCCCAGTACGCGGTCGGTCACCGGGCCCGGGTCGAGCGCATCCGGGCAGCCGTCGCCGGCCGCCCGGGCCTCGCCGTCTGCGGTGCGGCGTACGACGGTGTGGGTGTACCCGCGTGCGTGGCATCCGGGGGACGCGCCGCGGAGGAAGTCCTGAGACACTTGAGTCATGGCTGACTCCCCGTCCCCGGGCGCCCGGCCGAAGGCGCGCGACCTCAACCAGCAGATCCGCTACACCATGTGGTCGGTGTTCTCGGTGCGCGACCGCCTGCCCGACGACCGCGGCCCGGTCGCTTCGGAGGTGGCCGAGCTCTTCGAGCAGCTCGCCGCCAAGGACGTCGTCGTGCGGGGCACCTACGACGTCGCCGGGCTGCGGGCCGACGCCGACCTGATGGTGTGGTGGCACGCCGAGTCCCCCGACGACCTGCAGGAGGCCTACGCCCGGCTGCGCCGGACCGTCCTCGGCGCCGCCTGCGTCCCGGTCTGGTCGGTGCTCGCGCTGCACCGGCCCGCGGAGTTCAACAAGGGTCACATCCCGGCGTTCCTCGCCGACGAGGAGCCGGGGGACTACCTCTGCGTCTACCCCTTCGTCCGGTCCTACGACTGGTACCTGCTGCCGGAGCAGGAGCGGCGCGACATGCTCGCCGAGCACGGGCAGATGGCCCGCGGGTTCCCGGACGTGCGGGCGAACACGGTGTCCGCCTTCGCCCTCGGCGACTACGAGTGGCTGCTTGCCTTCGAGGCCCAGGAGCTGCACCGGATCGTCGACCTGATGAGGCACCTGCGGGGCTCCCGGGCCCGGCTGCACGTCCGCGACGAGCTGCCGTTCTACACGGGCCGTCGCAAACCGGTTGCCGAGCTGGTCGCCGGACTGCCGTGAGCAGATCGCTGCGCGCCACTGTGTTCTCCGTCACGAGTTGGATGTGGCGGGCTTGAGCACGCGCCGGGGCGGGCAAGTCCGCAGGGTGTTGACTCCCCGCGGCAGGACCTGGCTCGGCGTCCTGTCAGCGGCGCTTTTCCTGGTGATCTTGGACGTGTTCCTGGACGGCCCGCTGGTGCACCTCGACGTCTGGGTCCACCAGTTCGACGGCGAGAAGAGCTTTCCGGCTCTCGTCAAAGTGGCCTGGGCCTACGACAAGGTCGGACAGCGAAGCGTCACCATCCCGATCCTGCTCATCGTCGCCGCTGTCCTGGCCCGGCGAAACGGCACCTGGCGGCCCGTCTCGCTGGCCGTGTTCACCGTGCTGATCCTCAACGTCGTCGTCGGCGCGATGAAGGTCCTCATCGGCCGCTCGCAGACCGAGACGGGCGTGCCTGACGTGCTGACCGGCGGGGTGATCTTCCCGTCAGGGCACTCGTCGAACATGGTGCTGTCCGGCGGCCTGATCCTCTACCTGCTGAGCCGGTACGCCGAGCGGCCGCCGCTGCGGCTTCTCATCGGCGTGGTCGCCGCCGCGACCCGGCTGACGTGCGCCACCTCGATCTACATCGGCAGCCATTGGGTGAGCGATCTCATCGGCGGGGCGCTTGTGGGCGGCATCCTGCTCCAGGCGGTGATCGTCTTCGACCGCGCGACCATCCGGATCCGGCAGCTGACGCGGCTGCTCATCTGGCGCCGGCGCCGCGCGATCGCGATGGGGTCACCCCTGCTCGGCTTCCGCCAGGGTGACGGAGACCGAGTTGATGCAGTACCGGTCTCCCGTCGGCGTCTGGGGGGCATCGTCGAAGACATGACCGAGATGGGAGCCGCACCGGCGGCAGCGGACCTCCGTACGTCGCATGCCGAGTGACCGGTCCTCGATGAGCTCGACCGCGTCCGAGTTGGTGGCTTCGTAGAACGAGGGCCACCCGCAGTGCGAGTCGAACTTGGTCTCGCTGCGGAACAGTTCGGCCTGGCAGGCCCGGCAGCGGTACACCCCGACCTTCTTGGTGTCGACGTACTCGCCGGTGAACGCCCGCTCGGTGCCTGCCTGGCGGAGCACCTTGTACTCCTCGGGGGTGAGCTGCGCCCGCCATTCCTCGTCGGTCTTCTGGATCTCGTAAGTCATGACACGACAGTACGTCGGACTGCGCGCGGCGTGACTTTCAGCGCGGCCGGCCTCGGCGTACGACCGAGGGCCGGTAGCGTGCGGGCATGGCGTCACCGTTCGTGGAGATCGAGGTCGGGGACCGCATCGTCAAGGTGACCAACCCCGACAAGCTGGCGTTCCCGGCAGCCGGCATCACCAAGATGGACGTGATCGACTACTACCGCTCCGTCGGTGACGGCATCCTGCGAGCGCTGCGCGAACGGCCGGTCACTCTAGAACGCTGGCAGGACGGTGTGCACGAAGGCGTGAAGGTCGCGACCCGTGCCGACTCCAAGGGCGACGCCTTCTTCCAGAAGCGGATCAGCAAGGGCGCACCGGAGTGGGTCGAGACCGCACACATCACGTTCCCGAGCGGACGCACCGCCGACGAGGTCTGTCCGACCGAGCTCGGGACCATCCTCTGGTGCGCGCAGCAGAACACGATCACGTTCCATCCCTGGCCGGTACGCCGCATCGACGTGGACCATCCGGACGAGCTGCGGATCGACCTGGACCCGCAACCCGGCACGGATTTCACCGACGCGGTGCAGGTCGCGGCCGTCGCGGCGGAGGTGCTCGAGGGCCTGGGGTGGCGTGGTTTCCCGAAGACGTCCGGCAACCGCGGCGTACACATCTATGTCCGCGTCGAGCCGCGGTGGTCGTTCACCGAGGTGCGGCATGCCGCGATCGCATTCGGTCGCGAGCTCGAGCGGCAGCTGCCGGGACGCGTCACCACCAAGTGGTGGAAGGAGGAACGCGGCCAGACGATCTTCGTCGACTACAACCAGAACGCGCGCGACCGGACCATTGCCTCGGCCTATTCGGTGCGCCCACTCCCGCATGCGCCGGTGTCTGCACCTGTGGACTGGGCCGAGCTCCCCGATGTCGACCCTCGTGATCTCACCGTCCGCACGATGCCGGCGCGCTTCGCCGAGCTGGGCGATCTGCACGCCGAGATAGACGATGTGGCGCACGATCTCTCACCGCTGTTGGAGTGGTACGAACGCGACGAACGGGACCACGGCCTCGGCGACATGCCCTACCCGCCGGACTACCCGAAGATGCCGGGGGAACCGAAGCGCGTGCAGCCGTCGAAGGACCGTGACCGGGTCCGCGATGCGGATTGAGGCTGGCGGCGCGGCCGAGCGTGCTGACTGCCCGCGCAGCGTCGGTAAAGAGTTGGCCATCACCCGCACGGCGGATCGCCGCGGTGCGCATGCGGGTGGACGCTGAAGGAACGGACCCCCGCGCTCCGCTCCCCCCTGGGCGCGGGGTCTCCGTTGCCGCGACCAGTGCAGATTCGCTGCCCGGAGAGGCTTCCCTCCGGCCACCTGCGGTGCTTGACTGAACACACGCTCAGGACCCCGGCGGGTCGGTCTCACACCGTCCGTACGTGCGTGCTGGGCGCCTTTTCATCCCCCCTCCTTTCCTGGGCGTAAGTGCAGCGTCTGGACACCGGGTCGACCCGCTCCCTGATGATCCACGCACGCGTCCCCGGTCTCATGGGTCTCCCGGGTACGTAGGCGGGACAGAAACGCCCCTCGACCCCCGGAGGGGCGTTTCGCGTCCGACGTCCCGACCGGTCAGCCGACCACGCGGTCGGTGCCGGCAACGAAGTGCAGCAGCGGCAGTTTGACCTTGTCCCGCAGCCGGGACGCCCAGTCACGGTGCAGGGTCTCCCGCACCAGGTGCGGCGGAGTGACGACGAGGATCTCGTCCACGTCGAACCGGCTCACGGCCTCCACCGCCGCGGGGACCGGGTCGTCACCGGTCACCGAGCCCCGAGCCGTCAGCCCGGCCGCCCGCAGGATGTCGACGGAGGTGTTGACCGCGTGCATCGCGTCCTGCTGGGCCTGCTCGGGGGAGGCGTCCTTGCTGTCCTCCAGGGCGTCGCGCAGCCGGCCGAGTGCGACCTCGTCAAGCGCTTCGACAAGCGCGCTGTGCTTGGTGTCGGCGGGGACCAGCACGTGCACCTCGAGGGGTTCGTCCCCGTGCAGGGCGGCGACGCGTGCGACGTCGTGCTCGGTCAGCGTCTCCTCGGTCAGCAGCAGGATCGTGTACACGTCGTCCTCTCGCGCGGTCAGCGCCCGGCCGAGAGGATCTCGGCCAGGTCGAAGCGTACGGGTCGGTCGAGCTGCTCATACGTGCACGAGCGGGGCTCCCGGTCCGGCCGCCAACGCTTGAACTGGGTGGTGTGCCGGAACCGGGTGCCTTCCATGTGGTCGTAGCCGACCTCCACGACGAGGTCCGGGCGCAACGGGACCCACGAGAGGTCCTTCTTCGCGTTCCATCGGCTCACCGCCCCCGGCAGCCTGCCCTGCTCGTGCGCCTCGGCTTGCGCCCACTCGCCCCAGGGATGGTCCGCGAGGTCGGTCGTGGCGTAGGGAGCGAGCTCCTCGACGAGCTCGGCCCGGCGTTTCATCGGGAACGAGGCGGCGACACCGACGTGCTGCAGGCTGCCGTCCTCGGCGTACAGACCGAGCAGCAGGCTGCCCACCACCTGGCCGGACTTGTGCCAGCGGTACCCCGCGACAACGCAGTCGGCCGTGCGCTCGTGCTTGATCTTGAACATGGCGCGCGCGTCCGGCTGGTAGGGCTGGTCCAGCGGTTTGGCCACCACGCCGTCGAGTCCGGCTCCCTCGAACACCTCGAACCACCGCTGGGCGACGGCGCTGTCATCGGTCGCCGGTGTGAGCAGCACCGGTGCCTGCGCAGCGCCGAGGATCTGCTCCAGCCGGGCACGGCGATCCTTGAACGGCGCTGCCATCAGCGACTCGTCGTCGACCGCGAGCAGATCGAAGGCGACGAATGACGCCGGGGTTTCCCCCGCGAGCTTGGTCACCCGCGATGCGGCCGGATGGATGCGCTGGAGCAGCGCCTCGAAGTCGAGCCGGTCACCGGTGACGATGACGATCTCGCCGTCGACGACGCAGCGCTCCGGGAGGCTGGCTCGCAGGGCCTCCACCACTTCGGGGAAGTAGCGGGTCAGCGGCCGCTCACCCCGGCTCGCGAGCTCGACCTCGGCACCGTCGCGGAAGGCGATGCAGCGGAACCCGTCCCACTTGGGCTCGTAGAGGAACGCACCCTCCGGGATGGACTTCACCGACTTGGCGAGCATCGGTCCCAGCGGCGGCATGACGGGAAGCTTCACGTCGACCATTGTGCCGAGGTGCGCCCCGAACCCACCAGCCGAGCCGCATGCGCCCGGACGGTGATTACGCCCGCGTGACGAGGTAGCGGGCGAACAGGTTGTCGTCCTCCTCGAGCAGGTGGGCGAGCTGCAGCCGCACCGGGGCGGCCGTTTCGCGACCGGTCAGGATGCGCGGGCCGTCGCCGGCGACCAGCCGCGGCGAGACCGTCGCGCAGAGCTCGTCGAGGCGCCCGGCAGCGACCACCTCGGCCAACAGATGTGGCCCGCCTTCGCAGAGCACTCGCGGGAGGCCCAGCGCGGCCAGCTGGTCGAGCGCGGACCCGATGTCGACCTCGTTCTCCCCAGCGACGACCAGGAGCGCGACGTCGCCGAGACGCTCCGCAGCCGACGAGCTGGCCGACTCGGTCGTCACGACGATCGTCGGCTGTGGGCCGGAGAACAGCGCCGACGTCGGGTCGAGGTCCAGGCTGCGGGAGACCAGCGCCAGCACCGGTGCCGGCCGCTGCCCCGCGCTCGCGCGCGACTCGGCGTACCTGGCCTTGGCCGACGGGGCGCGGTAGCCCTCCGCCCGCGCGGTGCCGGCGCCCACGAGCACGACGTCGCAGAGCCCGCGCAGGACGCCGAAGACCTTCTTGTCGGCCGCTCCGGACAGGCCCTCGGAGCGGCCGCCGACGACCGCGGAACCGTCGACGGAGGAGACCATGTTCGCCCGCACCCAGACGCGGTCGCCGGGGTAGGCGTACTCGCTGACCAGCTCCGCTGACTCGGCGTACGTCGGGTGCAGGCGGCGCATGCCGGGATCCTGTCACGGGCCGAGGCCGCGACCGTCAGGCCAGCAGCAGGGACGTCTCCTCGGCGATACGCGGCGCGGCGTGATCCTGATGGAGCGGCAGGACCTCCGGGCCCTCGACGTACAGCCTCCGGTACGACGTGCGTTGCGCTGCTGCGAGCGGGAGAGCGGTCAGCACCGCCGTGCCGCGGACCTGCCCGTCGGTGAGCCGGGTGACGGTGACCGCGTGGGTGCGGAGGACCGTCTCGTCCTCGTCGGTGAACCACCCGCACTTCACGCCGACGTCGCCCGGGGGCACGCCGAGGGCCGCGGCCGCGGCAGTACGGGCACCAAAGGTCTGCTGCGCAGGTACCTCGCGCATCCAGCCGAGCAGCCGGCCCGCAACATCGGCATCCGTGCCGGCCGCGGCCGCGAGGGCGGCGTAGGCCCGGGCCACCTCCTCGGCCCGCACGAGCACCCGGCCGAAGGTCCGGCGTCCCGTCGGGTCCGACGTGAAGAGGACGCCGGTGAGGCTGGCAATCGTGTTCAGGAGTGGGTCGGCGCCGCAGTCGTCCCAGATCTGCACGGTCGGGTCGTTGGCGCTCAGCCGGACCGCGGGCTCGGCCAGCGCGGCCCACTGCTGCGGATCCCGTCCTGGCCCGGGCAGCTGGGCGGCCGCCCAGAAGTACAGCGGCTTCAGCAGGCTGGCGCAGCGCATGGGCCAGCCCGGCCGGTCCGGCGCGTCGACGGTCATGGTGCCGTCGACGGCCACCCGGAAGGACGCGCCGGTGACCCCCGGACGGGTCAGCGCCAGCCTCCCGGGGGGCCGGGTCGCCGCGAGCGGCGCAGCCCGGTCGCCACCAGCGCGACGCCCACGGCGGCGACGCCGATCTGGCAGAGCAGCACCAGCGGCCACCAGCCGACACCGGCGGCGTTGGCGATCGCGAGTCCGGCAACCGACCCGACGATGCCGAGCAGCACCGTCAGAAGGCAGCCGATGGGTTGGCGGCCAGGCACCACCAGGCGCCCCAGGGCTCCGATGATCAGGCCGACGAGCAGAGCGCTGAGAACGCCTCCGATAGTCACGGGACCAGCCTATTTCGGGGCGGCAGCCGTTGCGCCGCCAGCGGACCCGGCCGGGCCCACCCGCACGACCGCCACCGACTCGGCCGACATGACCAGCGCGCCGCCGTCCAGGCGTCCGTCGCCTGACGAGGCGAGGACCTCGCGCGCCGGGGCGTCGAGAGGCACCGCCTGCTCGCCCCCGCCCAGGTTGCACGCGATGCGCAGCGTGCCGCGGTGCACGACGACCCACCGAGCCGCGGCGTCGTAGCGGACCTGCACCTGGTCCAGCCGGGGATCGGCCAGCTCGGGCTCGGCCCGGCGCAGCCACAGCAGCTCGCGGTACCACGCCAGCGCGGCCCGGTGCGGCTCCCGGTCGAGCTCCGACCAGTCCAGTCGGGACCGGGCGAACGTCGCCGGGTCCTGAGGGTCCGGGACGTCCTCCTCGGCCCAGCCGTGGTCGGCGAACTCGTGCCGGCGCCCGGTCCGCACGGCGTCGGCGAGCGCCGGCTCCTGGTGGTCGGTGAAGTACTGCCACGGCGTGGCCGCCGCCCACTCCTCACCCATGAACAGCATCGGGGTGAACGGTGCGGTCAGAACCAGGGCGGCGCCAATGCGCACCAGCCCGGGGGAGACCGACACCGTGATGCGGTCACCCATGGCCCGGTTGCCCACCTGGTCGTGGTCCTGCAGGTAGCCAAGGAAGCGGTAGCCGGGGAACCGGGAGGTGTCGACCGGCCGGCCATGGTCCGCGCCGCGGAACGACGACCACGTGCCGGCGTGGAAGAACGCCGCGGTCAGCGTGGCCGCCAACGCCAGGTAGGGATCCGCGGCGAAGTCGGCGTAGTAGCCCTGTCCCTCGCCGGTGAGCAACGTGTGCAGGGCGTGGTGGAAGTCGTCGCTCCACTGTCCGGTCATCCCGAGGCCGCCGCACTCGCGGGGTGTCACCATCGCCGCGTCGTTGAGGTCGGACTCGGCGATGAGCAGCAGCGGCCGCCGCAGCCGCGCGGAGAGTGCGTCGACCTCGCCAGACAGCTGCGACAGGAGGTGCTCCTCGCTGTCGTCCACGAGTGCGTGCACCGCATCAAGGCGCAACCCGTCGACGTGGAAGTCGCGCAGCCACATCAGCGCGTTGTCCACGATCCACCGCCGCACCTCGGCGCTGCCCTCGTCGTCCAGGTTGACCGCCGCGCCCCACGGGGTCTGGTGGCGCTCGGTGAAGTACGGACCGAACGCGGGCAGGTGGTTGCCGCTCGGCCCGAGGTGGTTGTAGACGACGTCGAGCACCACGCCGAGCCCTCGGCCGTGACAGGCGTCGACGAAGCGCTTGAGGGCGTCCGGCCCGCCGTAGGGCTCGTGGACCGCGAACGGGTGCACCCCGTCGTACCCCCAGCCGTGCTCCCCCGGGAACGCCGCGACCGGCATCAGCTCGACGAGGTCCACGCCGAGGCCGACGAGGTGGTCGAGGCGTCCGATCGCCGCGTCCAGCGTGCCCTCGTCGGTGAACGTGCCGATGTGCAGCTCGTAGAAGACGCTGCCCGGCAAGACGATCCCGCGCCATCCACCGTCGTTCCAGCGGAAGCGGTCCTGCTCGTAGACGCGGCTAGCGCCGAGTACGCCGTGGGGCTGCCACGTCGAGCGGGGATCCGGAAACGGTCCCTCGCCGTCCACGGTGAAGGTGTAGTCGTCACCGTGACCGGCGTCGGGCAGCTCGGCCCGCCACCATCCGTCCGACCCCCGGTGCATGCCGGTGGCGTCCCGGCTGGTGGTCACCAGCACGTCGCGCGCGGCGGGGGACCACACGGAGAAGGACGTCACGGCAGCCGAACCTACCCACCCCGCCCTGGGCGGAACCTGCGTCGCTCTGGGACCATCACGCATGGCCAAGTCGAAAGCAGCGAAGGCGCGACCGCGCGACGGACGGGTGAGCGACATGGTGCGGGTGCCGCGAGGCCCCGTCGACCTCAGCGCGTTCGACACGACAGCGACCCCGGGGTTCGACGGGGACAAGGAGGCGGGCAAGGTCGCCCTGGCCGACCTGGGACCGCGCATCGCCGACCTGCAGGAGAAGCTGTTCGCCGAGGGCGCCACGGGTGGTCGGCGAAGTCTCTTGCTGGTGCTGCAGGGGATGGACACGTCGGGCAAGGGCGGCACGGTGCGCCACGTCCTGGGCCAGGTCGACCCGCAGGGCGTGGCCCACACGGCGTTCAAGGTCCCGACCGCTGAGGAGAAGGCGCACGACTTCCTCTGGCGCTTCCGGCGGGCGCTGCCCGGCCCGGGGATGCTCGGGGTGTTCGACCGGTCCTACTTCGAGGACGTCCTCGTGGTGCGCGTTCACGACCTCGTGCCGAAGCAGACCTGGAGCCGGCGCTACGCGACGATCAACCGGTTCGAGGAGTCACTCGTGTCGAAGGGCACCGTCGTCGTCAAGTGCTTCCTGCACATCTCTCGGCAGGAGTCGAGGGACCGCCTGCTCGCCCGGCTGGACGACCCGACCAAGCAGTGGAAGTTCAAGCCGGGCGACATCGACGAGCGGGAGTACTGGGGCGCCTACGAGCAGGCCTATGCCGACGCCCTCGAGAAGTGCAACACCGACTCGGCGCCCTGGCACGTCATCCCCAGTGACCGCAAGTGGTACCGCAACTGGGCGATCACGAACCTGCTCGTGGAGCACCTCGAGGCGATGGCCCTGGACTGGCCGAAACCCGACTTCGACGTCGAGGAGCAGCGCCGCCGGCTGCTGGCAACGGAGTAGCCCGCCCGGTCAGTCGCCGCGGACCAGCAGGGTGGCCGGGAGCAGGTCCGTCATCTCGGCGAGGCCGGTGCTGCCGGCATGCGACCGCCCGGTCAGCACATCGGTCCACGTGCCGGGTGGCAGGGTGACCGTGGCGCCGTCCCAGCCGCCCGCCCGGGAGAGCGAGTGGGCCAGTCGGGTCACCACGGTGGCGACCTGGCCGGCGCGGGTGAACGCCAGCGCGTGGGGAGTGCTCGTCGGCACCGGCTCGTAGGACGCCAGCGGCCCGAACCACTCGGGGTGCTCGCGTCGCAGCCGCAGCGCGCGGGACACGACGAGCAGCTTCTCGTCGGCGAGGTCCGCCGGCGCCTCGCCGCGGTCGAGCCGGGCCAGCCGGGCCCGCCGGCCGGCGTAGTCGACCGGACGCCGGTTGTCGGGATCGACGAGTGAGAGGTCGACCGAGTCGCAGCCCTGGTAGACGTCGGGGATGCCGGGCATCGTCAGCTGCACGAGCTTCTGCCCCAGCACGTTGACCCGGAACGTCGGCTCCAGCCGGTCGACGAAGGCGGCCACCCCGGCCCGCAGCACCTCGTCGCTGACGACGGCCTCGGCGAACCGGCGTACCGCCTCGTCGTAGGCGGGATCCGGCTCGGTCCAGGTGGTGTGCCGCTTCGCCTCGCGGGTCGCCTTCTCGAGGTAGCCGCTCAGGCGGCCGGCGTCGAGGGGCCAGGCACCGACGAGGGTCTGCCACAGGAGGTACTCGGTGTTGGCATCGAGCTCCGCCGGCCGGTACGCCGCGGAGTGCGCGCGCCAGCCGGCGACCTCACGGGCCCACTCGTCGGGCAGCTCGGTGAGGCACAGCAGCCGGGCGCGCACATCCTCCGATCGCTTCGTGTCGTGCGTGGACAGGGTCGTCATCGTCTCCGGCCAGCTGTGCTGGAGCCGGGCTGCCCAGTCGTGCAGCTCCTGCGGTTCGACGCCGAGACGGCCGGGATCGCCACCCACCTCGTTGAGGGCGCTCAGCCGCCACCACCGGTAGAAGGCGGTGTCCTCAACACCCTTGGCCATGACCGGTCCGCAGGTCTGCTGGAACCGGGTGACGAACTCGTCGCGGTGCGGTCCGCGGCCGCGGTCGCCCAGAACGAGCTCACCGACCAGCCGCAAGGTGTCGTGGCGGTCCTCCGGCAGGCGGGCTCTCGCGTGGTCGAGGGCATCCTCCACGACCTTGCGCGCGGCCGGGGACGCCGGCTCGCCGGGGACCACATAGGCCCGGTAGACGGGAAAGGCGACGAGCAGCTCGACGATTGACTCGCGCAGGGCGCGATGGGTGTGGTCGCGCAAGGCGAGGAGCTGGTGGCAGATCGTCGCGGCCACCTCGACCAGGCGGTGGACCTCGGCGTGCAACCCGTGCTCGACCACCCAGCGCTTCGCCTCGTCGACGACGTGGTCGAAGTCGACCGGCTCGC
>JAVEDB010000239.1 GCA_030841185.1 Actinomycetota bacterium
CGAGGTCGGACTCGGCGACGGCTCCCGCGGACCCGACGACGCCGAAGATCGGCAGCGGCGTCCAGGATGCGCGCTCGACCACCGCTCCCAGGTCGCCGGGCAGCACCCGAGCGAGGTTCGCCGCCAGGCCGCCGCCGGTGACGTGGCTGAACGCGTGCACCTCGACCGTCTCGGCCAGGCTCAGGCAGTCCTTCGCGTAGACCCGGGTGGGCTCCAGCAGCTCTTCGCCGAGCGTGCGCCCCAGCTCCGCGACCGGCCGCTCCAGCGCCCAGCCGGCCCCCTCCAGCAGCACGTGGCGCACCAGCGAGTAGCCGTTGCTGTGCAGGCCACTGGCGCCCATCGCGATCAGCACGTCGCCGCTGCGAACCCGGTCCGCGCCCAGCAGGCGGTCCGCTTCGACGACACCGGTCCCGGCACCTGCCACGTCGTACTCGTCCGGCTCGAGCAGCCCGGGGTGCTCCGCGGTCTCCCCGCCCAGCAGCGCGCAGCCCGCGAGCACACAACCCTCGGCGATGCCCTTGACGATTGCCGCGATGCGCTCGGGCACCACCCGGCCACACGCGATGTAGTCGGTCATGAACAGCGGCTCGGCCCCGCAGACGACGAGGTCATCGACAACCATCCCGACGAGGTCGTGCCCGATCGTGTCGTGGATGCCCATCCGCGCGGCGATCGCCACCTTGGTGCCGACGCCGTCCGTGGAGGTGGCGAGCAGGGGACGGCGGTACGCCGAGAGCGCGCTGGCGTCGAAGAGACCCGCGAACCCGCCGATCCCGCCGACGACCTCCGGTCGGGTGGTCTTCGCGACCCAGGCCTTCATGAGCTCGACGGCCCGGTCACCGGCCTCGATGTCGACACCCGCCGCGGCATAGCTGGACGTGGCGGGCCCTGTCGCGTCGCCGCTCTCCGCTCGCTCGGCCCCGGTCACGGGCGGCTGAGGGCGTCCTGCGCGCCGCCGCCGCCGCTGAGCAGCGCGGCCGGCTCGATCTCGAGCAGGTGCTTGCCGAGCAGCTCCGGCTCGGGCAGCGGGATCGGGTAGACCCCGTCGAAGCAGGCCCGGCACAACCGGTCGGCGGGCTGCTCGCTTGCCGCGATCAGGCCCTCGAGGGACACGTAGGCGAGCGAGTCGGCGTCGATGGAGGCGCGGATCTCCTCGACCGCGAGACCGTTGGCGATCAGCTCGGCCGGCGACGCGAAGTCGATGCCGTAGAAGCACGGCCACTTCACCGGCGGCGACGAGATCCGCACGTGCACCTCGGTCGCGCCCGCCTCACGCAGCATCCGCACCAGGGCCCGTTGGGTGTTGCCCCGGACGATCGAGTCGTCCACCACGACCAGCCGCTGACCGGCGATCACCTCGCGCAGCGGGTTGAGCTTGAGGCGGATGCCGAGCTGCCGGATGGTCTGCGAGGGCTGGATGAACGTGCGACCGACGTAGGAGTTCTTCACCAGCCCCAGGCCGTAGGGGATGCCGCTGCCCTGCGAGTAGCCCACGGCGGCCGGCGTTCCCGACTCGGGGACCGGGATGACCAGGTCGGCGTCCGCGGGAGCTTCCTGCGCGAGCCGCCGGCCGACCTCGACGCGGGTCGCGTGCACGCTGCGGCCGGCGATGCGCGTGTCGGGCCGGGCGAGGTAGACGTACTCGAACAGGCACCCCTTGGGGGCCGCCTCGGCGAACCGCTGCGTGCGCAGCCCGTGCTCGTCGATCGCGAGCAGCTCGCCCGGCTCGACCTCGCGCACAACGCTGGCGCCGACGATGTCCAGCGCGGCGGTCTCGCTGGCCACGACCCAGCCGCGTTCGAGACGGCCCAGCACGAGCGGTCGCACGCCCTGGGCATCGCGCGCGGCGTACAGCGTCGTTTCGTCCATGAACACCAGCGAGAACGCACCGCGCAGCTGCGGCAGCACCTCACACGCGGCCGCCTCGAGCGAACGATCCGGGTACGACGCGAGCAGCGCCGTGATCAGCTCCGTGTCGGTGCTGGCGTCCATCGAGCGGGGCCGGGGCCGCCGGGCGTCCTCGGCGCGGGCCGATCCGGGGCTGCCGAGCTCCAGCGGCAGCTCGCCGCTGTCGGCCCGGCGCTTCTCGACCAGGTCGACGAGGTCGCGGGTGTTGGTGAGATTTCCGTTGTGGGCCAAGGCGATCGACCCCGCGGCGGTGGACCGGAAGGTCGGCTGGGCGTTCTCCCACACGCTGGACCCGGTCGTGGAGTAGCGCGTGTGGCCGATCGCCAGGTGGCCGCGCAGCGAGGTGAGGTGGCCCTCGTCGAAGACCTGCGCAACCAGACCCATGTCCTTGTAGACCAAGATCTGTGAGCCGTTGCTGACCGCGATGCCGGCCGACTCCTGGCCGCGGTGCTGGAGAGCGTAGAGGCCGAAGTAGGTGAGCTTGGCGACCTCTTCGCCGTCGGCGCCGGGCCCGCCGCCGCCCCAGACCCCGAAGACCCCGCAGGCGTCCTGGGGTCCCTTCTCGTCGGGCAGCAGGTCGTGACTGAGTCGACCGTCGCCTCGTCCCACGGTGCGAGTCTACGGGTCGGCGGGGCGGTCCTCGGCATCCCTCGCGCGCGTCTCGCGGACCGGTCCCTCGACAAGGACGGCGACGAGACCGCCGAGCAGCGCACCGATACCGATGAGCAGCAGGCCGAGGTAGAAGAACAGCTGGCTGCGCCGTTGCACGTCGGCGCCCGGCCCGATCACCACGACGACGGTCGCGAGCAGGCCGATCAGCGCTCCGGTCAGCAGGAAGCTGGCGTAGCGCGGGTGCCTGCGACGGGTTCGGGCCACCCGACGACGATACGGGCCGCCTCGTCGGTCAGAGACGGCCGCCGGAGGTGTCGGCGGAGACCCGCTGAGCCAGCCAGACCGGGATGACCGACAGCACGATGAGCAGCGCGGCCACCACGTTGACGATCGGCGCCTGGTTGGGGCGGGCGAGGTTCTGGTAGATCCAGATCGGCAGTGTCTGGACGCCCGCTCCGGCCGTGAACGTCGTCACGATGATCTCGTCGAAGGACAGGGCGAAGGCCAGCAGCCCGCCGGCCAGCAGGGCGGACCGCACAGCGGGGAACGTCACGAACCGGAACGTCTGGAAGACCCCGGCGCCGAGGTCCATCGAGGCTTCCTCGAGCGAGCCGCCGACCCTGCGCAGCCGGGCGAGAACGTTGTTGTAGACCACGACGATGCAGAACGTCGAGTGGCCGACGATCACGGTGAAGAGCCCGAAGTCGATGCCGAGCGGGCGCAGCGTGGTCTGGATCGCGCTGCTCAGGGCGATGCCGGTCACGATGCCCGGCAGGGCGATGGGCAGCACCAGCAGGATCGACACGGCCTCCCGGCCGAAGAACCGGTACCGCGCAACGGCGAACGACGCCATCGTGCCGAGCACCAGCGCGAAGGCCGTCGCTCCGCACGCTGCCTTAACCGAGGTCAACAAGGCCGCCCGGGCGCCCTGGTTGTCCCAGGCCTTGCCCCACCACGAGAACGTGAAGCCGCTCGGCGGCCAGCTGAACGTCTTGTCCGGGCTGAACGAGGAGATCAGCACGACGAGCAGCGGCACGTAGACGATGGCCAGGCCGACAGCCATGAACGCTGCCAGGGCCAGCCGGGCCGACCGGGAGAGCCTCATAGCTGGTCCAGAGCTCCCGTCCGCTTCACCGCGAGCAGGTAGATCACCATGATCGCGACGGGCACGGTGGCCAGCGCGCCGGCCAGCGGCAGGTTGTTCGCGGTGAGCAGGCTGCCGTAGATGACGTTCCCGATCAGCTGGCTCTTGCCGCCGACGATCTGGACGGCGATGTAGTCGCCGAGGCTCAGCGAGAACGTGAAGATCGACCCCGCAGCCACGGACGGTACGACGAGGGGAAGCACCACCGAGCGGAACGTCCGGCCCGCCCCGGCTCCCAGGTCACCGGAGGCCTCGAGCAAGGAGTCCGGCAACCGTTCCAGCCCGGCGTAGATCGGCAGGATCATGAAGGGCAGCCAGAGGTAGGCGAGTACGACGACGGTGGCGATGAGGCCGAAGCCCGGACCGTGCAGGCCGGTCGGCTGCAGCACCCAGTTGATGACGCCGTTGCCGGAGAACATCGAGCGCCAGGCGTAGACCTTGACGAGGTAGCTCGCCCACAGCGGCGTGAGCACCGCTATGACCAGGAACCGCTGCGTCCTGGGCGACGCGACCTTGGCCATGTAGAAGGCCATCGGGAAGGCGACCAGGGCACAGATCACCGTCACGGACGCGGCGACCAGGATGCTCCGGATCGCAACGGTCCGGTAGACGTCGAGCGTCAGCAGCTGGTGGAAGTTCTCGGTCGTGAACTGCCGGACCACCGCGCCGGTGAAGACGTCGGTGGTCCAGAACGCCGACAGCAGCAGCACCGCCAGCGCGCCGAGATAGGCGACCAGCAACCACGCCATCGGCGCCGACAGCAGCAGCCCTAGGCGCAGCCAGGTGTGACGGTGCAAGGTGCCCGAGACTCTCCCCGCGAAGGAGGAGAGTCCCGAGCGCCGTGCGTCCGGAGATTCGCTCACGCGCTCCTAGCCCTTGATCTCCTGCCAGGCGGTCGTCCACTGGCCGTAGTCCTTGCAGGTCACATTCGTCCGGCCGTCGAGGCACTGCTTGATGGGCGTCGTCCAGTACCAGACCTGGTCGAAGTAGGCCTCGTCGTCCGCGTGGAAGGTCTTGCAGTGGTTCTTGTCCGCCGTCAACGCGCAGGACTTGGAGTTCGACGGTGCCTCACCGAACCATTCGGCGACCTGGGCGTTGGCCTTCGGGCTGATGATGTGGTTCAGCCACTTGTACGCGCAGGTCTTGTGCTGGCTCTTCGTCGCCACCATCCAGGTGTCCGACCATCCGGTCGCACCCTCCTTCGGCAGCACCGCGGCGACCGGGGCCTTCTCCGCCTGGGCGAGGTTCACGTTGATCTGCCAGGCGGTTCCGAGCACCGTGTCGCCGCTCTTGAAGGCCTGGATCTCCTTGAGGTAGTCGCCCCAGTACTCGCCGATGTTGGCGTTCTGCGTCTTGAGCAGATCGGTGGCCGCCTTGAACTGCTTGTCGTCGAGGGCGTAGGGGTTCTTGATCCCGAGGGCCGGCTGGGTCTTCATGAGGTAGAGCGCGGCGTCCGCGATGTAGATCGGGGAGTCGTACGCCGTGATGTGGCCCTTGAACGGTGTGTTCGCGTCGAACACCGAGCTCCACGAGTCGGGAGCCGGCTTCACCTTGTCGGTGCGGTACATCAGCAGGTTGGCACCGCGGCCGTGCGGCACGCCGTACTCCACGCCCTTGACCGAGTTCCACGGCTTCTTCTTCAGGGCATCGAACACGTCGGCGTAGTTCGGGATCAGGCTGGTGTTGACGGGCTCGACGTCACCGCCGGCGATCAGTCGCAGCGACGCGTCCCCGGACGCCGACACCACGTCGTACTGCCCCGTCTTGATCAGGCTGACCATCTCGTCGGAGGTGGCACCGATCTTGACGTTCACCTTGCAGCCGGTCTCCTTGACGAACGGCGTCACCCAGTCGACGGACTTGTCGGTGGACCCGTTCTCGACGTACCCCGCCCAGGCGACGATGTTGACCTGGCCCTCGGGTGTGCCGAGCTTGTCGAGCGGCTTGAGGTTCGGCGCGGTGAAGCCCTGCTGGACGGCAGACGCCGTCTTCCCCGGCTTGGCGTTATCCGAGTTCGACCCGCACGCCACCAGCACCAGCGTGGCCGCCGTGGCGAGGACAAGCAGTCGCCTGCTGTTCATTCGGTTCCTCCATCGTGTGAACGCGCAGCCGGGTCGGCCACGCGGTAGACGTGTTGCCTGTCCCACACCAACCTGACCGGGCTGTCCAGCCCGATGTCCTCCGCCCGGCTCGCGTCGCCGGTGTTCTGCCGCAGCGCGACGAGGCTGCCTCCGGCGTCGAGGCGTACGACGTAGCGCGTGGCCGACCCGACGTAGACGATCTCCTCGATCCGGCCGTCGGCCCAGACGTCGGACGGCTGCGTTGCCGTGTCGGGCGCCACCAGGCGGATCTTCTCCGGCCGGACGCTGAAGACGCCGTCCTCGCCCAGCAGCTGGCGAGCGGCCTCATCGCGGATCAGGTTCGAGGTCCCGACGAAGCCCGCCACGAACGCGGTCGCAGGGTGCTCGTAGACGTCCGCGGCGGAGCCGACCTGCTCGATGCGCCCCTCGTTGAAGACCGCGATCCGGTCGCTCATCGTCAGGGCCTCTTCCTGGTCGTGGGTCACGAACAGGAACGTGATGCCGACGTCGCGCTGGATGGCCTTGAGCTCGACCTGCATCTGCTCGCGCAGCTTGAGGTCGAGGGCACCGAGTGGCTCGTCGAGCAGCAGCACCCGCGGCCGGTTGACCAGCGCCCGCGCCAGCGCGACCCGCTGTCGCTGGCCGCCGGAGAGCTGGGACGGCTTGCGGTTGCCGAATCCCTCGAGGCGCACGGTCGCGAGGGCCTCACGGGCCCGGGCGAGCCGCTCGGACTTGTGGACCTTCTTGACCATCAGCCCGTAGGCGACGTTCTGCTCGACGGTCAGGTGGGGGAAGAGCGCGTAGTCCTGGAACACAGTATTGACGTCGCGCTGGAATGGCGCGTCGCGGGTCACGTCGCGTCCACCGAGCACCACCGACCCCGAGGTGGGCTGCTCGAAGCCCGCGATCATGCGCAGGACCGTGGTCTTGCCCGACCCGGACGGGCCGAGCATCGCGAAGAACTCGCCGTCGTGGACCTCGAGGTCGATGCCGTCGACCGCTGT
>JAVEDB010000247.1 GCA_030841185.1 Actinomycetota bacterium
CGCTTCTGCGGCTTCGGGTTGGTGTGCTGGTTCCAGGGGTGGCGGCGGTCGACCGGGTTGCCGAGCGGGTCGTGGGTCACGAACATCTCCTGGTCGCCCCAGTCGTCGTAGTACGACGAGCCGAGCAGGATCCGGATGCCGAGGTTGATCTTGACCAGGTCGGTGGTCACGAGCTTGCCGTCCACGACGATGCCGGGGGTGACGTACATCTTGCGTCCCCACTCGGTCATGTCCTTGTACTCGAAGTTGCAGTACTCCGGGTCCTGGAAGGAGCCCCAGCACGCCAGCAGTGTGCGCCGCAGGCCGACCTGCTCGTATCCGGGCAGCGCCTCGTAGAAGAAGTCGAACAGGTCGTCGTGCATCGGGACGACCTTCTTCATGAACTCCACATAGCGCATGAGCCGGCTCAGGTAGTCGGTCATGAGCTGGATCGTGGCGACCGTGCCCACCCCGCCCGGGTACAGCGTCGAGGGGTGCACGTGGCGCCCCTCCATGAGGCAGAACATCTCCCGCGTCCACCGGCTGACCTGCAGCGCCTCGCGGTAGAACTCGCCGGTGAACGGGTTGAGCGCCCGCATGATGTCGGCGATGGTCTTGTAGCCGTGCGCGTCCGCGTGCGGCGACTGGGTGTTCTCGGCCTTCGCGAGCACGCCCGGGTTGGTCTCCTTGACCATCCGCTCGCAGTAGTCCACCCCGACCAGGTTCTCCTGGAAGATGTTGTGGTCGAACATGTACTCGGCCGCCTCGCCGAGGTTGACGATCCACTCCCCGAGCGCGGGTGGCTTCACGCCGTACGCCATGTTCTGCGCGTAGCAGGAGCACGTCGCGTGGTTGTCGCCGCAGATCCCGCAGATCCGGCTGGTGATGAAGTGCGCGTCGCGCGGGTCCTTCCCCTTCATGAAGAGGCTGTAGCCGCGGAAGATGGACGAGGTGCTGTGACACTCCGCGACCGTCATGTTCGCGAAGTCGATCTTCGTGTAGATCCCGAGGCTGCCCACGATGCGGGTGATCGGGTCCCAGGCCATCTCGACGAGGCCACGGTCCGTCGAGCTCGTCGTACTGGTCTGCGGGATTGTCGAGGTCATTTTCGGTCCGTCCCGAGGTCTGGAGGAGGTGCGGAGGAGGCGGGGCCGCGGCGACGGGTCGGCGCGGCCGCGGCGAGGCCGGACTACCAGGTGCGCTTGGCGCCGGTGAGCAACTCGTTGCCCGGCCGGCGCCACTTGGGCTCCTTGTCGAGCGTCTTCGTCGTCTGGGCTCGGAGCGCGCGGATCGTCCGGCCGTAGGTGGTGACCGCCGTGGTCGACAGCTTGCCGCCCGGCGGCTCGTCCATGAACGGCATGAACTTGTCGGGGAAGCCCGGCATCGTGCAGCCGATGCAGATGCCGCCCACGTTGGGGCAACCACCGACGCCGTTGATCCAGCCGCGCTTGGGCACGTTGCACTTGACGACAGGACCCCAGCAGCCGAGCTTGACGATGCACTTGGGCGAGCCGTACTCGTTGGCGAAGTCGCCCTGCTCGTAGTAGCCCGCTCGGTCACAGCCCTCGTGCACCGTCTGGCCGAACAACCAGGTCGGCCGCAGCGCCTCGTCCAGCGGGATCATCGGCGCCTGACCGGTGGCCTGGTAGAGCAGGTAGGTGATCGTCTCCGAGAGGTTGTCCCCCTGGACCGGGCACCCCGGCACGCAGACGATCGGCAGGCCGGCCTTGCTCTTCCAGTCCCAGCCGAGGTAGTCGGGCACGCCCATGGCTCCGGTGGGGTTGCCGGCCATCGCGTGGATGCCGCCGTAGGTCGCGCAGGTCCCGACCGCGAGGACGGCCAACGCCTTCGGTGCGAGGCGGTCGAGCCACTCGCTCGTGGTCACCGGCTGACCGGTCATCGGATTGTTGCCGAAGCCGCACCAATAGCCCTCACCCGAGAGGGCCTCGTTGGGAATGGAGCCCTCGACGACGAGGACGAACGGCTCCAGCTCGCCCCTGTCGGCCTTCCAGAACCACTCCAGGAAGTCGTCGGCGCCACCGTTGGGGCCACACTCGAAGTCGATGAGCGGCCAGTGCACAGCGACTTTGGGGAGTCCCGGGAGCGCCCCTAACGCGATCTCTTCGATGCTCGGCTGGGTCGCCCCGGTGAGTGCCACCGAGTCGCCGTCACAGCTGAGGCCTGCATTGATCCACAAGACGTGGACCAGAGTGTCTTCGGCCGCGACGGCCGCCTCGGAAAGCATCAATCGCCTCCCAAAAAAAGGGGCCCGCTCGCTGAAGCCCCGTCACGCCGTAGACGGCCGACGATGCCGGTCTGTGCGACGCATCGCCCTTCCTAAACCCCACCGTCCGAGAGTGTCAAGCAATTGCCCCTCGACAAGGCGCGGCCGCCGCCGGCTAGGAGCCGGCGCGCTCTCCCTTGGGCGTACCCGCAACGTGCGACGTGCTGTCGTCGGCTCCCTCCGAGGGCGCGTCGCCGGACATCTCGTGGGCCGGCTGTTCGTCACCCGGCGACGCCGTGCGCCCACCGGGGGTACCCGACGGATCGGGCGACTTCGCGTCGTCGTCCGTGACTGGTCCGGTGGCGCCACCGACACGCGCACCATCGCGGTGGGTGCCGCCTTCCTGGTCGGGTTCGGCGCTCTCCTTGCGCCCGTCGTACGGCGGGACGACCCCGCCCGGCTCCTGGTCGCCTGCTGCCGTCATTGCTGCCTCCTGAGTGGTCCCCGTCAGCCGCCCTGGTCACCGGCTGGCATGTTGTCCATGTCGTCCTGCCTCGTCTCCTTCTCGTCCACCCCGGTCGACTGGTCGTGCGGGTCTCCGGCGGGACGGGCGGCAGGCCCGGTCCCGGGTGGGGGTCCCTCGTCGCGCGAGCCCGGCTCTCCGCGCTCGGACTGCGGCTCTTCCTGCAGGTGCGGGCTCTGGTCGTCGGTCTCGCTCATGGGCGGTTCCCTTCCCTCCGTGCCCTTGTCCTAGACCTGCCCACGCGAAAGTGTCAACCACGGGGCGTCGGTCGCGGCGACCCGACGGAGGTGCCTGGAAATGTCGGCAGAGCCCGAGCGGCAGCGGGTCCGTTCCCGTGCCTACATCAGCGGGCTGGTGCAGGGCGTGGGGTTCCGTCCCTTCGTCTGGCGCGAGGCGACCAGTCGCGGGCTGACCGGGTGGGTGGGCAACGATGCCGCCGGGGTCGTCCTCGAGGTGGAAGGGCCGGTCGACGCCGTCTACTCGCTGCTTGAGTCGCTCTCCCGACCGCCGCCGCTGGCGCGGGTCGACGAAGTCCGCTCGCACCCGGTCCCACCGGTGGGCGGTGCCGGCTTCCAGGTTCGGACGAGCAACACCGAAGGCGCGCGGAGCGCCTTGATCTCGCCGGACACGGCGACGTGCGCCGAGTGTTCCCGGGAGATGCGCGACGAGGCCGACCGGCGGTTTCGGCATCCGTTCGTCAACTGCACCTCGTGCGGTCCGCGGTACACGATCGTGGTGTCGGTCCCCTACGACAGGTCGCGCACGACCATGGCGGCCTTTCCCCTGTGCGCGGCGTGCCAGGCCGAGTACGACGACCCGGCGAACCGCCGGTTCCACGCCGAGCCGGTGTGCTGCCCCGACTGTGGCCCCCGGCTGCGGCTGGTCGACCGCTCCGGCCAGGCGGTCGACGGAGACCCGATCCAGTCCGCGACGGGCGTCCTGAACCGGGGTGGCGTCGTGGCGGTCAAGGGCCTGGGCGGCTACCACCTCGCGGTCGACGCATCCAACGAGGATGCCGTCGGGGCGCTGCGCCGGCGCAAGCACCGGGAAGACCGGCCGTTCGCCGTGATGGTCGCCGACGTCGATGCCGCCCGCGACCTGTGCCGGATCGGCTCGGACGAGCTGGGCCTGCTCGTCAGCCCGGCCCGGCCGATCGTGCTCCTGCAGCGGCTGCCCGCCGCGCAGGTGGCGCCGTCCGTGGCCCCCGGGTCGCCCCGACTCGGGCTGATGCTGCCCTACACGCCTCTGCACAGCCTGCTTCTCGATGCCTTCGGCGGCCCGCTGGTGCTCACCAGCGGGAACATCTCCGACGAGCCGATCGCCTTCGACGACGGCGACGCCTCGACACGGCTCGCGGGCATCGCCGACGCCTTCCTGCTGCATGACCGGGCGATCAGGACCCGCGTCGACGACTCGGTCTCGGCGGTGGTCCACGGCCGCGTCGTGCCGATCCGCCGTTCGCGCGGCTATGTCCCGGCGCCGCTCGCGTTGCCGGTCGAGGCCCCCGAGCCGGTCCTCGCGTGCGGCTCGTCCCTGAAGAACACCTTCTGCGTGACCCGCGGCTCGCAGGCGTTCGTCTCGCACCATGTCGGGGACCTTGACGACTACAGCACGCTGCGGTCCTTCATCGACGGGATCGCGCACCTCACGAACCTGCTCGACGTCGAGCCGCGCGTGCTGGCCCATGACCTGCATCCGGACTACCCATCGACCCGCTACGCGATGGACCGCCCGGATGCGCGGCTGGTCCCCGTCCAGCATCACCATGCCCACATCGCCTCGTGCCTGGCGGACAACGGCGAACACGGGCCGGTGATCGGGGTCGCCTTCGACGGGGTCGGCCTCGGCACCGACGGCACCGCGTGGGGCGGGGAGTTCCTGGTTGCCGACCTCACCGGCTTCACCCGCGCCGCCCATCTCGCGCCGGTCGCGATGCCGGGGGGCGACGCCGCTGCCCGGCAGCCCTGGCGGATGGCAGCGGCCCACCTGCACACGGCGTACGACGGACAACCGCCCGCCGACCTTGACGTCGTCCGCCGCCAGGGCCGTCGCTGGGGTCAGGTCCTCGCCGCCGCGCAGGCCGGCGTCAACGCTCCCCTCACGTCGAGCGCCGGGCGGCTCTTCGATGCGGTGTCGGCGCTGCTCGGCGTGCGGGACGAGGTGACCTACGAGGGGCAGGCCGCGATCGACCTCGAGCACGCAGCCGACCCCGACGAGACGGGGAGCTACCTCCTCCCGGTCAGCGACGACCCGGTGGCCACCGTGCAGGTGGCGCACCTCGTGCGGTCGGTGACCGAGGACCTGCTGCGCGGAACGGCGGTGCCGGTGCTCGCCGCCAGGTTCCACAACGCGCTCGCCGACATGGTGCTGGACGTCTGCTCCCGCCTGCGGGACAGGCACGGTCTCGGCACCGTGGCTCTCTCCGGCGGGGTCTTCCAGAACGCCCTGCTGCTGGGTCGCTGCCTGGACCTGCTCGAGGCGGGCGGCTTCCGGGTGCTCACCCACCGGCAGGTGCCGCCGAACGACGGGGGCCTGAGTCTCGGTCAGGCCGCGGTGGCCGCCGCCCTGCTCCGCGCCGGCTGAGTCAGGACGCGAGCGCGGCGCGGGTCGCCTCCCACAGCACGTGGTAGAGCGTGGTCTGCACCTCCTGCACCCGGTGCACGGAGGACGAGGGCACGGCGAACAGATGCTGCAAGGACGCCATCTCCGCCATCCGCCCGCCGCCATAGCCGGCGAGACCGATGGTCATCAGGCCGGCCTTGTCGGCCTCTTCGATGGCCGCCAGCACGTTCGGCGAGCCCCCGCTGGTCGAGATGGCGACCGCGATGTCTCCCGGACGGCCGAACGCCCTCACCTGCCGGGAGAACACGACCTCGAAGCTCACGTCGTTGGACAAGGCGGTCAGGACTGCGACGTCATTCGTCAGGCCGAGCGCGGGCAGCGGCTCCGCGGGCGGCGGGGGGTCGATGAATGTGTGCACGACGTCCTGGGCGTCGGTGCTGCTGCCCCCGTTGCCGAACGCGAGCAACGTGCCGCCCGCAGCGAAGGCCTTCGCCAGCTGCTCAGCGCAGGTCGCGACAGCGGCTCCCTGCGCTGCGCCCACGGCACTGCGCAGCTCGACGATCTCGCCGATCTTCTGGCGCGCGGACTCGGCGGCTGCCGCCAGCACCGGAGTGGCATCGCTCCCCCCGCCGTACAGGAAGGGGTACAGCTGCTCGACGCCACCGCTCGCGTGTGAGCGCTCGGCCTCGGGTGAATCGAAGAAGACATGGACCAGCTCCCAGAGGAGGTGGTACGCCGTGACGTGGCCCTCCTTGACGATGCGGGGGTCGTCGCTCCGCACCAGCAGGCAGTGCTCGGCCTCCGCGCCGGCCGCGATGGCGCCGCCGTCACCACCGACGAGGGCGACGGTGAGCAGGCCGGCCTCGGCAGCGGCCCGGAGCCCGGCCCGGACGTTCGTGCAGTTGCCGTCGCCGGAGATCCCCAACGCGATGTCGTCGGGGCGGCCCAGCACCTGCACCTGGTGCTCGTAGACACCGTCAAGTCCCCGGCGGGACGCCACGCCCATGAGCGTCGCGGCGTCGCTCACGAGAGACAGCGCCGGAAGGGCGCGCTTGCCGACGATGACCGGGTGCACGAACTCCACGGCCACGTGCTGGGCGTCGGTGGCGCCCGCTCCGTTGCCGAACACCAGCAGGCGACCGCCGCGGCTGAAGCGCCCGGCCATGTCACGACAGGCGAGGGCCAGGGTGGTGGCGTCGTCGGCCAGCGCGCGTACCGGGTCAACCCGCCGCGCGAACGCGTCAGCCACGACTGCTTCCAGAGACACCCCGGCGATCGACACGACAGCCTCCCCTGGATGCGCGCTTCCCGTTGTCGGGGACGCTACGCGCCCGGACCGGCGAACGGAACACCGGAGCGCGCCACCTCCTGAACAGGCCCGGCCCTCAGACGGTCACGCCGTACGCCTCGGTGAAAGCCTTGCTCGCGTAGGCGTTGCTGGGGTAGCCGAACCCCTTGTCGCCCCAGCTCGTGCCCCAGCTGTTCCGGACGATGAAGCCTCGCGACGTGTAGCCCACGAGAGCCACGGCGTGCCCGCCGCGCACGGTGGCGGGACGGTAGGTCGTCATCCTGCCCTTCGTCTGGGTGGCGTTGTCCCAGGTGCTGTCCACGTTGAGCCTGGTGAGGATCGGCCCGTTGTGGGCGATCCACTGCCGCCAGTCGGACAGGTTGGTGCCGAGGTTGAAGTAGGCAGCGATCTTCAGCTGGGTGGAGATGGCGTAGAAGGTCGCGACTTCACCGTCGTAGAGCTTCCCGCTCTCGAACGGCAGGACGGTGTTGCTGACGGCGCCCCACTTGCGTGACACGTCCAGCGCGGCCTTGAGTGAGGTTCCGTCGGTCTCGATGAACGTCGTCGGCTGGGCCACGTACTGGTCGGTCTCCTTGGCTGCCATCCAGGTGAACCGTGGCGAGAGCTTCGGCGACTTGGGTGCGCGGGCGGCGCTCACGAAGTGCCACCGCAGCAGCCCGTCCGCCGTGGCCCACCCGACGCAGGAGCCGGTCGCTCCCTGGTCACCGATCTCCCACCAGGCTTCTCGCAGATCCTTCGACGCGGGGGTCGCCCGCGGGCCGGCAGTAAGGAGGCCGGCGTCGGCGGCATGGCGGAAGCGGAAGTCCGTCTCGGTGTTCGGCGACGGCAGGCAGTTGAGGATTCGCTGTACGCCGGCAGCGGTGGTGCTCGGGACGTTCGCAGGTGTCTTCTTCTTGGCCATCGGTGCCCCTGTCCCCGGAGCGGCGCGGACGTGCGCCGCTATCCTCAGGAACATAGGAGCGGCGCCCCCGGCAGGTAAATACGTCGCGGGAAACCGTGTCGCCGGAGGTGCCCATGGACGTGTTCGAGGGCCAGGAGTTCGAGGTGCCGCTGGCGGACCTCCCCGGCGCCGGTTACCGCTGGACGTTGAAAGAGGCTCCGGACGGGATAGCCCTCATTGACTCGGAATGGGCGGCGCCCCCGTCCGAGCTCGCCGGCGCCGCGCGGCCCCGTACCTTCCGCTTTCGCGCCGAGCGGGCCGGGGACTACGACCTGCAGTTCGAGCTCGTCCGGCCGTGGGAGCACCGCGAGTCGGCCCCTCCCGCGGACACCCGGGCGGTGCCAGTCTCAGTGCGGCCCCGCTGACGCCAGCGCAGGCGTGGTCCGCGACCGATCACGTCTCAGGATGTTCACGGCAGCGATCGCGATGCACGTCGTCCCGTTGAGGTAGGCGGCCGCGACGTCGGTCGGGTGGTGCATGCCGCGATAGAGACGCCCGTAGCCGACGAGCAGGGGGACCGCCACCAGCAACGTGACGCCGATGATCTTCACCCAGCGCCGCTTCACGTACCACAGCACGAGCAGGGCGCTCCCCAGGAACAGGGCCGTCGACGCGCCGGTGTGCCCGCTCGGAAAGCTCGACGTCGGCGGGCTCTTGTCGAGGTGGGGAACGTTCGGGCGGCGCCGCTTGATCACCAGGGTCGTGAGCAGGAAGACGATGGACTGCGAGGCCACGGCGACCACGAGAAAGACTGACGGGATCCACGATCGGGAGGCCAGTCGCAGGCCGATCGCCACCACCAGCATGGCCCCGACGATCGCGCCGGTGTTGCCGAGCCCGGACAGCCAGTAGGTGATGTGGTTCATCGGGGACGTCCGCCCGTCGGCGAGCGTCTTGTTGAGCTGGTCTTCGTCGTGGATGAGCCCGGAGTGCTGGATGACCTTCGTGAGGATCAGGCCGAGGCCGACCAGCAGCCCGTAGAGAACGGCCAGCGAGAGCAGGATGCGAGCCGCGATCTTTGCCACTGCGGAGGTCATCGGCGAAACCTACTGCCTCATGGACGCGGCAGCTTCCGGGTCGATGCCGTGTTCCACATCGGTCGGCCGCTTGCCGTGCTCCCGTCGCCACACCTCGAAGGCGATGCCGGTGCCGGCGAGGCAGGCGAGCGCGACGACCCACCCGGCGATGACGTCACTGAGGTAGTGGACCCCCAACGCGACCCGGTCGTACCCGGTGACGACCACCACGGCGGCGCCCACGGAGTAGACGATGATGCGGCCGACGTGACCGAGCACGGGGAGAAAGACCAGCACGAGGATCCCGACGCCCAGCATCGAGTTGAGCGCGTGCCCACTCGGGAAGCTGTACCCGCTGGCAGTCGTGACCGGGTCGGGGAACACCGGCCGGGACCGGTTGACGATCACCTTGAGTGCGACGCTGAGCACTCCGCCGATCACCATCGTGACGACAGCCCACAGCGCGAGACGGCGAGCTCCCCGCCACCACAGCCAGACGGCGACCGCCGTCACCAGGACGCGGAACGTCCAGGGGTCGAACACGTTGGCACCGAGCTCGAGCAGGTTGATGGTCCTCGAGTGGCCGAGGACCGCTCGGTGCAGGTCGCTGGCCACCCCCTTGTCCAAACGGTCCAGCGGCTTCCACTTGGACAGCACCAACAGCATGAGCAGGGTGAACGGGATGGCGATGACCGCGGCGGCAGCGGCGCCCAGGCCGAGCCGGGCGGGCAGCCCACGGCCCGAACCCCGGTCACCGGAACGAGGCTCGAGGACCTGAGCGAGAGGGCGGGACACCCGGGCCACTTACCCGGCTGTCGCCGTGGCACTCGTCGCGGACACGGCTAGAGGCCGCCGGCTACCCGCAGGACCGCACCCGTGACGTACGCCGCGTCGGCGCTGAGCAGCCAGCCGATCGCCGGGGCGATCTCGGTCGGCTCCCCGACCCTTCCCAGCGGGACGCGCTGGGCCACCCGGTCGGCCCGGCCCGGCTCGCCGGCGGCAGCGTGGATGTCGGTGGCCACGATGCCCGGGGCGACCGCGTTGACCCGGACCCCCTCCGCGGCCAGCTCCTTCGCCAGGCCGACGGTGAAGGCGTCGACTCCGGCCTTGGCGGCGGCGTAGTGGACGTACTCGTGCGGGGACCCGAGGGTCGCCGCCGATGACGACACGTTGACGATCGCGCCGCCGGAGCCGCCGCGAGCCGTCGACATGACCTGAGCGGCGCGGCGGCCGCAGAGGATGACGCCCATCAGGTTGACCTCCACGACCTGCCGGATGACGTCCACGGGAGTGTCGGCGAGGTCGGCGATGTGCGCAGTGAGTCCGGCGTTGTTCACCAGGCCGGTGACGGCCCCCAGCTCCAGGGCGGCCGCGAAGAGCCGCTCGACCTCGTCATCCCGGGACACGTCCGCCTGCACGGCGATCCCCTGGCCGCCAGCCGCCCCGATCGCCGTGACGACCGACTCGGCGGCGCTTCGGTCACGCTGGAAGTTCACGACGATGTCGTGCCCCAGGCCGGCCAGGTGCAGCGCGGTCGCCGCGCCTATCCCGCGACTGGACCCGGTGACGATGGTGAGGGGGCGCCGTTCCATGACGCCGCATCATCCACGATGCGACCGGGCTGCGACGATTGACTTCGGGATGCCGGTCGGATTGCGTGGGGCCCTGGACGTCTGGCTCGGCGTCCCAAGTCGAGGAGCGTGATGTGTCGTGTCGGAAGAGTCGGCGCCGCTGGACAAGGGCGAAAGTGACAGCTCGGTGCTGCACCGGATCTCGCAGCTGATCGAGCGCGAGCATCGGCTCCGCGAGGACCTGCAGGCGGGCGTGGACTCCGGGACCCGCGAGGCGGACCGCGAGCTGCTCGCGCAGGCCGAGGAGGCGCTCGACCAGTGCTGGGACCTGCTCCGGCAGCGTCAGGCGCGCCGGACCACCGGACAGAATCCCGACGAGGCCTCACCCCGGCCCGTCTCGCAGGTCGAGAACTACCTGCAATGAGCGCGGGCACCTGCGGGCACCTGGACCAGGTGGACGCACAAGCCCAGCCCTCCGCGGGCGGCTGCGAGGACTGCCTCCGTGAAGGCGGGCGTTGGGTCCACCTGAGGATGTGCCGCATCTGCGGGCACGTCGGCTGCTGCGACTCCTCACCCTCCAAGCACGCCACCGTCCACAACGCGTCGACCGGACACCCGATCGTCTCGTCTTTCGAGCCGGGCGAGGCCTGGTGGTGGTGCTACGAGGACAAGGTCGCCTTCGAAATGCCCGACGTGCCCTCCTTCGCGCACGAATGATCGGCGACGGCTAGGTGAACCGTTTGACGAAGGCGAGCGCGGTGTCGGCCACCTCTCGCCAGCCGCTGTCGATCGTCAGTCCATGCCCTCTGCCGGCCATCTCGACGAACTCCGTCACGCCCTCGTTCTTGGACTGCTTCTTGTAGATGGCGTCGTTGATGGCTCGCGGCGAGGTGTGGTCCCGCTCGCCGGAGATGATGAGCATCGGCCCACGGTCGGGGTTGTCGGTGTTGACCCGCGCCTCGGTCCAGGGGTTGAGGTTCGCCGCTGCCGCCTGGAAGAGCGGCGCACCCGAGGCCGGCACGGCGTAGGTCTCGTAGAGCTCCTTCGCTTCGTCGTCGGGAACGGCATTGGCGAAGGCGAACCTGAACTGGTCGTACGTGAGTGGCACCGCCCGGTGGCGGTTTCCGGGGTGGCTGAGCACCGGAGCCGCGGCCCGCAGCGCGGAGATCGGCAGCGGCAGGACACCGCGGAAGGGCGCGGAGTCGATCGCCACCGAGACAGCGCTCAGGCCCTGTCCCGCGATCATCTGGGTGAGTAGGCCGCCGAACGAGTGGCCGACCACGGCCGGTTTCCTGCCGAGCTTCCCGATGACGGCTGCGTAGTGGTCGGCCACCTGGCCGACGGTCTTGTTGGCGAGGACCTCCGGGTGCGCGTTGGCCTCGGCGACCGTCTCGGGGTCATCCGGCCAGCCCGGCGTGATCGGCGCGTAGCCGGCCTCCTCGAACACGGCGGCCCAGCGATCCCAGCTGCTCGGCAGCAGCCAGAGGCCGTGGATGAAGACGACGGGGGTGCGGCCGGTCGCGTTGACCCGCTCGACATCGGCCATCGGGTCGGTTGCGTGCTGGCTCATGGAGTCACCTCGACACGGTGCAGGGGGTCCGGGGTCTCGCCGCCAGCACACTCCCGGAAGCGGGACAACGCAAGGGTCTGTCGGCTTAGATCGATCCGCACGGTCGGCAGCGTGGAGCCATGAGGAGCAGATGTGGGTGCGATCGAGAGTGTCGGCGTCGTACTGCACCCGTCCCGCGCGCCGCAGGAGGCGATCGCGACGCTGATGGCATGGGCCGCAGGGCATGAGATCCCCGTGTTCGGACTGGACGAGGAGGTCGGCCGGCTGGACTGCGGGGCCCGGCCCGTCTCCGATGCCGAGCTGGCGGCCCGGTCGTCGATCCTGGTGTCACTCGGCGGCGACGGGACGATGCTGCGCAGCCTGCGGCTGGCCCACGACCAGCGCACACCGGTGCTGGGCGTCAACAACGGCCGGCTCGGCTTCCTCGCGGAGGTCGACCTCGAAGACCTGCCCATGGCCCTGTCCGCCATCGACGCCCACGAGTACACGGTCGAGGCCCGCTCCTGCATCAACTGCGACACCAGTCCCAGCCACGTGATCGCCTACAACGACGTGGCTCTCGTCCGGGTCCCGGGCGACGGCGTCGCGGCAGTTGAGGTCGTCGTCGAGGGCGAGCCGTTCGTCCGCTACTCCGCCGATGCCGTGGTGGTGGCGACGCCCACCGGCTCCACGGCGTACAGCTATTCCGCCGGCGGCCCGATCGTCTCCCCCACGGTCGAAGGCCTGCTCGTCATACCCGCGGCACCGCACTCCACGTTCAACCGGGCCCTGATGCTCAACCACGACGAACGGCTCACGCTGCAGGTCCTGGGATCGAGCGGCCGGCTGGCCGTGGAGGTCGACGGGATCGTGAGCGGGTACGTCGGCCCCGGCGCGTCGATCGCGTTCACCGTGGACTCGGCCGCGGGGAAGGTCGTGCGCATCGGTCGCACCACGTTCTACGAGCGCGCCCGGCGCAAGCTGCAGGTGTCGGGAAGCGCCGAGGCGTTCTAGCCCGGGTCGCGCTGCGCGGTGCTGCACGTTCCGTGCCCTCATGGTCACGCTCCGTACCAAGATCACCCGGCGTGCCATCCGGCCCGGAAGTTTGGCTACGGGACGACTCGGACGTTTCGGCGCCGTTACGAACTTGTGACTTCCAGGGACTTCCGAGGGTGAGTACGTTGTGGCCCACAACATTCCTTGGCGGCCCTGTCCTGGTGCCGCTTCTCCCCACCGGAAGGGCACCTCGACATGCGGATGCGAAATATCGCGGTCGCCGGCTTGGCCGTGCTACCGCTGATTCTCGCGGGCTGCGGCGGAAGCTCCAACAACAACAGCTCATCCTCCAGCTCATCCTCAAAACCGGCCGCCGCCAAGAAGGTCGGTGTCATCCTCCCCGACGCGGCGACCTCGCCTCGCTGGGAGAACAACGACCGGCCGGCTCTCGACAAGGCCATCAAGGCGGCCGGCTACACGGCGATCATCCAGAACGCCTCGAAGGCGGTCAGCAAGTTCACGCAGCTCTGTGACTCGATGATCAACCAGGGCGTGACCGTCCTGATGATCGTCAACCTCGACTCGAACAGCGGCGCGGCCTGCGAGAAGAAGGCCTTGGACGCGGGCATCAAGAGCATCGACTACGACCGGCTGACGCTGGGCGGGTCGGCGAGCTACTACGTCTCGTTCGACAACGTGCAGGTCGGCAAGCTGATGGGTGACGGGCTGACCGCCTGTCTGGACGCCGACAAGAAGGCGAAGGCCAACATTGTCTACATCAACGGCGACCCGACGGACAACAACGCCGCGCTGTTCAAGAACGGCTACGCCGGAGCCTTGAAACCGAAGATCGACTCAGGCGCCTACAAGCTGGTCGGTGACCAGACCGGCCTGTGGGACGCGACCAAGGCCCAGCAGGCGTTCGAACAGATCTTCACGCAGAACAACGGCAAGGTCGACGGCGTGGTCTCGGCCAACGACACCATGGCCGGCGGCATCGTGACGGTCCTGAACAACAACAAGCTCGCCGGCAAGGTCCCGGTCACCGGCCAGGACGCCTCCGACGAGGGCCTGCAGCGCGTCATCGCCGGCACCCAGTGCGGCACCGTCTTCAAGGACGTGAACCTCGAGGCCGACGCGGCCGCGAAGCTCGCGATCGCGATGGTGAAGAACGACGGGTCGGCCGACGCGCTGGCGAACGGCTCGGTCCAGGACACCCAGACGAAGAAGGACGTGAAGTCGGTCTTCGCCACCCCGGTATGGGTGACGCAGGCGAACATCAAGGCGCCCTTCGACGCTGGCTACACGACCACCGCGAAGGTGTGCACCGCGCCCTTCAAGGCGGCCTGCACCAAGCTCGGCCTCTCCTAGCCGAACGGTGTCGGGGTGCGGCCGGTCTCCGGCCGGCCGCACCCTGACCCACGGGGCCCTCGGGCCCTAGTGTGCTGCTCGTCCGACAGAGAACACCTGACGCAGGCGAGGTGCCATGACCACAACGACGACGGAGCCGGCCAGAGCGAAACCGGACCAGACCGCCCCGCTGCTGCAGCTACGCGGCGTGAACAAGAGCTTCGGCGCGGTGCAGGTCCTGCACGACGTGGACCTCGACGTCCGCCAGGGCCGGGTCACTGCGCTGGTGGGCGACAACGGGGCCGGCAAGAGCACCCTGATCAAGGGGATCGCCGGGATCCACGCCTTCGACAGCGGTGAGTACACCTTCGAGGGACAGTCGGTTCACGTCACGAACCCCAAGCAGGCCAACGCCCTCGGCATCGAGGTCGTCTACCAGGACCTCGCCCTTTGCGACAACCTCGACATCGTGCAGAACCTTTACCTCGGTCGGGAGGCCCTGGCCTCGGGCCTGCTGGACGAGATCACCATGGAGGAGAACGCCGCAGAGACACTGGCCGGGCTCTCGGTCCGCACCGTCAAGTCGGTGCGCCAGAAGGTGGCCAGCCTGTCCGGCGGCCAACGGCAGACCGTCGCCATCGCCCGCGCGGTGCTGTGGAACTCCAAGCTTGTGATCCTCGACGAGCCCACGGCCGCCCTCGGGGTCGCCCAGACCGAGCAGGTGCTGCGCCTGGTCCGACGGCTGGCGGACCGTGGACTGGCCGTCATCCTGATCAGCCACAACATGAACGACGTGCTCGCCGTCGCCGACGACATCGCCGTCCTCTACCTCGGCCGGATGACCGCCCAGGTGCAGACGAAGGACGTGACGCACAACCAGGTCGTGACCCTCATCACCGGCGGGGCGCTGGTGCAGAAGGACGGCCACGTGGACGTCGAGGAAGCTCACGAAGATCCGATCGACGAGGATGCACCGCCGCCGCACGGGACAGGAGCACAGTCGTGAGCCAGGTGCAGACCGACCCCGAGGGCACCACGACCGTCGAAGCGCCCACCGCGACACTCGGCAGCGCCGCCCGCGAGTACATCGATCGGGTCCGCGGCGGCGACGTGGGACCGCTGCCGGCCGTCCTGGGCCTCGTAGTCCTGCTGGTCGTGTTCTCGACGCTGCGCCCGGACACGTTCACCAACTCGTTCAACTTCGCCAACCTGCTGATTCAAAGTGCGCCGGTCATCGTGATCGCGATGGGACTGGTGTTCGTCCTGCTGATCGGGGAGATCGACCTCTCCGTTGCCTTCGTGAGCGGCGTCGCCGGCGTGATCGTTGCGGAGGCGCAGTTGCCGAACGGCCTCCACTTGCCGTGGTACCTCTGCATCTTGCTCGCCGTCGGCGGCGCGACGCT
>JAVEDB010000019.1 GCA_030841185.1 Actinomycetota bacterium
AGATCGCGCCGGCGGCGAGCGCGGCGGTGGTGTGGGGCAGCACCCCGGAGCGCAGCGTGCGGGCGGTGCGCACGGTGCGCGCGGCTTGGGCGGGGGTGTGGTGGGCGAACGCGCGCAGCCACCCGGCCGACAGGGCACCGTCCAGGGCGTAGGTGCCCTCGGCGTCCACCCGCCCGACCAGGGACAGGGTCAGCGCGTCGGCCTGGGCGCTGAGCACCCGCAGCTGGGCGAGCAGGGCGGCCGACTGGTCGTGGCCCAGCTGTTCGACGCCGTGGTGCAGGGCGCGGGTCAGCGCGGTGTGCGCGGCCGCGACGGCCACCTCGACCCCCGGACCGTCACTCGAACACATGTTCGAATCCTACCGCAGGTCGGCGACATCCGGAACCCCGCAAACCGTTGCTGTGCAAGGGATTCCCGCCTGTGTACAAACGCACGTCAGCCCGTCAGTGACGGGTTTGCCGACGCCGGTGCGAGCGGGGAGACCGGTGGTCGTAGGGGAAGGGAGTATTGGATGAGGACAGCGGACCTAGGACCTCTCAGCCTTTCGCCACGGCGTCGTACCAGACGTAACAGCGCGCGCCGCGGTCCTGGCTCCACTGCACGGCATCGGGCACCCGAACCTGTGTCCTGGGCTCGGGAGGGGACCGGATGAGGCTGGCTGCCTCCGTGTCGCAACGTGCTGTGGCCATGCTCATCACCGCCTCGGGTCCTGGATACGGAAGGTCACCCTTGTCGTCGAGCAGGATCGAGCCCTCGAGCCACATCGACTGCCCCGGCTCGCACGGCAGGTCAGCGAACCGCTTTGGGTAATCCGGTACGCCGAGGAGGCAGGCGCCGTACCGGCCGACAATTTTGTTCCGGGACATGTCTCCATCTCCACGCAGGGAACCTTTGGTGTCCACCGCTTGCGGGTATTGGCCCTGTATCGGTGAGTCCCTCACGGCCATAGCGCAGTACACCCGAATCTGGTCACCGGTGGTCGTCCGAGAAGAAACGATCTCGAAGCTCGTGAGGCGAAGGCGCCAAACGCGCTCCTTCCACCCTCGATAAGGCTCCGGGCCACCGCACCGCTCACTGCTGATGCCTCCTATGCCACCGACGGTGTAGCCGGGTGCATAGACCTCGAGCTGGTGCGTCTTCGCGCATGGTGCGACGGTGACGTCCGACTCGAGGTAGCGGTGGGTCTCGACATCGGGCGGCGCGCTCGCTACAAGGCAGTCGCCCGTCCCGAACGCCATGCCCGCTGGCCCGGTCGCTTGACCGGCGGCGGTCGGGCGTGGTGCCGACCGCTCCCCTGCGCGTGGTGTGCAACCACCGATCACAACGACGAGAATTGCACCAAGGACGGCCACTCGGGCGCTCTTCGGCGCGAGGCCCCCGGACGTCATGCAGTCACAGTGCCGGGTTGCCGCACAACCGGCAACAGTCGTAGGCGCCGGTGGCCACGACAACATCACCACGGGCGCGGGCGCGTTGGGTTTGCCACACATGGGTGCGTACCGGGAGACTGGTCGACGTTGGGGAGGGGAGTATTCCTTCGCGGCAGCGTCGTCATCACGGCAGACCTCTGAGTCGGCCCGGTGCTGCTGGCCCGGTCACAGGGCGGAAGAGACCTCCGGCGCCGTTCACGACTCGCCGGAGGCAGATCTTCATGGATGTTCCCACCTGGTTGTGGCTGACCACGGTCGGCCTGATGGCCGGCCTGCTCGCCGTGGACGTCTTCGTGATCGGACGCCGCCCGCACGAGCCGAGCATGCGCGAGAGCGCCGTCGCCATCGCGTTCTACATCGCCCTCGCGGTGCTCTTCGGCGCCGGGGTGTGGCTGTTCGCCGGTGGCCGCTACGCCGGCGAGTACTACGCCGGGTGGCTCACCGAGTACAGCCTCTCGATCGACAACCTCTTCGTCTTCGTGATCATCATGGCTCGGTTCGCCGTCCCGCGGCATCTCCAGCAGACGGCTCTGCTCATCGGGATCATCCTGGCGCTGGTGATGCGCGGCATCTTCATCGCGCTCGGCGCTGCCGCCATCGCGGAGTTCAGCTGGGTCTTCTACGTGTTCGGCGCGTTCCTCGTCTACACCGCGGTCAAGCTGGCGGCGCAGGGCCACGCGGGGTCAGAGGACTTCACCGAGCCCCGCTTGCTGCGGCTGGTTCGGAGCCGGCTGCCCGCCACCGGTGACTACCACGGCGTCAGGCTCCTGACCCGAGTCGACGGGACCAGGCTGATCACGCCGATGTTCATCGTGATCGTGGCGCTCGGCCTCACCGACCTGCTGTTCGCCCTGGACTCGATCCCTGCGATCTACGGCCTCACCAAGGAGCCCTACCTGGTCTTCGCGGCGAACGTCTTCGCGCTGATGGGGCTGCGCCAGCTGTACTTCCTGATCGGCGGGCTGCTGCAGCGGCTGGTCTACCTCAGCCTCGGCCTGTCCGTGGTGCTGGGCTTCATCGGCGTCAAGCTGGTCCTCGAGGCGCTGCACACCAACGAGCTGTCGTTCGTCAACGGCGGTCAGCCCATCGGCGTACCCACGATCCCGATCTGGCTGTCACTCGCCACGATCCTCGGCACGCTCGCGGTCACCACCGCGGCGAGCCTCGCGAAGGTACGCCGCGACCCGGCTCAGGCGCCCTCGGACGGGTAGACGAGACCGATCTGGCGGCGTACCTCGTCCAGCGTGCCCATGATGGCCACCGTCTCGTCCAGCGGCATGACGGGGCTCTCCAGCTCGCCGGCCCGGAGGCAGCGGCCCACCTCCGCTGCCTGGTGGCGCAGTCCGCGGCCCTCGTGTGGCATCTCGAACCGCTCGACCAGGACGTCGTCGCGGCTGATGACGCTGAACGTCGTGGGGGCGTACCACGTCGCGTCGATCTCGATCCGCGCCTCGGTCCCGACGATCGCGGCCCGGGTCGGGGTGCGCGCCAGCGACGTCGTGTTCAGCACGGCGTGGCTGCCGTTCTCGTGCTGCAGCAGCATGGAGGTCTGCCCGTCCACCCCGGTGAATGCGGGCGTGCTCACGGCCGTGACCGCCGTCGGCGTACCCAAGACCATCGACGCGAACGACACCGGGTAGATGCCGAGGTCGAGCAGCGCGCCGCCGCCGAGCTCCGGCGCGAACAGCCGGTTCGCCGGGTCCGGCGGGAACCACTGGCCGTGGTCGGCCTGCAGCGAGGACAGCTCACCGAGTGCGCCCGCGGCGAGCAGCTCGCGGATCCGGACGACGTGCGGCAGGAAGCGCGTCCACATCGCCTCCATCAGGAACAGGTTGCTGCGGCGCGCCTGGCTGACGAGCTGCGCGGCCTCGCCGGCGTTGAGTGTGAAGGGCTTCTCGCAGAGCACCGGCTTTCCCGCGTCGAGCGCCAGTGCGCACGCGGGGTAGTGGCCGGGGTGCGGCGTCGACACGTAGACCACATCGACGTCGGGGTCGGCGAACAGCGCCTCGTACGACGGGTGCCGGCGCGGCAACCCGAAGCGGTCAGCGAACGCGTCGGCGGTCTGTTGGCTGCGCGACCCGACCGCGACGACCTCGGCGTCGGGCAGCAACGCCAAGTCGGCGACGAACGCCGATGCGATGTGTCCGGTGCCGACGATGCCCCAGCGGACCGGCTCCTCGGAACTCACCATCGGCGTTCGGCCCACTCGGGCAGCGACGGCCGCTCTGCTCCCAGGGTCGAGTCCCCGCCGTGCCCCGGATAGAACCAGGTCTCGTCCGGGAGCCGGTCGAAGATCTTGGTGCTCACGTCGTGCAGGAGGGAGTCGAAGTCCTCCGGACGGGTCGTCCGCCCGACGCCGCCCGGGAACAGCGCGTCCCCGGTGAACAGGTGCGGATGTCCCGCCGGGTCGTCGTAGTGCAGGACGACCGATCCGGGAGTGTGGCCCACGACGGTGATCACCTGCAGGCTCAGCTGCCCGACCGTGACGGTGTCGCCGTCGGCCAGCGCCTCGTCGGTACGGACGGGGATGCCGGCTGCGTCGTCTCGTCCTGCCGCCGTTCGCGCCCCTGTCACCGCGACGACCTCGTCCAAGGCCTGCCAGTGGTCGCGGTGCTGGTGCGTGGTGACCACCCGGGCCAGCGGCCGGTCGCCCACCAGGTCGAGGAGCACGGCGGCGTCGTTGGCCGCGTCGACGAGGCACAGCTCGCCGGTCGCCCGGCACTCGAGCAGGTAGGCGTTGTTGTCCATCGGGCCGACCGACACCTTGCTCACGATCAGGTGCTCCAGCTCACGGACGTCCGCCGGGCCTCCCTGCTGCACGTCGCCGGTGTAGGTGGTGGGCTCGGTCATGCGCTCATCCCCATCTCGGTGCGCGGGGCACTTGCCCCGCAGGGTCCAGGTCCAGCCCGTCGCCGTCGGACCGGCCGGTCAGCCACGCCAGCAGCCCGCTGCCCGGTCCGGACAGGGTCGGGCCGTCCTCCGCCGTCTGCCAGGTCCGGTCGGAGTCGGTCTCCGCGAGCCAGGCGACCGGGCACTCGCCCCGGGTCCGGAACTGCGGCGCCAGCTGGTCGAGCGTCCGGTGCACGAACGCGGTCGACCAGTGGGCCGGCGTGTAGCCGCAGTCGAGGTCCACGTGGTGGATCTCGACCTCTCGGGTCCGCATAGAGGGCAACTCCCACCCGTACGCCGTGGCGCCCGACCCGAACACGACCTCGCGGGCCAGCGCCTCCGTCGGCAGGCCGGCGAAGGCGCCCAGCAGCCGCTCGCCGGAGTCGTTGAGGTCCAGCCGGATGTCCCCGATGTGCCGGCCGGCCCCCGCCTCGATGGCAGCCGCGCGACCCTCGCGGCCCCCGGCGTACATCGGGGTCTCCTCGCCGGTCCTGGCCCAGGTGACCAGGTTGACCATGCCGTCAGCGTTGCGTGCCACGTGGCTCAGGACGTGGCCCCGGGTCCAGTCGGGGAGCAGCGAGGCCTCGCGCAGGTCGGCGTCCCCGAGCTGGTCGACGTCGAGGATCAGCCGGTCTGTCGCCGCGGCCATCTCGTCGAGAGCGGCGGCGAGCGCGGAGAGGTCGGTCGCCGGATCGGCGGGCGCGGACACGCCCGAAACCCTACGGGCGCGCCCCGAGCGGGCGCCAGCGGGCCGCGGGTCGGCGGACCGATCCTGTCGGGGGTCCCGCATAGCATGGAGGCCGGCCCTTTCCGCCGGCTCCGCTGACCTCACTCACTCCACTACCTCACTGACTAGGGGACGACTTCTTCCGTGGACCGACTGATCGTCCGAGGCGCGCGCGAGCACAACCTCAAGGATGTCTCGCTCGACCTGCCCCGCGACGCCCTGATCGTCTTCACCGGGCTGTCCGGCTCGGGCAAGTCCAGCCTGGCGTTCGACACGATCTTCGCGGAGGGCCAGCGCCGCTATGTCGAGTCGTTGTCCGCCTACGCGCGGCAGTTCCTCGGGCAGATGGACAAGCCCGATGTGGACTTCATCGAGGGCCTGTCCCCGGCCGTCTCCATCGACCAGAAGTCCACCAGCCGCAACCCCCGGTCGACCGTGGGCACGATCACCGAGGTCTACGACTACCTGCGGCTGCTGTTCGCCCGCGCCGGTCGCCCGCACTGCCCGGTCTGCGGCGAGCCGGTCAGCAGCCAGACCCCGCAGCAGATCGTCGACCGGGTCCTCGAGCTCGATGAAGGCGTCCGCTTCCAGGTGCTGGCGCCGGTGGTCCGCGGCCGCAAGGGGGAGTACGGCGAGCTGTTCCGCGAGCTGCAGACCAAGGGGTTCTCCCGGGCC
>JAVEDB010000229.1 GCA_030841185.1 Actinomycetota bacterium
CGCGACCTAGGCTCGCCGACACAACTGAACACCGCTCATCCAGAGGGGCAGAGGGAACGGCCCGACGAAGCCCCGGCAACCGCACTCGAGCGGACGCGACTCGCGTCCGACCCGGTCACGGTGCCAACTCCGCCCGCGGCAGGCGTCGCGGGAAAGATGAGGAGAGGAATCCATGTCCGTCCTGTCGTCCCCCGCATCGCCCACCACCAGCCCGAACCTCGGCTCGGCGTCGGGGCTCACCTGTCGCGAGTGCGGTGCCCGCTATCCGCTCGCTCCGGAATACGCGTGTACCGAGTGCTTCGGTCCTCTCGAGGTCAGCTACGACTTCGGTGCGGTGACGCGGGAGTCGATCGAGGCCGGCCCGACCAACATCTGGCGGTACCGCGACCTGCTTCCGGTGCCGAGCACGGTGGCGGACATCCCGAACCTCGAGCCGGGGTGGACGCCGCTGGTCCGGGCCCACAACCTGGGCCGCGAGCTCGGCCTCCGCGCGTTGTGGGTGAAGGACGACAGCGCGAACCCGACGCACTCCTTCAAGGACCGCGTGGTGGGTGTTGCTCTGGCGGCCGCGCGGGAGTTCGGGTTCACGACGCTGGCGTGCCCCTCGACCGGGAACCTCGCGAACGCGGTGGCGGCGGCCGCGGCGCGTGCCGGGATCCGTTCGGTCGTGCTGGTGCCCGCCGACCTCGAGCAGCAGAAGATCGTGATGACCGGCGTCTACGGCGGCACGCTGGTCGCGGTCGAAGGGACCTACGACGACGTGAACCGGGTCGCCTCCGAGCTCGCGGGCGACCACGAGGACTGGGCGTTCGTGAACGTCAACGTGCGGCCCTACTACGCGGAGGGGTCCAAGACCCTCGGCTACGAGGTCGCCGAACAGCTCGGCTGGCGGCTGCCCGAGCAGGTGGTGATCCCCGTCGCGTCGGGGTCACAGCTCACCAAGGTCGACAAGGCCTTCCGCGAGCTGGGTTCCCTCGGACTCGTCGAGCCCACGGCGTACCGCATCTTCGGTGCCCAGGCGACGGGCTGCTCACCGGTGTCGGCCGCCTTCAAGGCGGGACAGGACGTCGTCGCACCGGTGCGCCCGTCGACGATCGCCAAGTCGCTCGCGATCGGTAACCCCGCCGACGGGCCGTACGTGCTGGACACCTGCCGGCGTACCGGTGGGCTCGTCGAGGACGTGACCGACGAGGAGATCGTCGAGGGCATCCGGCTGCTCGCGCGCACCGAGGGGATCTTCGCGGAGACCGCCGGCGGGGTGACGGTGGCCGTGCTGCGCAAGCTCCTCGAGGCCGGCCAGCTCGACCCCGACGCCGACACCGTGGTGTTCAACACCGGCGACGGGCTGAAGACCATCGATGCCGTGGCACCGGTGGTCGGCCCGGCCGCGACGATCCCCGCGTCCGCGGCCGCGTTCACCGCCGCCGGCCTCGCCTGAGCCGCGGGCTGCTCCGCCCGGGGGACCCCTCGGGGACGACCTCGTCGATTGGCCTGAAACGGGGCCGGGCGGCGCATTACGCTGCCGACCGGTCCTGCGGGGGGCACGACCCGGGCCCGCGACCGACGAGCCCGTCCGCCCGGTAACAGGAGTACGGAATGGCTCAGGGCACCGTCAAGTGGTTCAACAGCGAGAAGGGCTACGGCTTCATCGCGGTCGACCAGGGTGAGGACGTCTTCGTTCACTACAGCGCGATCGAGATGGACGGGTACCGCGCGCTGGAAGAGGGCCAACGCGTCGAGTTCGAGGTCTCGCAGGGCCAGAAGGGCCCACAGGCGGACGCGGTCAAGCCGGTCTGAGGCCGGCGGCGACAGCCACCGGCACGCCGCAGCGCGGCCCGGCCCCTTACCCGGGGGCCGGGCCGTTCGCGTCTCACCTGCGGGTTGCTACAGCCTGAAGTTTCCGCGTCACTTTCTGTCGGCACGGTCGTTTCCCGGTTCCAGAGCACTTCCCCGAGGAGGCCGCCGTGCGAGGTCGAGGGCTGGACGGGTGGGGCCGGGCGGGCCGGCTCATGTCGGCGGTCGTGGCGGACGACCGAGCGGTGCGGAGCCGGGAGCGGTCCCGGGCCCGGGTACGCCGGGTGCTCGCCGAGCGCAGCCTCTGGGTGGTCTTCCAGCCGATCGTGAGTCTCGACACCCTGACCCTGGTCGGCCTGGAGGCGCTGGCCCGGTTCCCCGGGCCTGCGGCGTACGGCCCGGAGCAGTGGTTCGCCGATGCCACGGCCGCCGGGCTGGGGGTCGAGCTCGAGGAGCTCGCGCTGTCCGTGGCGCTCGCCAGCGTGGGCGAGCTGCCGGGCACTGCGTACCTATCGGTGAACGCGTCGCCGGCGTACGTCGCGAGCGGCGGGGTGCTCCGGGCTCTCGTGGCCTCGACTGTGCCCCCCGACCGGGTGGTCGTCGAGGTCACCGAGCACAGCTCGGTGTCGGACTACGCGACGCTCGGCGCGGGTCTGGCGGGCCTGCGCGAGCGTGGGGTGCGGGTGGCGGTCGACGACGCCGGGGCCGGTTTCGCGTCCTTCCGGCACATCATCACGCTGGCCCCGGACACCATCAAGATCGACCGGGCACTGGTCCACTCGATCGATGCGGACCCGGCTCGGCGTGCCTTCGCGGCCGCGGTGGTCATGTTCGCGCTGGATCGGGGTGCGGCGGTGGTCGCCGAGGGCGTGGAGACCCAGGCCGAGCTCGAGACGGTGACCCTGCTCGGCATGGACGCCGCGCAGGGGTTCCTGCTGGCCCGCCCGGATCGTGACCCGGGCCGCTGGTCGGAGTCGCCCCGGTTGGCCGCCGCCACCCCGTCGCCATGATCGGCGATTCGGTGCTGGAACGGCGAGTGGACTACGCATTCGAGCACCAAAACAGCGATCACCGGGGCGCGGACGCCCGGCTCCGACCAAGATCGCTAGTTCGGGGCAGAAAGTGAAGCCGGCTTCGAGAAATGCCCGCAACTAGCGATCTTGAGCGGCGTGGCCGAGGGCTGGGTCGCTGCTGGGGCGGACGCGGTGTGGCCGTGGCTGGGGGGCTGCTGGGGCGGGGCCGGCTTCCCGGCGTACCCGGGAGTCTCGGTTCGCTTGCACTCGACCGGTCCGAGTGCTAATTATTGACTTAGCACTCTCCCACGGAGAGTGACAGAAGACCGGATCGGGCGCGGTGAGGCCGGTCCCGGGCAGGCGACAGATCGCCGGGCCGGAACCGACCGTCCGTCGCGGGCGCCGCCTCATCCGTCATCCACCCCGATCGGGAGGACCGGAACCGAATGTCAAAGATCATTGCGTTCGACGAGGAGGCGCGGCGCGGGCTCGAGCGCGGCATGAACCAGCTCGCCGACGCCGTCAAGGTCACGCTCGGCCCGAGGGGCCGCAACGTCGTCCTCGAGAAGAAGTGGGGCGCCCCCACGATCACCAACGACGGTGTCTCCATCGCCAAGGAGATCGAGCTCGAGGACCCGTACGAGAAGATCGGCGCGGAGCTCGTCAAGGAGGTCGCGAAGAAGACCGACGACGTCGCCGGTGACGGCACCACGACTGCGACCGTCCTGGCCCAGGCCCTGGTCCGCGAGGGACTGCGCAACGTGGCCGCCGGCGCGAACCCGATGGCGCTCAAGCGCGGCATCGAGAAGGCCGTCGAGGCCGTGAGCAGCCAGCTGCTCGGCATGGCCAAGGAGGTCGAGACCAAGGAGCAGATCGCCGCCACCGCGTCGATCTCCGCGGCCGACCCGGCCATCGGCGAGATGATCGCCGAGGCGATGGACAAGGTCGGCAAGGAAGGCGTCATCAC
>JAVEDB010000269.1 GCA_030841185.1 Actinomycetota bacterium
GTGATCCGGATGGCGATCAGCCGGTCGCGGGAGTACCAGGCCGACGCCTCGGGGGCCGCCGTGACGGGCGACCCGCTCGCGCTGGCCTCGGCGCTGCGCAAGCTCGAGCTCGGGACCCGCCAGCTGCCCCTGCCGCCCGAGCCGCGGCTGCAGACGACGAGCTCGCTGATGATCGCGAACCCGTTCCGCCACGAGGGGACGGCGAGCTGGTTCTCTACCCACCCCCCGATGGCCGAGCGGATCGCCCGCCTCGAACAGATGGCCGGCTACCAGCGCTGACCTTCGGGCCAATCCGCTCATGATCGGCAATCCGATGCCGATAACGCGGGGGAGCGTCAGCCCACCCACGCGGAGCAGGAAGCCCCGGGAGGTGGCGATGCGTCAGCACGTCGATCGTGCCCGCGCGCTCTCCGCCGGGCGGACTGCCCTGGAACTCGGACTCATCACGCTTGCGGTATGGCTGATCGGGGCCGGATCGCATGCCTTCACCGGGTTCCCCAAGGGGTACGACGCCGCAGGGCACCTCTCGAAGGCGCAGTTCATCCTGTCGAACTGGCCACACATCTCGTGGAACTACGAGTGGTACTCGGGACAGCCGACCTTCGCCGGCAGCTACCCGCCGGGCTACCACCTCCTGCTCGCCTTCATCACGTGGTCCACTCACCTGTCCTTGATGACCGCGATGAACGCGGTGAGCTTCATTGCGACAGTCGCCGTGGTGACCGGCCTGTACACGATCGTCCGGGCGGCCACCGGCAGCCGGCCGGCCGCACTGCTCGCCGCGGGCCTGCTGCTCACCGCGCCGACCCTGTGGTCGCAGACCGTCGTACTGGGCCTCTATCCGAGGTTCACCGCCCTCGCGTTCCTCGCCCCTGCTGTGGCCCTCGCGATCGTGCACGCCCGGAGCGGCGGCCGGCTGCCCGCCCTCGGCGTCGCCGCCTTGATGCTGGCAACCCTGAGCATGCATCCGATCGTCGGTGCGCTGGGACTCTTCCTCGTCGCGGCGCTGCACGTCCTCGGACCGGTCGGGACGATCTGGGGACGGATCGCAACCGCCGTCGGGTTCTTCGCGGGCTCCCTCACGTTGGCCGCCTACTTCTACCTGCCGATGTTCCTGGGCGGGCGCAGCCAGAGCGCATTCACGAACCACGAGACTTCCCTGCCATGGAAAAGCCTGGTGTGGACCGGAGGCGGCCAGCTGGCCGGGTTGTCGCCGGCAATTCTCCCGCTCAGCGCCGGGCTGGTCCTGGTCGCCGCCCGGTTGTGCGCGCGACCACGACTCTCCCAGCGCGACCGGGTCCGTCTCGGCACCGACGTCGTTATGCTCCTCGAGCCGGACGCCGCCAGCCCCACACCCGTGGGTGCGACACCGCAGGTGGTGGCGTACTTCGCCTGGCACCGGCGCCGCGACCAGGTCGGGTTTCCCTTGCGCGTCGCGCTGATGTTCGCCGCGGTGGCCGCGCTGTTCCTCGGCTACGGGTTCGTCGGCTATCTGATCCCGCGCTTCCCGCTCTACATCAACGGGCTCCAGCCGGCCGACCTGCTCGTCTACCCGGCCCTGCTCCTGGCGGGCAGCATCGGGCTGGTGGCCGGCTCGCTGACCGCTCCCGCGACACAACGATGGGCGGCGCGACGCTGGGTCAGTCCGGCGCTGGTCGCCGGCGTCCTCGCGGCGGGGCTGGTCGTCGCGCTCGCCGTCCCGCTGCTCGGCCGGCTTGCGAAGGACACCTGGGTCAACGACGACACCGTCCAGGCCACGAGGGAGAGCGTCTTCCCGACGGCGGCGACCGGCCAGCGGCAGTACCGGGTGGCTGGCGTCTCGGACACCATGACGAAGTGGGTCAACCAGGTCTCGGACACGCCTCAGACCAAGGGTTACAACGACCATGGTGCGCTGCAGCTGGACTGGCAGGTGTGGCTCGAGCAGGGGCTCAGCCAGAGCTCCGCGAGCGCGGAGCAGCGCACCTTCCTGCTCGACTGGTACGGCGTCAAGTGGGTGGACACCGACTCGGGAAGCGGCGACGCAGTCCGGCAGTTTGCCGACCCGACGGAATTCCGGCTACTGGCTGCCGCTACGAACTACGCCACTCTCTCCAGCTACGAGTACCTGCATCCGAGCCCGATCCTGAGCGCCTCGAATGCGACCAGCGTGCTCGTCCTCGGCGACAAGCAGCACTACGACCTGGTGCTTCGGGCTCTCGCGTACGCGGGGATCGACAGCCGGCGACTCATCCTGGTTCGGGGCCCGGCCGCCGTCGACGACGTCACGGCCGATGAGCTCAAGGCCTTCGACAGTGTCGTGCTCTACGGCGCAACTGTCCGTTCGGCCCCCCAGGTAGCAGCGCTTCTCCATGAGTACGTGCTGCGGGGCGGCGGACTGATGATGGACACCGCGGACAACCTGCCGGGCATCCGTGCCGTCGCCGAACAGCCGGACAGCCCGTTCCCCTCAGCCGACATGCGGACCAAGGTGATCCGCGGCCCCGGTTGGGACTGGATCACCGAGGGCGACTCACTCACCGACGGCGCCGACCTGAATGCCTTCGGCGCAGCATCGTTCGCCGGGCAGAACCGGTGGGAAGTCGCGTCGGCGAACTCGCTCCGCCCCTGGGCACACGCCGTCCTGCAGAGTCACGGCCTGACCGTCGTCGCGGCCGGCACGATCGGCAAGGGCACCGTGGTCTGGAGCGGCATCGGGCTGCCGTACCACGTCGACGCGTTCACGTCACAGACCGAAGGAGCGTTCCTCGGGCGGCTCATCCTCGCCACCACGGGTCCCCCTGTCGCGGAACCGGTGACCTACCGCGCGGAGTTCGTGAACTCGGAGCACCGCCGGATCACCGTGGACGGGGCGGCCGGCGGGGTCCTGCTCAAGGAGCAGAGCTCCCCGAACTGGCACGCCACCGTCAACGGTGTCGAGACCCCGATCTACCTGGCTGGTCCGGGCATGATGTGGGTTCCGCTGCCGGCTGGGACACCGGGCCGGGTCGTGGTCGCAGTGGACTACCGGCTGTCGACCTTGGAGCGGCTCGGCTACCTCATCTCGATACTCGCCGGGCTCCTGCTGCTCCTGTTGTTCGCGTGGCCACCGCTGTGGCACCTCACGCGGCGACTCGGGACCCAGCTGCTCTTCGGCACCAGCGGCATCCCCACCATCGACCCGCCGACCGTCGTCGAACCGGACGCGGTGCCGCCGGCGCCGGTCCCTGCCGCCGCCTGATCGAACTCAGTTCGGTCAGCGGTAGTTGGTGAACTGGACGGCGAAGTCGAGATCCTTGCCCTTGAGCAATGCCTGGACCGCCTGCAGGTCGTCGCGGCTCTTGGAGCTGACCCGCAGCTCGTCGCCCTGGATCTGCGCCTTCACCGACTTGGGCCCCTCGTCCCGGATGATCTTCCCGATCTTCTTGGCGTTCTCCTGCGAGATGCCCTGCTCGAGCTCGCAGGTCAGGTGGTAGTCCTTGCCGGAGAGCGTCGGCTCGCCGGGCTTGAGGGACTTGAGCGAGATCCCGCGCTTGATCAGCTTGCTCTGGAAGACGTCGAGGATCGCCTTGACGCGCTCCTCGCCGTTCGCCTTCATCTCGATCTTCTCGCCCGACCAGGCGATCGAGGCCCCGACGTTCTTGAAGTCGAACCGCTGGGCGATCTCCTTCGCCGCCTGGTTCAGCGCGTTGTCGACCTCCTGGCGGTCGACCTTGCTCACGATGTCCATCGAGGAGTCAGCCATGGCGAAAACGTATCCGATGCGGCCGGCGCCCGGGACTCAGACCAGCCGGCGGTCGGTCGCCCACCGGGTCAGCTCGTGGCGGTTGGACAGCTGCAGCTTGCGCAGCACCGCGGACACGTGGGTCTCGACGGTCTTCACCGAGATGAAGAGCTGCCGGGCCACCTCCCGGTAGGTGTAGCCGCGCGCGATCAGCCGCAGCACCTCGCGCTCCCGCTGGGTGAGCCGGTCGAGGTCCTCGTCGACCGCTGCCACGTCGGTCGTCGCCGCGAACGCGTCGAGTACGAACCCGGCCAGTCGCGGCGAGAACACCACGTCGCCACCCGCCACCCGCACGACGGCGTCGGCCAGCTCCGGTCCGGTGATCGACTTCGTGACGTAGCCGCGCGCGCCGCCCCGGATGACGCTGATCACGTCCTCCGGCGCGTCCGACACCGACAGGGCGAGGAACCGCACGTCGGGCAGTGCGGGGATCAGCGCCTGCAGCACCGCGCGGCCCCCACCCCCGGGCAGATGTACGTCGAGCAGCACCACGTTCGGAACGGTGGCGGTGATCACGCTGACCGCCGTCTCGACGTCCTCTGCCTCCCCGACGACCTCGACCGCCGTGCCCAGCTCGGCCCGGACACCGCTGCGGAACATCCGATGGTCATCGACCAGGACGACGCGCACCGGTCCCGCCGGAACAGCCCGAACTGCCTCGTCCGTGCCCTCCGACTGAGGTGTCTCGGGTCTCTCACTCACTGCTTCATCCTCGGCATCTCGAGCTGGATCTCGGTCCCGTCCCCTGCAGTGCTGCGGACGACCGCCGTGCCACCGTGGCGCTCGGTCCGGCCGATCACCGACTGTCGCAGACCCAGTCGGTCCTCGGGGACCTTCTCGGGATCGAAGCCCGGTCCCCGGTCGCGGACGAACACCATTACCTGGTCGGGTTCGATCTCGGCGTACAGCGAGATCGGGGAGTCCCCGGCGTACTTCGCAGCGTTGACCAGCGCCTCGCGCGCAGCGAGCAGCAGGGCCCGCAGCCCGTCGTCGAGGGCCGCGGCCCCGACCACCACCACGTCCACCGCGACGCCGTGTGCGTCCTCGACCTCGGCGGCGGTGCGCTCCAGCTCGGACTGCAGGGTGCCCTCCGGATCGGCCACCGGCCGGTACAGCCAGCTGCGCAGGTCGCGCTCCTGGGCGCGGGCGAGCCGGGCGACCTCGCGCGGGTCCGAGACGTGGCGCTGGATCAACGTGAGCGTGTGCAACACGGAGTCGTGGACGTGCGCGGCAACCTCGGCGCGCTCCTGCTCGCGGATGCGGGCGGCACGTTCGGTGCTGAGATCGCGCGCCATCCGCAGCCACCAGGGACTGCTGATCAGCCCGATGCCCACGACCACCACGATGGCCGCGAGGATGCTGCCGACGAGGCCGTCGAGGTTCACCGGTCCGATGAGCGCGGCGCTGCC
>JAVEDB010000014.1 GCA_030841185.1 Actinomycetota bacterium
GGGCCGCAGTGGACATTCTCCCCGTGCGTCTGCGCCGCCCGCGACGACCGGTGGGGCCGCACCTACGAGTCGTTCAGCGAGAACCCCGCGCTCGTCGAGCAGATGGAAACCGTGATCGACGGCTACCAGGGGCCGCCCGGCAGTCTCGGCAACAACGACCGCGTGCTGGCGACGGCCAAGCATTATGCGGGCGACGGTGACACGAAGTACGGCACCGCAACCGGTGACTACAAGATCGACCAGGGCATTGCGGTCGCCAGCCACCGGGACTTCTGGGACGTCGCCCTACGGCAGTACGTCCCCGCCGTGCAGACCCACCATGTGGGCTCCGTGATGCCGTCGTATTCCAGCGTGGACTGGACCGATGACAACGCCGGCCCGCTGAAGATGCACGCGCACCGGGAGCTCATCACCGACGTTCTCAAGGGCCAGATGAAGTTCCCCGGGTTCGTCATCAGCGACTGGGAGGGCATCCACCAGATCCCCGATCCGGCCGACCCGGGCAACGGTGGCCTCACGGCGTACAAGGTGCGCACCGGGGTCAACGCCGGCATCGACATGATGATGGAGCCGAACTCCTACCAGCAGTACATCACCCTGCTCACCGCCGAGGTGAAGTCCGGCGGCGTCAGCAAGGCTCGGATCGACGATGCGGTCCGCCGCATCCTCACCGCGAAGTTCGAGCTCGGGCTGTTCGAGCACCCGTTCACCGACCGCACCCACATCGGTGAGGTCGGCTCCGCGGCGCACCATGCCGTGGCCCGGACCGCCGTGCAGCAGTCGCAGGTCCTGCTCAAGAACGACCGCAGCACGCTGCCGATCAAGACGCAGGGACGCATCTACGTCGCCGGCAGCAACGCCGACAACATCGGAAACCAGGCCGGTGGCTGGACGCTCACCTGGCAGGGCGGATCGACCAACAAGATTCCCGGCACCACGATCCTGGACGGCATTCGCACCGCCGCCGGCAGCTCTCCGGTCACCTACAGCGAGGCCGCGTCGGCGCCGATCAACGCAAGCGACGTCGGTGTCGTAGTCGTCGGCGAGTCGCCCTACTCCGAGGGTTTCGGCGACGTCGGTGGCCCGCGGTGGGCCTACGACCCGGGCGACCAGGGCGTGCCGCGGCCGGTCAAGGACATGAAGTTGTCGGCAGCCGATTCCGCAGCGGTGGACAAGGTCTGCGCGTCCGCGGCCAAGTGCGTGGTGGTCGTCGTGTCCGGGCGCCCGCTGATCCTCGACCCGAAGCAGCTCCAGCACGTGGACGCTCTCGTCGAGGCCTGGCTGCCAGGCGCCGAGGGCGCCGGGGTCGCCGACCCCATGTTCGGCAAGGTGCCCTACACCGGCAAGCTGCCCGTCAGCTGGCCACGCACGCTGGCCCAGGAGCCGATCAACGTCGGTGACGCGAGCTACGACCCGCTCTATGCGTACGGGTACGGCCTGCAGACCCGTTAGGCCAGATCGGCACGCTCCTCGAGCACCTTCGCGCGCCCTCGATCCGGTCAGGAATCGAGAAGCGCCACGTTCTGGTCGGGCCTAGCCTTCCCGATGAAGGCCAGCGCGACGCGAGGCCCTGAGCATCACGAGAGGAATCACCAGAATGCCCGCGAAGACTGCCAAGACCAGGTCCGACGGCTTCAGTGCCGAGGAACGTGCCGCGATGAAGGAGCGCGCCGAGGAACTGCGCGCCGAGGGCAAGAAGGGCGCCAAGAAGGCGGACGGCCTTCAGACGCTGCTGGACCGGATCGCCGAGATGGCGCCGGAGGATCGTGCGCTCGCCGAGCGGGTGCATGTGACGGTGACCGCGACCGCCCCCGACTTGTCGCCGAAGACCTGGTACGGGATGCCTGCCTACGCGGACGAGGACGGCAAGGTCGTCGTCTTCTACCAGGACTCGGGCAAGTTCAACTACCGCTACTCGACCCTCGGCTTCCAGGACTCGGCGAACCTCGACGACGGCGACATGTGGCCGGTGTCGTTCGCTCTCAAGAAGTGGAGCCCCACGGTGGAGAAGAAGGTCGTCAAGCTGGTCAAGGCCGCGATCTCCTGACCATTGCGGGCGACTGGCGCCACGCCACGGCCGTCCACGTGGCTGTGAGCGCCCGATCAGGTCAGTTCAAGCCGGACGGTGATGAGCTTCCGGACCAAGTCGGCGGCCAGCGGCTGGTCGACAGGGAAGCGCAGAGCTCCCGCCGACTTCTGGTAGCCGGCCAGCTCTTCGGCCAACTCGGGAAACACCGAGCCACTGTGCGGCAGGTAGCTCAGGTGGTTCTTGAAGGCCGCGAACCCAGCGATGGTTTCGCCGGCGACCTTGAAGCCCGGCACGGCGTACGAGATGCATTGCTCGGCGTCGGGAATCACGGCGAGGATGTCGCGACGCAGCTGGCCGAGCGTTGAACGCTTCGGCTCATCCAACTGCTTCAGGTACTCATCGATCTCGGCGGCCGTCATCGGAACCGGAAGCGAGTCAAGCCACCCGGCTCCGCGGACGACACCACGGTCACCGAGAGCGGTTCGATGCGATACACGTTCCACGGCGGTGGTCCCTGCGCCGGTGCGTTGAACGGGGCAGTGATACCGGTCCCGCTTTCGTCGGGCTCCGCGGGCCATCCCTGATCTGCCCATGCCTTCGCAATCCGCGTCAGTGCAGCCGGCTCGGTCACCCGTACGGCGTCACCCTCGACGACGACGTCCGCGTCGCGGATCGACACCGAAACCGAACACCGCGGATCGCGCACGACATTGCGGCCTTTCCGCGTACCCGCACCCGTCTGGAACCAGAAGGTGCCCTCCACCCAGAGAGCACCAACAGCAGTCACATGCGGGCTGCCGTCCTCGTTGACAGTGCACAGCCAGGTCGTGCGGGAGTTCACCGCGTCAGCAGCCGGCGCCGACCCCGCATCGAGCTTGTCGACGACGGCGGCCCAGTCCACTGGGGGCAGCCCGTCCGCGATCCCCAAATTGATGATCTCCATGCCGCACCCCTTCGTCGGCCCCCCGAGCACCCTGGCTCAGGTAACTGTCGTACATCAGACGGGCGCCGAGCGCGAAACTCATCGCAAATGCTTGGACCCGGTAGTGCGGTTCACCAGTGCCAGGTCGCCGCGGCTCCATCGACGATGGCCTGCAGCTTCGCGGCGCCGGAGTCATTGATCGCACCTCCGGACAGCAGGTAGCGGGCGCCCTGGTGGTTGAACAGGTAGAGCGTGGTCTGGCCGGTGGGGTCGAGCGTGAAGCACGGCAGGTCGCCGATGGGGCAAAACCACGAGCTGGCGGTGATGCCGGGAACCGGCCGGACGACTAGGCGGGTGGCGGGCTCGCCGCCCACAGTCGTCGGGTCGCGGCGCAGGATGCGCAGCCGGATGTCTGCCGCCACAGCTGCCGCCAGGTCCTGCTGGTCCCCGGTGGCGTAGTCCCTGACCCGCATCGCGATCAGTCCGCCGAGGGGTACCCCGTCGAACCTGACCACGGTGAGGTCAGCCGTGTTCCGCGTCGCGAGGTGCTGGGCCGGGATCCGATAGCTGACAGAGGGCTGGAGCAGGGGGTGGAAGATCTGAGCACCCGGCACGGGCTGCGGCTTGAACGCCGGAACGCCCTCGTCGCGGGTGAACACGCTGCGGCTGACCAGTGCCCCGATGAGGAGCAGCAGGGCGACGGCGGCCGTGACGACCAGGAGGGTCCGCGACGGGGCACGCATCGAAGTGGTGTGCTGCTGAGCGGTCAGACCGGTCATGTCGATTCCTCTCACGGAACGGTGGGCACTACCTGCTGCTTGCCTAGCGCGGGTCTCGAACGCGTCGTAGTCGGTCACGACGCCACCTCCCCATCGGTCGAGAGATCCGACTGGAGCCCGAGCGCATACGCCAGGGACCGTCGGCCGCGGAACAGGTGCGACTTGGCGGCCCCTTCGGAGATCTGCATCACCTGGGCCACCTCGAGTACCGAGAAGTCGTAGACGTACCGCAGCGCCACCGCCTGGGCCTGCCGGGACGGCAGGCGTCGTACCGCCGCCCAGAACTCCTCGTCCGGCGCGTCCATCGCGGGCAGCGGGTCCCGCTGCGCGGACAGGCGGAAGAACGCCTTCGCCTCCGCGACCTTGCGGCGGACGTCCGAGGCCGCTAGGTGCGCCGCCGTACGCCGCAGGTAGCCGGTCGGGCTGTCCATGCCCGACACCCGCGACCACTGCCGGAAGGTGGCCGCCATGGCCTCCTGGGCGAGGTCCTCGGCCACCGACGGGCTTCCCGACAACACGTACGTCAGGGCCACCAGCGGCCGGTACTCGCGGGCGTAGAAGGTCTCGAAGGTCTCCCCGATGGATACCACGACCGGCCGCTGATCGTTCATGGAGTCCCCCGGGCTGGCGCTGACCAGATGGCGATCACTCACGACCTACCATCGCGCGAGACCGCCCCATAGGTTTACCCGCCGAGGGAATCTGTCGGTGCCGGCATTTACCTCTCGTGGAACCTGCTGACCCTCCGGATTTGCCACGCGTTAGTCGCTCGGAGCTGATCCACTTCTGGCGATCATTTCCCGATACCGTCGGTGAGCCCGCGCAGGAACTGGCGCTGGCCGATCAGGAACAGCACGATCATCGGCAACGCCGCCATCGTCAGGCCGGCGAACTGAACGGGCCAGTTGGTGAGGAGGCGGCTCTGCATGTCGACCAGACCGACCGGCAACGTCTTGAGGTCGCCGCTGCTGATGAAGACCAGGGCGAAAACGAACTCGTTCCAGGCGAACAGGGCCTGCAACAGAGCCGCCGAGACCACGATCGGGCGGCACATCGGGAAGATGATCTGCCAGAAGATCTGACCGCGCGTTGCCCCGTCGATGATGGCCGCCTCGTCGACATCTGGAGGCAGGTCCACCATGTACGCCCTGATCAGGAACGTGGTGAAGGGGATCCGGAACGCGGTGTACAGGACGATCAGAGCCCAGTAGCTGTTGTAGATGTGCAGCTGCTGGAGCAATCCGAACAGGGGTACCAGCGCCACCGTCGGCGCCAGCATCAGGCCGCCCAGGAGCATCAGAATCACCGGGCCCGCGAGCGGGATCTGCACCCGGACCAGACCGTACGCCGCCCAGGCGCTGATCAGCGTGGTCGTGACGATCGAGACCGACGTGACGATGACGCTGTTCGTGAAGTACCTGACGACGCCTGCGTTGCCGGCTTGCACGAAGTTGTGCCACCGCAGCTGTGAGGGCAGGCCCCAGGGGTTGCCGAACACCTCGGTGTTGTCCTTGAAGCTGCTGAAGACCATCCACAGCAGCGGGTAGATGACCACGATCGCAAGTGCCGCCAAGAGGATCCACACCACCACCCGGCCCAGGAGCTGGCCGGGGCGGTAGGCCGGTGAGTTGCGGCGCAGGGCGCCTGCGTTCCGGTCGCTAGCGACCGGCAGCCGCTGTGTGGCCTCGGTCACCATTGGACCCTCCGCCGTCGGGTGTAGACGATCTGCGCGGCCGAGATGGCGAAGGTGATCACGAAGATGACGGTCGCGATCGCGGCGGCGTAGCCCATGTCGTCCTGCAGGAAGGCGTTCTGGTAGAGCCACGTGCCGAGCACCTGGCTCGAGTTGGAGGGGCCGCCGCCGGTCATGACCATGACCTCGTTGAAAACGAGGAAGGCCCCTGACAGCGTCAGGATCGTGACCAGCGTCGTCATCTCACGCAATAGTGGGATGGTGATGGAGAAGAAGGTCCGCACGCCGCCGGCCCCGTCGACCTTGGCCGCCTCGTAGAGCTCCCTCGGGATGCGCTGGATCGCGACGACGAAGAGCACTGCGGTGTAACCGATCGACTGCCACTGGCTCATGCCGATGATCGCGAAGATCGCCGTCTGCGGACGGCCGAGCCAGTCGTGGGCCAGCGATCCCAGGCCGACGCCGCTGAGCGCACGGTTCACCAGCCCGATCTGCGGGTTGTAGAGGAATGCGAAGAGGATTCCAGCGACGGTGATTGAGATCGTGGCGGGGATGAAGTAGATCGTCCGCAAGATGCCGCGCAGCCGGTTGTGCACGACCTCTTCCAGCACGGCGGCGAGCACGAGCGAACCGCCGACCTGGAATATCAGGGAGATCACGGCATACAGAACGTTGTTCACCAGGGCTCGGCGAAACACCGAGTCCGAGAAGGCGTTGGTGTAGTTGCCGAACCCGACGAACGTCGCGTGCGGGGAGAACGCGCTCCAGGAGTAGAAGCTGAGCCGAATGTTGTCGACGATCGGGTAGTAGACGAAGACCCCAAGCAGAATGACCGCAGGGAGCACCCACACCCAGGTTCGCGATCTGGCCAGAGTGCGATTCACGAAGACCTCCTTTGCAGTGCTCGCCGGCGCGGTCCCGGGTTGCCGCCGCCCGGACGTGGCGGCGACAACCCGGGCCGCGTGCTCATCCAGCCTGCGCCTTGGCCTTCGCGGCCGCCTTCTGAACCGCGGCCATCACCTGCTGAGGCGTCTGCGTGCCATTCGCGATCCCCTCGGCGCCCGCCAGGTAGGCGTTCGCCACCAGCGCGTTGGTGACCGTGTCCAGCCAGATCGCGAAGTTACTCGCTTTGGACATGTCGGCGAGGGCCTCGGTCTGCTGGGCGAAGGAGTTCTGCGGCGTCGACGAGCCCAGGACCGGGCTCAGGTAGCCGATCTGCGACGTCATCTGCTTGGCGTTGGTCGGGTTCGTCATGAACTTCAGGAAGTCCACCGCGAGCGCTGCATTCTTGCTGTCCTTGTTGATCATGAAGCCGTCAGGGGCCCCGGTGAGCGCGTTGGTGTCACCCGTCGCTCCACTCGGGGCGGGGAGCCGGAAGAAGCCCCAGTTGTCCGCGAGCGACTTGGGCGCTCCACCCTTGGCGGTCAGGACCGGGAACTCCACCAACTCGAGGTAGTGCATCGCGGCCTTGCCCGAGATGAAGTTGGCCTGCGCGGCCTCGTGAGCAAGACCGTCGGACGACGGATTGCTGCACTGCTTGATGATCGTCTGGAACTGGGTCAGCGCCGTGACGTACCCGGGGTCGGTGAATGCTCCCGTTGCCGGCTTGTAGTCCGTCTCTAGCGTCGCTGCGGGCACGTCGAACGTGTTGAGTTGGGTCAGGTAATGGATGGCCGGCCAACCGAACTGGTTGCCGAACGCGATCGGCGTGTAGCCGGCGGCCTTGAGCTTGCCACAGTCCGTGACGAGCTCCTCGAACGATGCCGGCGGTCCGGACAGCCCAGCCTTGGTGAAGGCAGCCTTGCTGT
>JAVEDB010000032.1 GCA_030841185.1 Actinomycetota bacterium
GGTCCCCCAGCTCGCCTTCGCCGTCCGGCCCGACCACGCCGGCGTCCGCGCCTCTGCGCGCCGGCGAGCGGTTCCTGGATCTCACGATCCCGAAGGCATACGAACCGGTGGCGCCCAACGGCGGCAAGGACGAGTACCGATGCTTCCTGTTGGACCCGAAGCTGACCGCGGACACGTTCGTGACCGGGGTCGAGGTGCTGCCCGGCACGCCGGCCATCGTCCACCACGCGATCGTCTTCCGGGTCGCACCGGGTGACGTGCCGCGCGCCCAGACGGCCGACGCGCGTGACCCGGGCATCGGCTGGACCTGCTTCGGGGACGCCGGCATCCCCGGGGGGAGCGGAGGGCAGGCAGTGCGCTCGCTGGACTCCGCACCGTGGCTGGCGGCCTGGGCGCCGGGTGGCGGGGAGAGTGTCTTCGGTGCCGGGACCGGCGTACGCCTCGCGGTGGGAAGCCGGCTGGTGCTGCAGGTCCACTACAACCTGCGCGCCGGCGCCGTCCCCGACCACAGCGGCCTGCGGTTGCGGCTGGCCTCCGGCCGGCTGGCGCTGCGCCCGCTCGAGACGATGCTCCTCGTCGCGCCGGTGGAGCTGCCCTGCCCGAGCGGGCAGAGCGGCCCGCTGTGTGACCGGGAGAACGCCGTCCTCGACCTGATGCACCGGTTCGGTCCGGAGGCGGGGACGACGGTGGCCGGCCTGCAGCTGCTCTGCGGTGGGAACCTCGGGACGGTGCGCGCCGGACCCACCCAGCACTGCGATCGCCGGGTACAGCAATCGATGGTGGTCCGCGCCGTCGCCGGTCACATGCACCTGCTCGGACGGTCCATCAAGGTGGAGCTCGATCCGGGTACGGCAAAGGCGCGGACGCTGCTCAACCGGGCCGTCTGGGACTTCGACAACCAACGGGCCACCGCGCTGCCCCGGCCGGTCCGGGTCGGACCCGGCGACACGCTGCGGGTCACCTGCACCCACGACGCCGGGCTGCGCCGCCTGGTGCCCGAGCTCCAGACGGAGCAGCCGCGCTACGTCACCTGGGGCGAGGGCACGTCCGACGAGATGTGCCTGGGCATCGTGATCTACACCCGGTCCTGACCAGGCGGATCAGCCTGAGCTGCGGCGTTTCCAGGCGTCGAGCAGCTCGGCTTCCCGCTCCGGGCTGATCCCGGGGGAGGCGGGCTGCTCGACGCCACGGAGCCAGCTCAGCGTGTCGCGGGCGGTGTCCTCGAGGGGCCGTGGGACCAGGCCGGTGGCGGTGGCCGCGGCCGGGTCGGCGGCCATGATCAGGCGGGCGGGGTCCCCTCCGCTCCACAGCGGGAAGGCAGTGTCGTCGAGGCCTTCCGCGAGCAGGAAGTCCTCGTCGACCCAGGTGAGCACCGTCCCCTCCGGAGCAACGGCGGCCCGGATCGCCTCGAGCTGTTCCCCGAAGCCGAAGGGCGGCGCCGGGCTGACCGCGTGGAAGGCACCCGCCTCCTTCTGCTCGAGCAGCCGGACGGTCCAGGTGGCCATGTCGCGCGCGTCGATGACCTGCGCCGGGTTGTCGGCCGGCCCCGGGGCGAGCACCTCGCCGCCGCGCGCCAACCGCTGGACCCACCACGGGAACCGCCATGTGTAGTCGTCGGGCCCCACGACGTACGTCGGCCGGACGATGATCGAGCCGGCACCGAACCGCTCCACCGCGGCGCGCTCGCACAGGACCTTGAGCCCTCCGTACGTGTCGCCGGTGATCTCCTCCACGGTCGGATCGGCGAGCTCGATGAGCGGGGAGTCCTCCCGGAACCCGGCCGCCTCGGGAGTGTCGTACGCCGACACGCTGGACACGAGCAGGTAGGTGCCCGCCCGTTCGCCGAGCGCATCGGCCACTGTGTGGACCTGGCGCGGGACATAGGCACAGGTGTCGATCGTCGCGTCCCAGCTGCCCTCGGCCAGCTCACCGAGGTCGCCGTTGCGGTCGCCCTGCCTGCGCTCGACGCCAGGGAAGAGCTCCGGGCCGGTCTGTCCCCGGTGGAACAGCGTCACGTCGTGCCCGGCGGCGAGTGCTGCCTCGACCATGTGCCGTCCGACGAACCGCGTCCCGCCGATCACCAGGATGCGCATGTCGACACGCTATCCGGGGGCGTCGTCGAGTCGGTGCAGCGTCACCCCGTCGAGCTCGAGCACGAAGCGAGGCCCATGTGCACGCGATGGCGTGTGCGCACCGGGGTCGACGTCGCCCGCGAGGACACGCTCGGCGACGCGCACGACGCTGTCAGCGGTGAGCGCGTATCCGTTCGGTGTGCTGAGCACACCGGTCACCGAACGACCGTCGTCGGTCTCGGCCCGCGCCCAGACCTGGCTGCTGCTGCCGGCCCGGCGTTGTTCGTCCGGGCCGCTGACGCGTCGCGCCACGACGGCGTCCAGCACCCGGCGTACGCCGGGGAGCCTGCTCACCGGTGCCGCCAGTGCCTGGACCCGGGAGGCGGCACCGCCGCCGGGGACCTGCGTGTAGGTGACGATCTCGGGCACGCCGGTGGAGTGGAAGGCGGTGCTCACATCGCCCCACGGGATGGACGTCACGGTTGCCGGTCCGGTGGCGAACTCGACGGTGCGCCGTCGCCAACCCGGCGGGACGGTCTCGATGACGCCGCCCATGCGCGCCCGGCCGCCTTGTGCCATGCCGGCCACCATGGTCCGCGCGGTGCCCCGGCTCATCCCGCCGCCGGCCCGGAACGCGATCTCGAGGCGGGCGGCGTCGGGCAGCCGCTCCACGACCATGGCCCCCAGGCAGTCGGTGGGCACCACGTCGAAGCCGCTGCCCGGCAGGATCGCCACGCCGGCATCCACTGCCTCGGCGTTGCGGGCCAGCGCGGCCTCGAGCACGTCGATCTCGCCGGTGATGTCCAGGTAGGAGGTCCGGGTGGACAGGCAGGCCTCGAGGACCGGGGCATAGGTCTCGGAGAACGGCCCGGCGCAGTGGGCCACCAGGTCGACGCCGTCGAGTCCCGCCCCGACTGCCCGCCGCTGCGAGAGCCCGAACGCCCGCCAGTCCAGGCCCAGCGGTTCGGCGACGGCGCGCACGCTGGCCCCGCTGCGGCCGGCGAGCAGCGGACGATGTCCGCGAGCCACGGCCAGTTCGGCCACCAGGCGGCCGGTGTAACCGTTGGCCCCGTAGATCATCCAGGTCATCTCAGCCCTCCGGTGCGCCCAGACGGGTTCGGGGATCCAGGCACCAGTCCAGCATCGCTGGCCACGGACCGAAGCCCGCGTCCGGGTCCAGATGCGCACGCCCAGGCAGCAGGTCGACGTCGAGCCCGAGGGCGGCCCCATACTCCGTGGCGGCGCCGGATGGGCAGTACGGGTCGTTGTCGGAGCACACCAGGCGGACGACCGCGCGAGACGTGGCCGCGAGCTGGTCGGCGCGCACCGGACCGAAGAACGGGGCGAGCCCCGGCGCCTGGTCCAGCAGCGACCGGTCAGGTGGGGCGACCAGCACCACGCGCTGCACCGCAGCGGTGGCCCCAGCGCCCGCCGCGTGCTGCAGCCACAACAGGCAGCCGAGGCTGTGGCACACGACGACGGACGGAGTCGGCGCCACCTGGAGCTGCCCGCGCAGCTCGCCCAGCCAGGCGTCCAGCTGCGGTTCGTCGGGGTCGGGCAGCTGCGGATAGGCGACGGAACGACCTCGCGAGCGCAGCTGCGCCGCCAGCCACACCAGCCAGTGGCCGGGCGGCTGGTGGTGCTGCCAGCCGTGGACCAGGAGGTAGCCGGCGGGCGGCTCACCGTCCGGCATTCGCGGCTCCCCTCGTCAGCGCCCGGCCCGAAGATAGGGGAAGTGGTATCCCTAGCTGGCCCCGATGGCGCATACTGGGACTGATGAGCACTCGCCCCGCCGCCACCCGGCGCGTCCTGCCAGGCAGTCCCTTCAAGGCTCCCGTCGTTCGCCAGCCGGAGCACTTCACCGTAGGGGAGCGCGTCACCCACGACCGCCACGGAATGGGCAAGGTCATCGGGGTCGAGGACGACGACATCGCGGTGCTGGTCAACTTCGGGGTGTCGGGCATCCAGCGGATCACCCTCCCCAGCAGCAAGATCTCCAAGCTGTAAGGCGGGTCGGCCGGTTGGTCGACCTGGCGGGCGGGAGACGCCGCAGATGCAGGACCTACCTCCCCTCGCGGACCTGACCGCGACTCGCCTGTCCCTGCACCAGGTCGCCGAGCACGTTCTGGCCGCGGCCCGTAAGCGTGCGACCGGGGAGATCGGCCTGCTGGCCGCGCCCGGCGGCTTCGCGACGCCCCCGCTGCCCGACGGCCGGGTGATCGGCGTGCGGGGCACCGACATCGTCGTCACCGGTCCGACCGGGGCCAGCGACCGGCCGCTCACCACCGTTCGGGCGGCGGCCCAGTTCGCCGGGGTCGAGCCGGGGTTCCCGTGGACGAAGCACCCACCGAGCACCCCGCTCGAGCCGGACGCCGGTCTGCATGTTGATCCCCGCGCAGCCGGCGTGATCGCCGACTGGTTCGCGCTGGGCGCGGCGAGTCTCGGCCTGCTCGCGACCGAGCTGGCGGAGCAGGAGCCCAGCGAGGCCTGGATCTGGCCGGAGCACTTCGACATCGGGCTGACCGCAGGCGGGATCAACTTCGGCGCCAGTCCCGGTGACGAGGACCTGCCGCTGCCCTACCTGTACGTCGGTCCGCACGCCGGTCCGCCGCGGCGTGACGCCTTCTGGAACGCCCCCTTCGGCGCGACCATCGTCATCACCGAGGTGCACACGCCGGCCGAGGCGGACGCCTTCTTCCGCGAGGCGCGGCGGCGACTCGCCCACTAGCATCGCGGCACGGAGGGCGGTGGTCTTGGGCGAGCAGGGTGCGGGCACGGGCCCGGCACGCGGCGTCGTGCTCGGCGTCGACATCGGCACGACCAGCACCAAGACGGTTGCCTACGACGTCCTGGGGACGGCGGGCGCGAGCGCCTCGGTGTCCTATCCGCTCGAGGAGCCCAGACCCGGGTACGCCGAGCAGGACCCGGACACCATCCTGGCCGCCGTCGTGAGCACCGTCCGCGACGTCGTGGCTCAGGTCAGCGCCCCGGTGGCTGGCTTGTCGTTCAGCTCGGCGATGCACAGCCTGATCGGGCTGGACCAGGGCGGGACGCCGCTGACTCCGTCGGTCACCTGGGCCGACTCACGAGCCGCCGAGCAGGCAGAACATCTGCACCCGACGGCTGCCGGTCTCGCCCTGCACCGCCGGACCGGCACCCCGATGCACTGCATGTCCCCGCTGCCGAAGCTCATCTGGTTCCGCGAGGAGCAGCCGCGGCTGTTCGAGCAGGTCGCGCACTGGGTCGGCATCAAGGAGTACGTCCTGCACCGTCTCTGCGGTGTCCTGGTCACCGACCACTCCGTCGCGTCCGGGACCGGGCTGATGGACATCCATCGGTTGGTGTGGGACGTCGAGGCCCTCACCCTCGCGGGTATCCATCCGGGGCAGCTGCCCGAGCTGGTGCCCACGACGACGGTGCTGCCGGAGATGACGCCGTCGGCTGTCGCCGCGACCGGCCTGCCGGCCGGGACCCCGGTCGTGGTCGGCGCCGGTGACGGTCCGCTGGCGAGCCTGGGGCTCGGTGCGGTCCACGCCGGCATCGCCGCCTGCTCGATCGGGACGAGCGGCGCGATCCGGGTGATGGTCGAGCGCCCGGCGGTCGACCCGCACGGAGGGGTGTTCTGCTACGCCCTGACAGACACCCGCTGGACGGTCGGCGGGGCCATCAACAACGGGGGATCGGTGCTGGCGTGGGCGGCCGATGCGCTCGCGCCGGACCTCGGCGCCGGTCACCCGGCGGACCTGCTGGACCTCGCCGCCCGGGCGCCCGCCGGATCCGGTGGGCTGGTCATGCTGCCGTACCTGATGAGCGAGCGCGCTCCGCACTGGAGCTCGCTGCCGCAAGGCGCCTACGTCGGGCTGACCCGCGAGCACCGCCGGGAGCACCTGGTGCGGGCCGCGATCGAGGGCGTCTGCATGCAGCTCGGGCTGGTGCTGGACTCGATCCGCGCGGCCGGCAACGAGGTCCGCGAGATCAGGGCGACGGGAGGCTTCGCTCGCAGTGCGCTGTGGCGGCAGATGCTGGCCGACGTTCTTGCGATGGACATCGGATTTCCCGCCGGGCACGAAGGTTCGAGCTTCGGCGCGGCGCTGCTCGGGATGCAGGCGTTGGGAATGGTCCAGAGCGTCGACGTCGCCGCCGACATGGTGCAGATCCGGGAGACCGTGCGACCCGACCCCGCTGCTGTCGCGGTCTATGCCGAGCTGCGACCCGTGTTCGGTGACCTATACGCCGCGCTCCTTCCGACGTTCGCATCGCTGCGTCGGTTGGCGCCGACGATGACCGGCCATCCGGGGCCGCACGCCGAAGGTCCCGCGAGCACGACGTCCTGATGACCCGGGGCCGGCCGCGCCGGCCCCGGGGTCATCCGGTCAGGACTCGGTTGCGGCCACCAGGCCGGGCTCGGACGGCACGTCCTCCTTGCGGGCGTTGATGAACAGCGCCGCCGTGATCAGCGCCGCCAGCAACAACATGGCTCCCCAGAAGAACGAGACGTGGTAGCCGTGGATGTAGGCCAGCGGGATGAGCCGCTTCCCGTCGGCGGCGCTGTGCGCATTCGCGGCGAGGTAGGTCGTCACCGCGCCGGCGAACAGGGTGTTGAGAAGGGCAGTGCCGAGAGAACCGCCGATCTGCTGCGAGGTGTTCAGTACTGCGCTCGCAACCCCCGCATCGTGGTGACCCACACCGATCAGCGCCGTGCTGGAGGCCGGGATGAACACCCCGGCGAGACCGATGCTCATGAGCAGCTCTGAGGGCAGCACATGGCTCCAGTACGACGTGTCCTGGCCGATCTGGGTGAGCCAGAGCATGCCGAGGACCGCCATCACGAGGCCAGGGATCATCAACGGCTTGGGCCCGAACCGCGGCAGCAACTGCGACACCACGCCGGCCGTCAGGATGATGCCACCGCTGAACGGCAGGAAGGCGAAGCCGGACTTCAGCGGGCTGTAGCCCAGGTTGAACTGGAAGTAGTAGGTGAGGAACAGGAACATCGCGAACAGTCCGGCACCGACGAGCAGGAAGACCAGGTAGGAGCCACCGCGGTTGCGGTCGAGCACGACCCGCAGCGGCAGCATCGGGTTCTTGGCCCGTGTCTCCCAGAACACGAAGGCGACGAGCAGGACGACGGCCGCCACCAGGAAGAAGAGTGTCGACGACGCCAGCCAGCCCTGCACCGAGGTGTCGGCCGGGTTGCCTGGGTTCTTGGCGCGGGCCGCCTCGGTGAAGCCGTAGACGAGCGAGACCAGCCCGAGCGTCGCGAGCAGCACGCCGGGCACGTCGTACTTGGTGTTGCCGGGCGCCTTGCTCTCGTGGACGAGCGGGAACGCGAAGAAGGCGACGAGCAGTGCGACCGGCACGTTCACGCCCAGGCACCAGCGCCAGGAGGCGTACTCGGTGAGGACGCCTCCGACGATGAGACCGATCGCGGCACCGCCACCAGCGAGCGCACCGAAGACACCGAATGCCTTGGCGCGCTCCCGCGGCTCGGTGAACGTGACCGTCACGATGGACAGGGCGGACGGCGCCATCAGTGCGGCAAACCCGCCCTGCAGGGCGCGGGCCGCGAACAGCAGCTCCTGGTTGGCCGCGATCCCGCCCAGCGCGGACGCCCCGGCGAACCCGAGCAGCCCGATGATGAAGGTGCGCTTGCGCCCGGTGTAGTCGGCGATCCGGCCGCCGAGCAGCAGGAGGCCACCGAAGGCCAGCGTGTAGGCGGTCACCACCCACTGCCGGTCCGCGTTGCTGATGCCGAGGTCGCGCTGGGCCGAGGGCAGCGCGATGTTCACGATTGAGGCGTCGAGCACGATCATGAGCTGGGCCGCGGCCAGCACGGCGAGTGCCAGCCACCGCTTGGGGTCGGGGCCCTCCGTGACCTCGGTCCGGTCGTCGGCTGGTGTTGCGGGGATGCTCACGTTGTCTCCTGTGCAGGGGGGTATGGCGTACACCGCTGCGAGCGCAGCACACCGACCATCAAGTCGGCATCCTGGCCCCGCATTCCCGCGGCCATCCCGGCGGGTGTCGCGATGTGGTCGCACGAAACGGTTCCGTACACCTCGGGAACCTAACCAGGCCCTCTGACAGGTTCAACGCGATTCCCTCTGCCGAGAGATGAACTCCCTCGCAGTACGTCCCATATCGGGCACCGGCCCTCCGACAGCCAAGGAGCGCTGCTCGCCGCTTCAGCGCAGGACCGGGCCGACGTCCACAAGCCGGACCACGGCGACGCCCTCCTCGTCCGATGCTGCGAGGTCCACCTCGGCCCGGATGCCCCAGTCGTGGTCGCCGTCCGGGTCGTCGAAGATTTGCCGGACGTCCCAGAAGCCTGGGCGGGTCTCCACCGCGAACAGCGCCGGCCCGCGCGCGGCCGGTCCGGTGCCGATCTCGTCGTACTCCTCGAAGTAGCCCGCCAGCGCCCCTGCCCACCGATCCGCGTCCCATCCGGCGTCGGAGTCCATCGCACCCAGCTCGTCGGAGCGGCGCAGCGCCGCCAGTTCCACGCGGCGGAAAATCGCGTTGCGCACCAGCACGCGGAACGCCCGGGCGTTGCCGGTGACGGGAGGCGGCGGCTTATCGATCCCGCCGCCCGTGGTCGACTCGGTGCCCTCGGTGGGCTGCCGCAGCCGCTCCCACTCCTCGAGCAGGCTGGAGTCGACCTGACGCACCAGCTCACCCAGCCACTCCGTGAGGTCCGTCAGCGTCTCGGTCCGGGCGTCCTCGGGCACCGTCTGCCGCAACGCCTTGTACGCGTCGGCGAGGTAGCGCAGGACGAGACCCTCGGACCGGGCCAGGTTGTAGAAGCCGACGTACTCGACGAAGGTCATCGCCCGCTCGTACATGTCGCGCACCACCGACTTCGGCGTGAGCTCGTAGTCGCCCACCCAGGGATGCCCCCGCCGGTAGGCCTCGAGAGCGTGCTCGAGCAGCTCGGCGAGCGGTCGGGGGTAGGTCACGTCGTCGAGGAGCTCCATCCGCTCGTCGTAGTCGATCCCGTCCGCCTTCATCTGCGCGACCGCTTCCCCCCGCGCCTTGAACAGCTGAGCGGACAGCACCTGCCTCGGGTTCTCCAACGTCGACTCGATCACCGAGACCACGTCGAGCGCATAGTCCGGCGCTTCGGCGTCGAGCAGCCCGATCGCGGCGATGGCGAAGGGCGACAGCGGCTGGTTCAGGGCGAAGTCGGCCTGCAGGTCCACCGTCACTCGCACCGTGCGACCGGTCGCATCCGGCTCCGGCAGTCGTTCGACCACCTCGGCCGCCAGCAGCGCACGGTAGTTGGCGATCGCCCGCCGGATGTGCCGCAGCTGGGCCGCCCGCGGTTCGTGGTTGTCCGTGAGGAGCTGGCGCATCGCGGCGAACGCATCGCCCGGGCGGCTGATCACGTTCAGGACCATCGCGTGCGAGACCGCGAAGCTGGACGTCAACGTCTCCGGCGGCGCATTGAGCAGCCGCTCGAACGTGGGCTCGCCCCACGAGACGAAGCCCTCGGGTGGCTTGCGCCGCACCACCTTGCGGCGCTTCTTCGGATCGTCCCCGGCCTTGGCGAGGGCCCGTTCGTTGTCGACGACGTGGTCGGGTGCCTGGACGACGACGGTGCCCGCCGTGTCGAAGCCGGCGCGACCGGCCCGACCGGAGATCTGGTGGAACTCCCGGGCAGTCAAGTGCCGGGAGCGCACCCCGTCGTACTTGCTGAGGCCGGTGAGCAGCACGGTCCGGATCGGGACGTTGATGCCGACGCCCAGGGTGTCGGTGCCGCAGATCACCTTCAGCAGGCCGGCCTGCGCGAGGGACTCGACCAGCCGCCGGTACCGCGGCAGCATCCCCGCGTGGTGCACCCCGATGCCGTGTCGCACCAGGCGCGACAGCGTGCGCCCGAAGCCGGCGGTGAACCGGAAACCACCGATCAGTGCGGCGATCGCGTCCTTCTCCTCGCGCGTGCACACGTTGACACTCATCAGCGCCTGCGCCCGCTCGATCGCGGCCACCTGGGTGAAGTGCACGACGTAGACGGGCGCGCGGCCGGTGGCCAGCAGCTCCTCGAGGGTCTCGTGCACGGGCGTCGTCGCGAACGAGAAGTACAGAGGGATGGGCCGGTCGACCGAGCTGACGACGGCAGTCCGTCGGCCCGTACGCCGAGTGAGGTCGGCCTCGAATGCGCTCACGTCGCCGAGGGTTGCCGACATGAGCAGGAACTGGGCACCGGTCAGCTCGAGCAGCGGGACCTGCCACGCCCAACCCCGGTCCGGGTCGGCGTAGAAGTGGAACTCGTCCATCACGACCTGCCCGACGTCGGCAGCGGCGCCGTCCCGGAGTGCGATGTTGGCGAGGATCTCGGCTGTCGCGCAGACGATGGGGGCGTCGGCGTTGACGCTGGCGTCGCCGGTCATCATGCCGACCCGTTCGGCGCCGAACGTCTCGCACAGGGCGAAGAACTTCTCCGACACCAGCGCCTTGATCGGCGCCGTGTAGAACGTCCGCCTGCCCTGGGCCAGGGCGGTGAAATGCGCTGCGACGGCTACCAGGCTCTTCCCGGAGCCGGTGGGAGTGCTGAGGATGACGTTCGCCCCGGTCACGACTTCGAGGACCGCCTCTTCCTGGGCGGGGTAGAGGGTCAGGCCCTGGCCCGCCGTCCACGCGGTGAACGCGTCGAGGAGGGCGTCCGGGTCAGCGGTGCCGGGGAGATGGTCGGTCAGGGTCACGAGTGGCGCCCATCGTGCTCCGGGCCCGTATCGGGTGGATCGACGACCCGCACGCGCACCGATCGGAACAGGCGTGGCGTCCCCTGCAGGACGCGCAACCGCGGGTCAGGTACGTCGAGCACCCGGCGTACGACAAGAGGCCGCAGGCTCGCGAGCCGGTTGTCGGCGAGCACCCGGTCCACAGCGACCCGGTCGCCGCCGGTGACGACCGCGTCGAGCTGCGCGCGCACCGGCCCGAGGATTCGAACGGCCACGTCGGCCGCCTCCTGCAGAGCGACCCTGGCCTGACCTTCCCGGCGGCGGGCGAATCGCTGCTGGGACTGGCCGCCGGCTGCGTTGCGGCCGTGGACGAGCCGGGACCCGACTTTGGACGACGTCAGCGTCGGACCGGTGAAGACGCCTGCCGCGTAGCCGCCCAGCCGGACCAGCAGGACTCCCACCCGGCGGTCCGCCAGCACGTGAGCGACCAGACCCGCGTCCGGGCTCGCCGGCGAACTGCGCAGAGGAGGGAACGGCACCTCGCAGTCGGCGACCGTTCCGTCTGGCGCGGTGAACACCACGTGCCCCGGCGTGGCCGCGACCGTCGGCGCCCCGTGCGCATCAGCGAAGCGACCCAGCCAGGCGCTGAGTCGCTCCGCTGCTACGTCAACCGTTCGGGTGGCCACCCGGCCGAGGGTGCCACGTCATCCCTCAGGTCAGACCGACGCAGGACGCCGGCGAGATCTCGCCGCGAGGCGGATCGCGATTCCCGTGAGCAGCAGGGCGATGCCGCCGGAGGCGATCAGGCCCGTGTTCGGTGCCGTGCCGGACCCGGTGTTCGCCAGCTGGCTCCCGGCCGTGACCGGAGCTGTAGTGCCGGCGGGGATGCGGACGTCGACGACGAGCCGGTCAGGGTTGCTCAGGGTGAACGCGCGGAACCCGGACTTCGAGGTCAGCCCGAGCCCGAAGGAGACATGTCCCTCGAAGTCACCGGAGCCGACGATCTCCCGCAGCTCGGGAAAGCGCGGGCGCTGGCGCCCCTGCGGTGCATCGTGTTTCCCGGCCTGGCCGCTGGCTACCGAGTGCATCGTGACGGCAAGGAAGGCGTTGCCGCTCAGCCGGATCGGCTGCCCGGACGCGTCGGCGAGGACCCGGCGTACGTAGCGCACGTCGTAGCCAGGCGCCCGGCTGGAGAAGCGGAACACGACGCGGTCGAAGGCTGGGTGGTGTCCGACCGACACCGCCAGCAGCTGCGGCTGCTGCGCAGGTGAGGTGTTCGGGTCCGCCACCGACACCCGGTTGACGCCGAACCCGGTTGTCGCCGAGGCGGGGGCGGCGTATCCGCCGGAGGCGACCAGCACGGCGGCTGCGGGGATGAGGAGCAAGCGGTTCATGACTGCCTCCAGGGCTCGTGCGGGCATGTCTAAGACGTGCGTCACGGCCCCGCGGTTGTCACCGCATCATGAGGACGGGCCTCGCTGTCGCTCTCCAGCGCCAGCATCAGGTCGATCAGGTCATCGATGGTGAGGGCCGCACCGGCGTGGACCTCGAGAGCCTCTGCCGGAACCTCCAACGCCTCCACGGGGACCCGGCACTGGAGGACGGCGACGGTGGCGGCGTTCGCGCGGTGCCGCACCTGGCGCCCGCACTGCGGGCACACGAACGCGTAGTGGGTGAGGTCGGGGCGGTCGGCAAGCACGAGCCACATCTGGTCTGCGGCGAGGTCGACGTCGGCGCAGTCCGGACAGGTGGCGGCGAAGCTGATGTCGGTGCTCATGGGGGTCCCTCCGGGTCCGTCGTCCGCTCGTTCGGGGTGCCGCGGACGGCTGCTACTACGAACGGAGCCGGGAGGTCGGCCGGTGATACGTGCTAGCTCGCCGCGTGTTCCACCAGCGCGGCGATCCAGGACAGTGGGCCGACACCGCTGCCGGGATAGCCCGGCGACATCCGCCAGACGTCGATGCAGGCCCGCTCGGCAAGCGCCTCCACCTCGGCGGGTCCGGTGAGGAGACGGGCGACGCACAGCACGAGCGGGATCATCACGTCGTACAGGCGCGCGAACGCGACCTCGTCGCCCTGGCCCGCCCGGCGCAGCAACTCATCGATGACGTCCTCGGGGGACAGGGTGCGGCGCCTCAAGAGCGTCACATGGCCCGTTAGCGGCGGGACGAGGGCCAGCGCCGGCGCCGGACCACTGCGCTGCTCGTCTACCAGTCCAGTCCCCGCAGTCGCCATGCACTCATGGTTGCCCCGGCAAGCTTCTGCCGGTACCGTCGAACCTATGCAGATTCACATGATCTGTGCATAGTTTCTCGGACCAGGGAGAGAACCGTCATGACCGAGCGATCGGCTGCACCGCAGATCGGGGCCGGGCTGCCCATCCAGGAGGTCAGTCGCATCCTGGGTGTGCCGGCTCCCACGCTGCGCGCCTGGGAGCTGCGATACGGAGTCCCGGACACGCCGCGCAGCCCAGGTGGTCACCGGCGCTACTCGGTGGACGCCCTCAACCAGGTCCGGCTGATGCGCGACGAGATCGCCCGGGGCCGGCGGGCCGCCGAGGCCGCCCGTGCCGTGCAGGCCCTGCGCGCCCAGACCGGCCCGGCCCGCGAGTTCGTGGACGAGATGCTGGCGGCCTCGGCGCGGATGGAGCCGGGCCGGGTGCGAGCCGTGCTCGACCGGGCCGCCGACGAGCTCGGCCTGCCGGCGGCGATGGACGACGTCCTGATGCCGGCGATGCGCCAGGTGGGGCTCTGGTGGGAAACGGGCCGGTGCGACATCGCCCAGGAGCACCTGGCCAGCGAGGCGGCCCGAGGCTGGCTGAGCAAGCTGGCCGCCTTCGCTCCGGCCCCGCGCCGCCGCGACCCGGTGCTGCTGGCCTGTGGACCCCGCGACCTGCACACGCTCGGTCTCGAGGCACTGGCCGTCCTGTTGGCCTACGACGGCCTGCCCTGCCGCGTCCTCGGAGCCCGGACCCCGGCTCCCTCACTGGTCAACGCCGTACGCGCCACTTCGGCAAGCGCCGCCGTGGTGGTCTCCCACCTGTCGGTGGGCAGGCGGCCGGCGATCGAGGCGATCCGGGCAGTGGCCACGCCCGGAACCTTGGTCTTCTACGCGGGCAACGCGTTCTTGTTCAGCCGTGCCCGTGAAGGCGTGCCAGGCACCTACCTCGGGGAGAACCTCACCGCGGCAGCTGCGACCGTCGCCAGCGCGATCGCCACCACGTCGGCCGCCGACTAACCCGCCCCGACGCAGACGAACCCGTCCAGCCCGGTCTCCGCCGAGGTGACAGCGAGCGCCTCTGCCGGACCCGTTCCGGCCAGGAGCCGGCGGTGGAAGGCCTGCATGAACGGTCGGGTGGGCTCGTCGGCGACGGGCACCGTGCTCGCGACCAGCGTCCGGGTGCCCAGTGCCATGACGGCAGCGGCCAGGCCCATCAGCTCGTCCCCGGGCCGCACCTCGGACAGGCCGGAGTCACATGCCGAGAGCACCACGGTCTGCGGCGGCTCGGTGAGCCGCTCGAGGTCGTAGACGGTGAGCGGTCCGTCGGCCAGCTCCAGCGCCGAGAACTGCGGGTTGTCGGAGCGGAAGTGGCCGTGGGTTGCCAGGTGTGCCATCGCGGCGCCGTCGATGGCGTGGCTGACCGCGGCCGCGGTCGCGTCGGCGCCGGTCAGCACGACCGCCCCCGGATAGCTGCGCGACAACGTGTGAATCTCCGCCTCCGCGTGGTCGAGGTGCGGCCCGGCTACCAACGCGATGCCGCCCGGATGCCGAGGACGCGCAGCGGCGCGTTGCCACAGCCGAGCCGACGGCGACACCACGGTCGGGCGTCCCACGACCGAGGGCAGCACCGGCCACGGCAGCGCGTGCAGGTCCCCGGTGGGTACGACGACGAGCGGCCGGTCATCGATCTGCTTGTGCAGCGGACCCAGCAGCAGCGCGT
>JAVEDB010000051.1 GCA_030841185.1 Actinomycetota bacterium
TGCTCCAGGGCCGGGTGCTCGGTGACCTCATCCTCGCCGACGGCAATTCCACGGTCGGCATCCTCGCGCTGCAGGACTCCTACGGCACCGGCCTCGCCGCCAGCGCCACCAAGTCCATCACGGGCGGTGGCGGCAAGGTCGTGTCGACGGTCGTCTACGACCCGAAGGCTGCGAGCTTCGCGACCGAGGTCGGCAAGATCAAGGCCGCGGACCCCGAGGCAATCGCCGTCATCGCGTTCGACGAGACCAAGAAGATCATTCCTGAGCTCGTCAAGCAGGGCATCGGCCCGAAGAACAAGAAGATCTACTTCGTGGATGGCAACCTCGCCAACTACGACAAGGACTTCCCGGCCGGCACCCTGAAGGGCGTCAAGGGCACGCTGCCCGGCGTCGCCTCCGGCGCTGCCTTCAAGACGCGCCTCACCGGCGTCAAGCCCGGCCTCACCGAGTTCGCCTACGCCCCCGAGTCCTACGACGCGACGATCCTGGTCGCGCTCGCAGCTCAGGCCGCCGGCAACGACTCGGGCACCGCGATCGCCAGCAAGATGATCGAGGTGAGCAAGGGCGGCGAGAAGTGCACGTCGTTCAAGCAGTGTGCCGATCTGCTCAAGGCCAAGAAGGACATCGACTACGACGGCGTGAGCGGTCCGGTCGAGTTCAACTCGGCCGGTGACCCGAGCGAGGCATCCATCGGGATCTACCAGTACGGCGCCGACAACAAGTACACGTTCGTCGAGGCCAAGAACGGCAAGATCTGATCAGGTTGCAACACTCGCAGGAGTGAGTACGACGAGGGGCCCGGCGTTCGCGCCGGGCCCCTCGTCGTACGGTCAGGCCTTGGCGAGTGTGCCGAGGTAGAGCTCGATGACCTTCGGGTCGTTGATCAGGTCCTTGCCGCTCGCGGTGTAGGCGTTGCGGCCCTGGTCGAGGACGTAGCCCCGGTCACAGATCTGCAGGCACCGCCGGGCGTTCTGCTCCACCATGATCACCGAGACGCCGGCCCGGTTGATCTGCCGGGTCCGGACGAACACCTCGTCCTGGAGGGCCGGGGACAGTCCGGCTGATGGCTCGTCGAGCAGCAGCACGGATGGCTCCATCATCAGCGCCCGGCCCATGGCGACCATCTGCCGCTCACCGCCCGACAGGGATCCCGCCCGCTGCGCCCGGCGGTCGCCGAGGGCGGGGAAGAGCCCGGTCACGAACTCGAAGCTCTTCCTGAACTTCTTGGGCGCCTGGTAGACGCCCATCTGGAGGTTCTCCTCGATGGTCAGGCTCGGGAAGACGTTGTTGGTCTGGGGCACGAAGCCGACACCCTTGGCGACAAGCTTGTTGGCCTTGAAGCCGGTGATGTCCTCACCGCGCAGCGTGATGCTGCCGCTGCTGACCTGGATGAGCCCGAAGATCGCCTTGAGGAGGGTGGACTTGCCGGCACCGTTGGGTCCGATGATGCCGACCAGCTCGCCGTCCCCGACGTAGAAGTCACAGCCGTTGAGGATGTTCACCCCCGGCACGTAGCCGGCCACCACCTCGTCCGTGCGCAGCAGCGCGTCCTTGGCGCCCGCCTCGTGGGCCGACCTGTCACCGGCGGTCTGCCCATGACCCTTGGGTTGCTCGGTCGGTTCCTGCGTCACGAGTTCTGCTCCTCGTTCTCTAGCCGTTCCTGCTCCAGGGCCACCTCAGCGTCGGCGAGGACCTTCTGCTCCTCCTCCTCGGTGAGGGCGGCGTCGTGGTGCTGGCCCAGGTAGGCGTCGATGACCCGCTGGTCGCCCATGACCGCGTCGGGCGGACCCTCCGCGATCACCTTGCCCTGGGCCATGACGACCACCCAGTCGGAGATGTCGCGGACCATATCCATGTCGTGCTCGACGAAGAGCACCGTCATACCGTCCTCGCGCAGGTCCTTGACGTGCCCGAGCAGTGACTGCGTCAACGCGGGGTTCACCCCGGCCATCGGCTCGTCGAGCATGACCATCTCGGGCCCGACCATCAGCGCCCGGGCCATCTCCAGGAGCTTGCGCTGGCCACCGCTGAGGCTGCCCGCGAAGTCCTCGCGCTTGGCGTCGAGCTTGAACCGAGCAAGCAGGTCGTCGGCCCTTTCCGTGATCTCTCGCTCCTGCGAGCCCCAGATCGACTTGAACAGCGCCCGGAAGACGTTCTCGCCGCGCTGACCGGTGGCGCCCAGGCGCATGTTCTCGATGACGGTGAGGCGGGACAGAGCCTTGGTCAGCTGGAAGGTGCGCACCATGCCCATCCGGGCCACCCGGTGCGCCGCCACTCCGGACAGGGATGAGCCCTTGAACGACCAGGTGCCCTTGTCGGGCTGGTCGAACCCGGTGAGCAGGTTGAAGAAGGTCGTCTTGCCCGCACCGTTCGGCCCGATGAGCGCCGTGATGGCGCCGCGCTGGATCTCCAGGTGGCCTACGTCGACGGCGGTGAGCCCGCCGAACTGCCGGATGACGCCGTCGGCGACCAGGATGGGGTCGGGCTTGGCCGCTCCCGGCTCGTGGGGGACGTCAGCGAGCGATGCCGCTGCGGCGTCGCGCCGTTCACGGCGTACGCCGGAGTCGGGGACCTTCACCGTCTGGTCATCGGGCATCGAGAGCGATCTCCTTCCGGTCGCCGAAGATGCCTTGTGGTCGGTAGATCATCAGCAGCATCAGGGCCAGCCCTACCAGCATGAACCGCACCTGGCCGACCTGGCTGTTGTTGATGATCGATGTCGAGATGTACCCCGCGTCGATCGCCTGGTTGAGGATGTTGTCGGTGAGGGACAGAACCACCCAGAAGATCATCGCGCCGACGACGGGGCTCGCGACGCGGGCCGCGCCGCCGAGGATCAGGACGGTGTAGACGTAGAAGGTCGTCTCGGTGCCGAAGATGTCCGGCTGGATGGATGCCTGACCGAGGGCGTAGACGAAGCCGCCCAGGGATCCGAGCACGCCGCCGATCAGCAGGCTCTGCATCTTGTAGGAGTAGACGTTCTTGCCGAGGCTGCGGACCGCGTCCTCGTCCTCCCGGATCGCCTTGAGCACTCGGCCCCACGGGCTGCGCATCAGCAGGAAGACGATGAGGCAGGAGAGCCCGACAAGGATCCAGCCGACCGTGAGGATCCACATCTGGCGCTCGTTGAAACCGAACGACCCGATGTTGTAGCTGCGCTTCGGGTACGGGTTGAGGTCGTAGAACCCACCCGCGAACGACTGCCGGCCGTCCGACCCACCGAAGACGTCCTTGAAGGTGACCGACCGCGCGATCAGCCGGACGATCTCGGCTGCCGCGATCGTCACGATGGCCAGGTAGTCGGCTCTCAGGCGCAGCGTCGGCAAGCCGAGCAGCAGCGCCAGCACTACGGCACCGGCCAGCCCGACCAGAATGCCGAGCCAGAACGAGAAGCCGTAGGTCGCCACCATCACGGCCAGCCCGTAAGCCGCGACGGCAAGGAAGGCGGACTGGCCGAAGTTGAGCAGGCCGGTGTAGCCGAAGTGGACGTTGAGGCCGATCGCGGCGAGCGCGTAGACGACGGCCTGCAGGCCGACCGAGGCCTCGAGGGCGTTGACGAAGATGC
>JAVEDB010000056.1 GCA_030841185.1 Actinomycetota bacterium
GAGCGCCTCCTGCTGCAGGCTGGCCTCGGTGTCGAGCATCCGGACGTGCAGGATGATCTGGCTCGGCTCGTCGTGCACGTGGGACTGGAACTTCACGCCCATCCAGCCGTGGCACTCGTTACCGCCCTTGTAGCTGCGGGCCACGACGGTGTCGGCGAAGGCGAAGAACGCCGTGTCGTCGCCGCGCTCGTCACCGAGCCGGTCTAGGTTGAGCTGGAACTCGTGGTCGAGCATCGCCTGCAGGCGGCCCATCGAGACGGAGCGGTCGGACTTGCCGTAGACGGCGTCGCTGACGGCCATGTCATAGGCCGACATCGACTTGGCGACCGTGCCCGCAGCGCCGCCCGCTCGGAAGAACCAGCGAGCGACCTCCTGACCGGCCCCGATCTCGGCGATCGTGCCGTACCACCGCGGATCGAGGTTGATCCGCAGCGCCTTCTGCAGGGTGTCCGCGGCAGCAGCTTCCATCCCAGAGGTCCTCTCGCGATGCCTAGCAGGCGCGGCGAAATCGTAACGCCGATGCGGTCACCGGTCGCCCTGACCGACGACGCGTTCGAGGATCAGGGCCGGCTCCGGCTCGGCCGGCTCGGTGAAGCTCAGACCGCGGTGGGCCTGGAAGTGGTCACGCGTGTCGACGACGCCGACCGTCTCGAAGCCGTGGCGGGCCCAGAACGCGAGGGCGCGGGTGTTGGCGACGTGGACGATCGCGGTGTACGTCGTGCCCGGGGCGAGCCGGGCCTCCAGGTCGGCCAGCAGGGCGGCCCCGATGCCGCGGCCGGTCTGGTCAGCCGCCGTGTAGAGCCGGCGCAGCTCGAGGACGTGCCCGTCGCCGCCGAAGTCGAGGAACCCCACCGGGCGCTCGTCCTCCACCGCGACCAGGAACCAGCCAGCGGCACCGTCCGCGCCGTCGGTGGCCGCGGCGATCGTGGCGGCCAGCGCCTGCGGCATGCAGGTCTGCGCGATGACCGACTCGTAGACCACCCGCTGGGCGAACGGCGCGTAGGTGGCCCGCAGCGCGCCTTCCGCGAGAGGCGCGAGCAGTACGCCGTCGTCCACCGTCGCGGGCCGGATCTCCACGTGGGCCGATCCTCAGATCTGCTCGAGGCACGCGGCCGGCAGCTCGAACCACCGCAGGTGCTCGAAGTCGGAGGAGAGGGTGCCCGAGAGGTCCGCATCCGCGGTGCACGGCTCGGCGGCGGCGATGATGCGCCGCGCCTCGTCGAGGTAGCCGCGCAGCGCCGACTCGGGAACCGGCTCGTCGTGCCGGGGATAGCGCATCTCGCCGGTCGCCGGGTCGTAGGTGACCTGGTCGAGGCGCAACGGCGGCTCGACCGGACCGGAGCGGTGCCGCCACAGCCCGGTGGCCAGGTCGAACCGGTAGTCAGCCAACAGGGCGGCGCCGTGATCGGCGACGAGGTGAACGGCCTCGATGACGTAGTCGGCGACAGCGTCAGACACGAAGTAGTTGAAGTTGACCCGCACCCAGCCCGGCTTGATCCCCTCGCAGCCGGAGGCGATCTCGCGTTCGAACTCGTGCGACCGCTCGATGTCGATGCCGAGCAGCCGGTGACCGTAGGGCCCGGCGCACGAGCAGCCGCCGCGCGACTGGATGCCGAAGAGGTCGTTGAGGACGGCCACGACCAGGTTGTGGTGCAGATAGCGCCCCGGGGAGCCGTCGGGCAGGGCGCGACGCACGACGAACGAGATGATCGAGAGCCGCTCGGCGTCGAGGTTGCCCAGGATCTCGATGTTGGGGTTGGCCCGCCAGGACTCGACGGCGCGGTGCAGCAGCACCTCCTCGCGGGCCCGGATCTCGGCGACCCCGACGGCTTGCTTGAGCTGGAAGACCAGGCCGGCGCGGATCGACTCGACGATCGCCGGGGTGCCCCCCTCCTCACGGTGCGCCGGGTCCTCGAGGTAGCGGTGCTCGAGTGGGTTGACGTAGAGGACGGTGCCGCCGCCGGGCACGACCGGGACCCGGTTGGTCAGCAGCTCACGGCGCACGGCGAGCACGCCGGGCGTCCCTGGCCCGCCGATGAATTTGTGTGGCGAGACGAACACCGCGTCCTTGTGGCATTGCGGGTGTTCCTCACAGACCCGGTTCATCTCGATGTCGACGTAGGGAGCGGCAGCGGCGCAGTCCCAGAACGACAGTGCTCCGTGCCGGTGCAGCAGGTCGGCGATCTGGTGGGTGTCCGTGACGATGCCGGTGACGTTCGACGCGGCCGAGAACGAGCCCATCCTCAGCGGCCGGTCGGCGTGCTCGACCAGCCGCTGCTCGAGCACGGCCATGTCGATGTGGCCGTCGTGGTCCTCCGGGATCGTCACCACGTCGCAGATCGACTCGCGCCACGGCAGCTCGTTGCTGTGGTGCTCGAACGGACCGATGAACACGACCGGTCGTTGCTCGGCGGGGATGTGTTCCGACAGGCCGTAGCGCGCGTCCAGGTCGGCCGGGATCCGCAGGTTGAGGATGCCGATCAGCTTGTCGATCGCGGCGGTGGACCCGGCACCGCAGAAGATCACCACCGTGTCGTCGTCGCCATCGATCGCGTCGCGGATGATGCGGCGGGCGTCCTCGCGCAGCCGGGTGGTCTGCAGCCCGGTGCCGCTGGACTCGGTGTGGGTGTTGGCGTAGCGCGGCAGCACCTCCGCCCGGATGAAGTCCTCGAGGAAGGACAGTGCCCGGCCGCTGGCGGTGTAGTCGGCGTAGGTCACCCGGCGCGGGCCGTAGGGGCCGTGCATCACCTGGTCGTCGCCGATCACGGACTCGCGGACCCGGCGCAGCAGCGGACTCTCCACCGCCTCGCTCGACACTGCCTCGCTCGACGTGCGCTCAGCCGTCACGCAGCACACCGTAGGCCTCGAGCGGCATCTGTGCCTGCCCGCGCTCCATGGCCAGCAGCCACTCCTTGCGCGGGAGGCCGCCGCCGAAACCGGTGAGCCGACCGTCTGCCCCGATGACCCGGTGGCACGGCACCACGATCGGCAACGGGTTGCTGCCGTTGGCGGCTCCGACCGCGCGGCTGGCGCCGTCACGACCCAGCTGGGCCGCGATCTCGCCGTAGCTGCGGGTCTCCCCGTAGGGGATCGTCCGCAGCGCCTCCCAGACGGCGAGCTGGAACGGGGTCCCGACCGGGCGCAGCGTCAGGGTGAACTCGCGCAGGTCCCCCGCGAAGTAGGCGTCGAGCTGGGCCACCGCCTCGCGGAACTGTCCCGGCTCGCGGCGCCAGGCGGGGTCGAGCCCGCCCCGGGGCATGCCCATGTAGACCCCGCTCAGGGCGTCACCGTCGCCGGTGAGCACGAGGTCGCCGATCGGGCTGGGCAGGACCGTGCAGGCAACGGTCGTGGCCGTAGTCATGACTTCTCCTTCGAGGGGATTGCCGCCCAGACGTGCATCAGGGCGTAAGAACGCCAGGGTGACCACTGGCGAGCCAGCACCTCGGCGGACTCCGGGTCGTTGGCCGCGCCGAGCCGGCCCAGTCCGTGCCGGACCCCGAGATCGCCCGGCAGGAAGACGTCGGGGTCGCCCAGCGCGCGCATCCGGACGTAGCCCGCGGTCCACGGGCCGATGCCGGGCACCGCGAGCAGGCTCCGCTCCAGCTCGGATCGGTCGGCGCCGCAGTCGACCGGAACCCGGCCGTCGGCGATCGCGGCGCACATCTGCACCAGCGTGTTGGCCCGGTTCCGCGGGAGCGGCAGCGCCGCGGGGTCGGCGTCCGCGAGCGCATCAGCGGTCGGGAAGTGCGACCGCAGGCCGTCGGCCTCGACGCCGAGCGGCTTGCCGAACATGTCGACCAGCCGTCGGGCCAGGGCGCGGGCGCCGGCAACCGACACCTGCTGACCCAGGACCGCGCGGACGGCAGTCTCGGCGCCGTCGACGGTGCCGGGCACCCGCATGCCGGGCCGGGCGGCTACCTGGGGGGCGAGCAGTGGGTGGCGCCGAAGCAGGTCGTCCACCGCGGCCGTGTCGGCATCGAGGTCGAGCAGGCGCCGACAACGGGCCACCGCGGGCACCACGTCGCGGGGGTCGCGCACCGAAAGCGTGGCGCTGATGTGCCCGCCGCCGGGGCTCAGCGCGACCGTCGCCTCGTCGTGCGGCAGGCGCAACGTACGCCGGTAGGTGACGCCGTCGTAGGACTCCACGCCGGGCACGGCGCGCTGGGCGAGGAACCCGAACAGCGTCGCCGCGTCGATGGGGGAGCGGTGCGGCAGCCGCAGGTGCAGCACGCCGGGCTGGGGCTGGTCGCCGCCGGCCCCGCGGCGGCGTAGGTCGGTCGGCGTCGTCGCGAACACGGCACGCACGGTCTCGTTGAACTGCCGGATGCTGGCGAACCCCGCGGCGAACGCGACCTCCGCGAACGACAGCGTCGAGGTCTCGATGAGGACCCGGGCGGTGTGAGCCCGCTGCGCCCGGGCCAGCGCCTGTGGCCCGGCGCCCACCTCGGCCACCAGCAGCCGGTGCAGCTGCCGCTCGCTGTAGGCGAGCTGACCGGCCAGCGCGGCGACACCTCCGCGGTCGACGACGCCGTCGCCGATCAGGCGCATGGCCCGCGCAACGGTGTCCGACCGGCTGCTCCACTCGGGCGACCCGGGTGAGGCGTCGGGGCGGCAGCGCTTGCAGGCCCGGTAGCCGGCCAGCTGAGCCGCTGCCGCGGTGGGCAGGAAACGCACGTTGGCCCGCCGCGGGGTGGTGGCCGGGCAGCTCGGCCGGCAGTAGATGCCGGTGGTCCGCACCGCCGTGACGAACCAGCCGTCGAACCGGGCGTCCCGGCTGCGCACCGCGCGGTAGCAGGTCTCGTCGTCCATCACGGGGACCACAATGCCTGGTGCCACCGACAGTTTCTGGCGGGCATCGGACATGACGATCGTGGGACATTGGCGATCGTCGGACATTGGCGGTCCGAGGCGGCCCGGTCCAGTGGAGGAGGAGCGGACGCATGTGGCCGAGCAACGAGCTGACCGAGCTCCTGGGCGTGCGGTGGCCCATCCTCCAGGCACCGATGGCCGGCGGGCCGGGGTCTCCCGAGCTCGCCGCGGCGGTGAGCGAGGCCGGCGGCCTGGGATCCCTCGGGCTCGGGTACCTCTCAGCGCAGGCCGGGCGGGCCGCCATCGGGGCGGTGCGCGCCCGCACCGACCAGCCGTTCGCCGCCAATCTCTTCGTGCCGTCCGGAGCCGGCGACGGCGAGGGCGAGGGTGCCGTGGCCGCCGCCCGCAGCCGGGACCTGATCCGGCCCTTCCTGCGGGAGCTCGGGCTCGGCGACGATGCCGCCACCTCCTCACCCGGCGAGCCGTTCGAGGCACAGGTCGCCGTCCTCGTCGAGGAACGGGTTCCCCTGGTGAGCTTCACCTTCGGTGCCCCGCCGCCGGACGTGGTCGGCGCGCTGCACGAGGTCGGGACGCTCGTGATGGGGACGGCAACGACCGTGGCTGAGGCGCTGGTGCTCGAGACGGCTGGCTGCGACATCGTCTGTGCCCAGGGCGGGGAGGCCGGCGGCCACCATGGCGCCTTCGTCCATGACCCGCGGATCGACGCGGTAGGGACCGTGGCGCTCGTGCCGGCCGTCGCCGACACGGTCGGGCTGCCGGTTGTCGCCGCCGGCGGGGTCATGGACGGTCGCGGGATCGTCGCCGCGCTGGCTCTCGGCGCGCGGGCAGTGCAGATGGGCACCGCCTTCCTGCGGTGCCCGGAGGCAGGGACGAACCCCGCCTACCGGGCCGCCCTGGCCGCCGCGGCCGAGAGCGACACGGTGCGCACGTCGGCGTTCTCCGGTCGCACCGCTCGCGGTGTCCTCAACCGGTACGTCGAGGTGCTGGGCCGCCACCCGGACGTCGCGCGCTACCCCGTGATGAACGCGCTGACCCGCGAGCTGCGCGCGGCCGCGGTCGCTGCCGGCAGCGCGGACCTGCAGTCGCTCTGGGCCGGCCAGGGCGTGGCCCTCGGCCGCGACCTTCCCGCGGCGCAGCTCGTCCGCGTTCTCGTCGAGGAGGTCGCGGAGGTCCTAGACCGCTTGCACGCCAGCGGCACGTAGCTCGTCGACGGCCCGCTCCTCGTCGCCCTCCTCGAGGCCGACGAACCGGGTGAGGGCCAACGGCACCTCCACCTGGTAGCCCAGCCGGATGCCGTCCAGGGCGGTCTCCTTGACGCAGTAGTCGCCCGCGAGCCCGACAACGACGAGGCGGCGCGTCTCGGGGGGCAGCAGCGTCCCGAGCTGGGTCGCGTGCGGCTCGCCCGACGTCGGGTCGCGCTCGGAGAACCCGGAGTAGCCGTCCTCACCCGACGTCCCCTTGCGCACGACCGGCCCTCGCACCTCGAGATCGGGATGCAGCTCGGCGCCCCAGGTGCCGCCGACGCAGTGGACCGGCCACACGCCGCCGTCCTTCTCGAAGTGCGGGGTCGACTCGGGGTGCCAGTCCTGCGTGAAGACGACGGTGGCACCGGCGTCGTGGGCGGCACCGATCTCGGCGTTGACGACCGGCACCACCGCTTCCCCGCCGCGCACGTAGAGCCCACCCTCGGGATCGGCGAAGTCGTTCTGGACGTCGACCACGATGAGCGCGGTGGTCGGGTCGTAGTCGGTCACGGGGCCTCCTGGAGGACGGTCGGCACGGCGGGCTCGCCACGGGACAGCTTGAGACCCTCCCAGGGCAGCGTGCTGGTGGCCTGGCGCAGGTGCGTTCGGGCGTCGGTCAGCGACGGGACGTCGGCGACCACCTGTCCGGCCTCGACGAAGGGCCGTTGCAGGGGTCGGTCGCCGGGCTGCGGTGGGGGCGGGCCCCCCACGCACACGACCTCGTCGGTGGCGGTACCCGTGCTGCGGTGCCGGCGTACCGCCGTCTTGCGCCCGCCCCGCGTGGTCTTGTCGTGGGACCGCTTCGCGACCGGACGCCCGTCGACGGCGACGAGCTTGTAGACGAACCCCGCCGTCGGGGCCCCCGAGCCAGTGACCACCGAGGTCCCCACGCCGTAGGCGTCCACCGGCGCGCCGGCGAGCGCGGCCAGGGCGAACTCGTCGAGGTCCCCGGAGAGCACGATGCGGGTACGCCGAGCGCCGAGCGAGTCGAGCAGGTCCCGGGCCTGCTGGGCCATCACCGGCAGGTCGCCCGAGTCGATGCGGATCGCGCCCAGCTCGGGACCGGCGACCTCGATGGCCGTCCGGACCCCCTGGGCGATGTCGTAGGTGTCCACCAGCAGTGTCGTGCCGACGCCGAACGCCGCGACCTGGGCGCGGAAGGCGGCCTCCTCGCTGTCGTGCAGCAGCGTGTAGGAGTGGGCCGCCGTGCCGCTGGTCGGGATGCCGTAGCGCTCCCCGGCCGCGAGGTTGGAGGTGGAGGCGAACCCGGCGAGGTAGGCCGCTCGGGCGGCGGCGACCGCGCTCTCCTCATGCGTGCGCCGCGAACCCATCTCGATGCACCGGCGGTCACCGGCCGCGACCACCATCCGAGCGGCCGCCGAGGCAATCGCACTGTCGTGGTTGAAGATCGACAGGGCCAGCGTCTCGAGGACTACCGCCTCGGCGAACGTGCCCTCGACGGTCAGGACGGGCGACCCGGGGAAGTAGAGCTCTCCCTCGGCATAGCCGGTGATGTCGCCGCCGAAGTGGTAGTCGCCCAGCCACTGACAGGTCTGCTGGTCGATGACGCCGGTGTCGGACAGCCAGGCCAGGTCGTCGTCGGAGAACCGGAACGCGTCAAGGGACTCCAGCAACCGCCCGGTGCCGGCCACCACTCCATACCGGCGGCCGTCCGGGAGCCGCCGGGCGAACAGCTCGAACGTGCACCGTCGGGTCGAGGTCCCGTCGCGCAGCGCTGCCTGCAACATCGTGAGCTCGTAGTGGTCGGTGAACAGAGCGCTGCTGGGTCCGCTTGGTCCCGTTACGCCCGTCACGGGCCTCACCTTAGATTGGGGTCATGTCCGTCGCGCCCGTCGAGGTCGAGCAACCGGACCAGGACGAGGTCCTCCACACCGACAAGCCCTGGGTCACGATCGTGTGGAACGACCCGGTCAACCTGATGTCCTACGTCGCCTTCGTGTTCCAGAAGCACTTCGGCTACTCGCGGGACAAGGCCTCGGGGCTGATGCTGGACGTGCACCAGAAGGGCAAGGCGGTCGTGTCCAACGGGACCCGCGAGGAGATGGAACGAGACGTCGAGGCCATGCACGGCTACGGGCTCTGGGCGACCATGCAGCACGACGAGTGAACGGGGCTGACCTAATCGTGGTGGCGCAGTTCCGCCGGGCCCGCAAGGGCGGCTTCTCGGTCACGTTCGGGCAGTCCGAGGCTCGGGTGCTGCGGCACGTGCTGGGCGAGATGCTCGAGCTGCTCGGCCCGGAGGCGGAGCCCGCCGACGACCCGCTGGCCGCCGCGCTCGGGATAGGGACGGCGACGACCGCGCCGTCGGACCCGGCCCTCGCGAGGCTGTTCCCCGACGGGTACACCGACGACCCGGGGGCCTCCGCCGACTTCCGCCGCTACACCGAGCCGGGACTGCGCGACCAGAAGCGGACCGCGCTGCGCACTGCCCTAGAGACGGTCGGCGAGGCCGGCGAGCGCCAGGTCCTGACCCCCGTCCAGGCCGAGGCCTGGCTACGCGCCCTCAACGACACCAGGCTCGTCCTCGGGGACCGCCTCGGCGTGACCGAGGACCTCGAGGAGCTCGTGCAGTCCCTGGCCGACGACGACCCTCGCCTCGGCCTGCTCTGGGTCTACGACCGGCTCACCAGCCTCCAGGAGTCCCTCGTCCAGGCCCTGTGGGCCGACGTCCGCTGACCGAACACGGCCCCGTCCGCACCGCGCCCCGCCGTACGCTGGTGCCCGTGCTGATGATCGACAGGACCACGTACGCCGCGATCGTGGCGCACGCCCGTCGGGACCATCCCGACGAGGCATGCGGCGTCGTGGCCGGTCCGGCCGGCTCCGACCGACCGGAGCGGCTGGTGCCGATGCTGAACGCCGCGCGCTCGCCGACCTTCTACGAGTTCGACTCCCACGACCTGCTCGCGCTCTACCGGGACATGGACGAGCGCGACGAGGAGCCGGTCGTCGTCTACCACTCGCACACCGCCACCGAGGCATACCCGTCCCGCACCGATATCGCCCTGGCGCAGGAGCCGAACGCCCACTATGTCCTCGTCTCGACCCGGGACCCCCAGGTGGAGGAGTTCCGGTCGTTCCGCATCGTGGACGGCACGGTGAGCGAGGAAGAGGTGCAGGTGGTCGCCGCGTTGCACGAGGCACCACAACCGTCGACGAGGAGCACGCCCAGATGAGCATCGAGGTCCGGATCCCCACGATCCTGCGCACCTACACAGGAGGGGAGAAGGCCGTCGAGGGCGACGGGGCGACGCTGTCGGAGCTCATCGCGGACCTGGAGTCCCGCCACCCCGGCCTGCGGGCCCGGCTGATCGACGACAAGGGCCTGCGGCGGTTCGTCAACGTCTACCTCAACGACGAGGACGTGCGCTTCCTCGGCGGCCTCGAGACCGAGGTCGCCGACGGCGACAACATCACGGTCCTCCCCGCGGTGGCCGGCGGCGCCGACACGCCCGTCAGCGGCTGACCGACCGACGCCATGCGCTACGACTCGCTCCTGGACTCGGTGGGTCGCACCCCGCTTGTGGGTCTGCCGCGGCTCTCCCCGGGACCCGACGTACGGCTCTGGGCCAAGCTCGAGGACCGCAACCCCACCGGCTCGGTGAAGGACCGGCCGGCCCTGTGGATGGTGGAGCAGGCGGAGAAGGACGGCCTCCTTCGTCCGGGCTGCACGATCCTCGAGCCGACGTCGGGCAACACCGGCATCTCGCTGGCGATGGTCGCCCGCCTCAAGGGCTACCGGCTCGTCTGCGTGATGCCGGAGAACACCTCGTCCGAGCGGCGGCAGCTGCTCGAGATGTGGGGGGCCGAGATCGTCTCCTCGCCGGCGGCCGGCGGCTCCAACGAGGCGGTGCGGGTCGCCAAGGCGCTGGCCGAGGACCACCCCGACTGGGTGATGCTCTACCAGTACGGCAACCCGGCGAACGCCGAGTCGCACTACGCGACTACCGGTCCGGAGATCCTCGAGGACCTGCCGTCGATCACCCACTTCGTGGCCGGCCTCGGGACGACGGGGACGCTGATGGGCGTCGGTCGGTTCCTCCGCGAGCGCGTCCCCGGCGTCCAGATCGTGGCCGCCGAGCCCCGTTACGGGGAGCTCGTCTACGGGCTGCGAAACCTCGACGAGGGCTTCGTGCCCGAGCTCTACGACGAAAGCGTCCTCACGACGCGCTATGCCGTCGGTCCGAGGGACGCCGTCCGGCGGGTCCGCGAGCTGCTCGACAACGAGGGCTTGTTCGTCGGCATCTCGACCGGGGCCATCCTGCACGCCGCCCTCGGCGTCGCGGCCCGTGCGGTCCAGGACGGCCAGCGGGCCGACATCGCCCTGGTGGTCTGCGACGGGGGCTGGAAGTACCTCTCGACGGGCGCCTACGCCGGCACGCTGGACGACGCCGAGGCCCGGCTCGAGGGTCAGCTCTGGGCCTGAACCCCGTGGTGGCGCAGCGCGGTGCGCACCGGTCCGTCGTACCCTTCGAGCCGTGGCGGACGCACCGATCGGCATCTTCGACTCCGGCTTCGGCGGCCTGACGGTCGCCCGGTCGGTGCTCGACCAGCTGCCGCACGAGCCGGTGCTCTACGTCGGCGACACGGCCCGGCAGCCCTACGGGACGCGGCCGATCGCCGAGGTCCGCCAGTTCGCGATCGAGTGCCTCGACGCGATGGTCGAGCAGGGCGTCAAGCTCCTCGTCATCGCCTGCAACAGCGCCAGCGCAGCCGTGCTGCACGACGCGCGCGAGCGGTACGCCGTGCCCGTGGTCGAGGTGATCAGGCCCGCGGTGCGCCGCGCGGTCGCCGCGACGCGCAACAACCGGGTCGGGGTCATCTCCACCCAGGCCACCAAGACGAGCCGGGCCTACGAGGACGCCTTCGCCGCCGCCCCGCAGATCGCCGTGACGACGCAGGCGTGCCCCCGGTTCGTCGAGTACGTCGAGCGCGGGATCACCAGCGGGCCCGAGCTGCTGGCGGTCGCGCACGAGTACCTCGACCCGGTCGCCGCGGCCGGGGTCGACACGCTCATCCTCGGCTGCACGCACTACCCGCTGCTCACCGGCGCGATCTCCTACGTGATGGGCGACGAGGTCACCTTGGTCTCCAGTGCCGAGGAGACGGCGAAGGACGTCTACCGGGTGCTCGTTGCCGCGGGGCTCTCCCGCGACGAGGACCTGCCCGAGCCCAAGCACCGCTTCCTCACGACGGGTGATCCGTTGCAGTTCCAGGAGCTGAGCCGGCGGTTCCTCGGTCCCGAGGTGGCTGGCGTCGAGGCGGTGGCGTGAGACCGCCCCCATGCGCCTGACGGTGATCGGGTGCTCCGGGTCCTTCCCCGGTCCCGACAGTCCCGCGTCCTGCTACCTCGTCGAGGCCGACGGGTTCCGGGTGGTGGTCGACCTCGGTAACGGCGCGCTCGGGCCGCTGCAGCGGCACTGCGCGATCGGCGACATCGACGCCGTGCTGCTCAGCCACCTGCACCCCGACCACGTGATGGACGTTCTCTCGCTGTACGTGGCCCGCAGCTACGACCCGG
>JAVEDB010000069.1 GCA_030841185.1 Actinomycetota bacterium
GTCCCGCTTGGTGAGGATCACGTCGACCGCGTCGAACTCAGGGCTCATCGGCCGATCACGCTCTGCTCTCCAGGTCCTCGGGGCCGAACGCGTCCGGCAGTACCTCGCTCATCGGGCGGACACCCGACACGGTGTCGACGAGCAGACCGGCTCCCCCGTGCTCCCACAGCAGCTGCCGGCACCGCCCGCAGGCCATCAGGATGTTGCCGTGGCCGTCGACGCACGTCACAGCCACGAGCCGGCCACCGCCGGACGCGGCCAGGGCGGACACCATGCCGCACTCGGCGCACAAGCCCACGCCGTACGACGCGTTCTCGACGTTGCAGCCGACGACCACGCGGCCGTCGTCAACGAGGCCGGCCGCGCCCACGGGGAAGCTGCTGTACGGCGCGTAGGCCCGCCCCATCACGTCGCGCGCTGCCTGCCGCAGCCCGTCCCAGTCGATGCCCTCGCCGGTCACCGTCAGCCGCCCTGGCCCTTGCGGTAGGGGATGCCGTCGGCCGCGGGCATCCGCAGCCGCTGGGATGCGGCGGCCAGCACGAGCAGCGTCGCGACGTACGGGGTCATCTGGGTGAACTGCGCCGGGATCTCCTTGGTGGAGAAGTACCAGACGAGCACGGCCACACCGAGCACTGCCGCGACGACACTCTGGACCTTGCGCGCCCTGACCCAGGCCCATACAGCGGCGCCGATCAGCAGGACGGCCATGACGAGCAGCAGTGCGTGCACCGACTCGCCACCGCTGCGCAGCTGGAGCGCGTCGGTGTAGCCGAACAGTCCGGCACCGACGACGAGCCCGCCGGGCCGCCAGTTGCCGAAGATCATCGCCGCCAGGCCGATGTAGCCGCGGCCGCCGGTCTGGCCTTCGCGGTACTGGCTGGAGGCGACGATGGCGAGGAAGCCGCCACCGAGACCGGCCAACGCACCAGAGGCCACCACGGCCAGCGCCTTGTAGCGGTAGACGTTGACACCGAGGGACTCCGCGGCCCACGGGCTCTCGCCGCACGCCCGAAGCCGCAACCCGAACGACGTGCGCCACAGCACGAAGAAGGACGCGACGACCAGCAGGACGGCGATGATCGTGAGCGAGCTGAGGTCGAAGGTCAGCGCACGCAGCGCCGCGGCCAAGTCGCTCACGAAGAACCAGTGATGCTTCTCGATGGTGAGCAGCTGGTCGCTCACCCCGGGGATCGTCAGGGCCGGCAGGTCCCCGATCGGGGGCGACTGCGTCCCGCCACCACCGGGTACGCCGGTGAATGCCTCGTCGGAGAGGTACTGCACCGTGCCCCCGGCCAGGATGGTGATCGCCACGCCGGACACGATGTGGTCCACGCCGAAGCCGACGGTCGCGATCGCGTGCACGAGGCCACCGATCGCCCCCATCACGATGGCCATCCCGACGCCGGCCCACGGGCCCCACTGGTAGCCGGCCCAGCCGGCGCCCCAAGTGCCCAGGATCAGCATGCCCTCGAGGCCGATGTTGACGATGCCGGCGCGCTCAGACCACAGGCCGCCGAGCCCGGCGAGGCCGATGGGCACGGCCAGCGTCACGGCCGCGTTCAGCGAGCCGCTGGAGTCGATGTCGTTCGCGCCGGAGATGACCCGTACGACGGACAGCACCGCGATGACCCCGAGCAAGATGAGTAGCACCCGGGTCGGGCCGATCCGGGGCAGCCGGACCCGTCGGCCGGGCTGGTCGTCGGTGGGGATCGTGATACCGGTGGCAGCGCTCACGCCCGCACCTCCGCAGGCGAGGGCCCGGAGCCATCCGAGTCCACGGGATCCTCCTGGACCTCGCGGGCCACCCGGCGCTGCTCGGCGGCGATGCGGTAGCGGCGCACCACCTCGTAGGCGACGACCACCGAGAGCAGGATGAGTCCCTGGATGATCGCGACGACCTCGGTGGAGACATTCGCGAGGATCTGCAACGGGTTCGCGGCCACGTTCAGGTAGCCGAACAGCAGCGCCGCGAGCGCCATCCCGATCGGGCTGTTGCGGCCCAGCAATGCGACCGCGATCCCGGTGAAGCCCAGGCCCGCGGGGAACGTGATGCTGTACGAGTAGGCCTCCCCGAGCAGGATCGGCATCCCCACCAGGCCGGCGGCCGCACCGGAGATGAGCATCGCGACCACGACCATGCGCTTGACGTCGACACCGCTCGCGACGGCGGCGGTGCTTGACCGCCCGGTCGCCCGCAGGTCGAAGCCGAACCGGGTCCGGTTGAGGAGCACGTGGTAGGCGATGCCCGCGGCGATCGCGAGGAAGACGAGCCCGTAGATCTCGGCCGGAGTCCCGGGGACGAGGCCCAGCCCGGGGACCCGGCCGCTACCGGGGATCGGCTTGGTCCCGATGTTGTTGCTCCCAGCCACGGGCACTTGGACACGGCGCAGCATGTACGCGATGAGACTGGTCGCGATCGCGTTCAGCATGATGGTCGAGATGACCTCGCTCACGCCCCGGGTCACCTTGAGCAGGCCCGCAATGCCGGCCCACAGGGCCGAGACCACCATCGACACGAGGATGATGACGACGACGTGGATCCCGGTGGGCAGGGTGACCGCCCCTCCGACGACGGCGCCGGCGAAGGCGCCCATCCGGTACTGGCCGTCGACGCCGATGTTGAACAGGTTCATCCGGAAGCCGATGGCCACCGCGAGCGCGGACAGGAAGATGTAGGTCCCCTGGTTGATCGTCAGCACCAGGGCGCGGCGGAAGTCCTGCGGCTGCAGGAGCGTCTGCCACGTCAGCCAGACGTCCTTACCGGCCGTTGCCAGCACGACGCTCGTGACCGCGACGGCGAACAGCAGCGCGAGCACCGGAGCGCTCGCCCCGATCAGGAGCCTGCGCGGGTCCAGGGCGGTCTTCATGCCTCGGCTCGATCCGCGGCCCCGGTCATCGCACTACCGAGCTGCTCCGGGGTGACCTCGGCCGGGTCGAACTCGCCGACGAGCCGGCCGCGCAGGATGGCCCGGATGCTGTCCGACAGCCCGATCAGCTCGTCGAGGTCCGCCGAGATGAGCAGCACCCCGAGGCCATTGCGCCGGGCGGCCCGGATGTGGTCCCAGATCGCCGCCTGGGCCCCGACGTCGACGCCCCGCGTCGGGTGCGCTGCGATGAGCACCTTCGGTTTTCCGCTCATCTCCCGTCCGACGATGAACTTCTGCTGGTTCCCACCGGACAGGGCCGAGGCCAGCACGTCGATCCCGGGGGTGCGAACGTCGTAGTCCCGCACGATGCGCTCGGAGTCAGCCCGTGCGCCGGCCCGGTCGATCCACGGTCCCTTGACGTTCGGCCGTTCCGTCTGGTGGCCGAGGACGCGGTTCTCCCACAGCGGAGCCTCGAGCAGCAGGCCCTGCCGGTGCCGGTCCTCCGGCACGTAGGCGATGCCGGCTTCACGGCGCCGCCGCGTCGTCCAGTCACTGATGTCGGCACCGTCGAGCTCGACGGAGCCGCGCGCGCCCGGCCGCATGCCCATCACGGCCTCGACCAGCTCTGCCTGGCCGTTGCCCTCCACACCGGCGAGACCGAGGACCTCGCCGCGGTGGATGGTGAAGGAGACGTCGTCGAGCAGGCGGCGCGTGGTCGGTTCGCGGCCCTCGTCGACCGGCCGCGCGCCGCGCGGGACCGGCGCACTGAGCGTCAGCCCGTCGACCTGCAGCACGACCTGATCAGTCACGGTCGACTCGCGGGTCTCGGGGGTGGGCAGCTCGCTGCCTACCATCAGCTCGGCGAGCTGGGGGGCGGTGACGTCCTTGGGGTGCACCGTTGCGACAGTCGTGCCACGGCGGATGACGGTGATCTCGTCGGCGACGGCCAGCACCTCGTCCAGCTTGTGCGAGATGAAGATGACCGTCAGGCCTTCCGCCTTCAGCTCACGGAGGTTGTCGAAGAGCTCGTCGACCTCTTGCGGCACGAGCACCGCCGTGGGTTCGTCCAGGATCAGGATCCGGGCACCGCGGTAGAGCACCTTGAGGATCTCGACGCGCTGCCGGTCGCCGACGCCGAGGTCCTCGACCAGCACGTCCGGCTCGATGTCCAGCCCGTAGGAGCCGGAGATCTCCATGATCTTGCGGCGGGCTCCGTCGCCGATGCCATGCAGCTTCTCGGCACCCAACACGACGTTCTCGAGAACGGTGAGGTTGTCGGCGAGCATAAAGTGCTGGTGCACCATGCCGATGCCGGCGGCGATCGCGTCGGCCGGCGACTGGAAGGTCATCGGAGCGCCTTCGACGAGGATCGTCCCCTCGTCCGCGCGGTGCATGCCGTAGAGCGTGTTCATCAGCGTCGACTTCCCGGCGCCGTTCTCGCCGACGATCGCGTGCACCTGACCGCGGCGGATGACGATGTTCACGTCGCGGTTGGCAACCACGCCCGGGAAGCGCTTCGTGATGCCCCTGAGCTCGACGACCGGGGCCGCCGACTCCTCCGATGATTTCTCGGATGCAGGGATGGCTCGACCTCCTCTGACGCGACAGGGCCCGGGGGAACCGTACCGGTCCCACCGGGCCCTGTGCGTGCGGAGTGACTACTTCGTCGGAACGGTGATCTTCCCGCTGACGATGTCCGCCTTGTAGGCGTCCAGCTTGCTCTTGATGTCGTCGACCTTCCCACCGGTGGTGGAGTAGTCGACGCCGCCGGCCTTGAGGTCGTAGACCCGCGGCCCCGCGTTGTACGTCCCCTCGGTCGCGCTCTTGATGAAGTCGAAGACCGCTACGTCGACCTTCTTGAGCATCGAGGTGATGATCACGTCCTTGACCGCCGGGGCCGCCGTCTTGGCCTGGTCGGAGTCGACACCGATGGCGAACTTGCCCTTGGCCTTGGCTGCCTCGAACACGCCGCCGCCGGAGCCACCTGCCGCCGCGAAGACGACGTCGGCTCCCGCGTCATACATGCCCTGGCCGGCCGTCTTGCCCTTGGCCGGGTCACCGAAGCCGGAGAAGTCCGGGGGCTGGGTGAGGTACTTGACGTCGATCTTGATCCCGGGCACCGCGGTCTTGGCACCGGCCTCGAACCCCGCCTGGAACTTGTGGATCAGGGGGACGTCGACCCCGCCGATGAACCCGACGTGCTTGGCCGGGGACTTGAGAGCCGCCGCGGCCCCCACCAGGAACGAGCCCTGTTCCTCGGCGAACACCAGGTTGCTGATGTTCGGGGCGACGGCCAGGTCGTCAACGATCGCGAAGTGGGTGTTCGGGAACTCCTTGGCCACCTTCACGAGAGGGGCCGAGTAGACGAAGCCCACCGCGATGACCGGGTTGAAGCCGGCGCTCGCGAGGGTGCGCAGCCGCTCCTCCTTGGCCGAGTCCGGCTCGCCCTGGGTCGCCTCGGACTCCTGGGTCTTGACGCCGAGCTCGGACTTGGCCTTGTCGAGGCCGGCAGCCGCGGCGTCGTTGAACGACTGGTCACCGCGCCCTCCGACGTCGTAGGCAAGACCGATCTTCAGGTCACTCTTCTTCGAGGCAGATGAGGAGCCGCTGCTCGTGGCCGTGGAGTTCGAGGTGGAGTTTCCTCCGCCACCGCAGCCAGTCAGAACGAGGGCTCCGGCGATCATCGCCGTCGCAAGTGTTGTCACCCGTCGCAAGGGGTGTCTCCTTCCAGAGATTCGGTCGGGCACACGTCGACCGGAGCCGATCGTCGGCCGCTCGGCACTCTAGCCGTCTACCGGCTCGGTGCCGCCCGGGACGGGCAAATCCCCGCAGCCGTTATGTAAACGAGAGCAGGGCAGCGCCCACGAGGACGCGCGCCCCTACCGAGATGGCCCGTTCGTCCGCGTCGAAACGGCCCTGGTGCAGGTCGCGAGGCTCGGCGTCGCCGGGGGCCCGGACGCCGAGCCGGGCCAGCGCACCCGGCACCCCGGCGGACAGGTACCAGGCGAAGTCCTCGCCGCCGAGGCTCTGCTCCGTGGTCGTGACCGCCCCGGGGCCCTCGGTCGCCTCCACGGCGGCCGTGAGGATCGCGACGCTCGCAGTGTCGTTGTCGACCGGTGGCACGTTGCGCGTGTACGTCAGCTCGGCGTGTACGCCGTAGGGCGCGACGATCGCCGGAACCAGCTCCTCGACCAGGGCCTGCGCACCGGTCCAGGCAGCGGCGTCGAGGCAGCGCAGCGTCCCCTCCACCTCCCCGGTTTCAGGCATCGCGTTCGCCGCCCGCCCCGCCTCCACCCGGCCCCAGACCACGGACAGCGAGGCCCGTGGGTCGACCCGCCGGGAGAGCACGGCCGGCAGCTCCGTGATGAGCGCCCCAAGCGCGTGGACGACGTCCTCGGTGAGGTGCGGCCTGGCCGTGTGACCTCCTCGTCCGGTCAGCCGCACGTGCACCTGGTCGGCGGACGCCGTGATGGGTCCGGACCGGATCCCCACCTGGCCGACCGCGGTGCGCGGGTCACAGTGCACGGCGAAGATCCGCTCCACGTCGTGCAGTCCGCCCGCGTCGATGACGGCACGGGCACCGCTGCGCGCCGACTCCTCGGCCGGCTGCAGGACCAGGCGGACCCGGCCGGGCAGCCGGCCGTCACGGGCGAGCTGCGCGAGGACGAGGCCGGCACCGAGGACCACCGCGGTGTGGACGTCGTGACCGCAGGCGTGGCACACGCCGGGTGTGGTCGACGCGTACGGAACGTTCTTCGGGTCCGCCACCGGCAGCGCGTCGATGTCCGCCCGAAGGGCGATCACGGTGGGACCCTCCCCGACGTCGCACAGGAGGCCGGTCCCGGCCGGCAGCACGGAGGGGGCGAGCCCGGCGGCCAGCAGCCGCTCGTGCAGCACCCGGGTGGTGCGGACCTCCTCCCACGACAGCTCGGGGTGGCGATGGAGGTCGCGGCGCAGCGCGACGAGCTCGTCGGCGAAGGACTTCACCAGCGCGGCGACGTCCTCGAACGGCTGCTGGCTCACCGCGCCGACCCTACCGTCCGTCAGAAGGCGTCCGCGGGCGTGTAGACGCCCCAGACGTCACGCAGTGTGTTGCAGACCTCCCCGACGGTGGCCCGCGCCCGTAGCGCGTCGTGCATCGGGTACAGCACGTTGTCGGTCCCCTCGGCGGCTTTCCGCAGCGCCGCAAGGTGGGTCTGCACCGCGGCGTCGTCGCGCTCTTCGCGCAGGACGCGCAGGCGCTCGACCTGCTGGGCCTCGATGGTCGGGTCCACCCGCATGGGTTCGTAGATCTCGTCGTCCGGCCGCTGGTGGCGGTTCACGCCGACGATGACTCGCTCACCGCTCTCGATGCCCTGCGCCACGTCGTACGCCGTCTTCTCGATCTCCCGTTTCTGGAACCCCTGCTCGATGGCCGCGACCGCCCCGCCGAGGTCCTCGACGACCTGCATCAGCTCGAGCACACCGGCCTCGACGTCGTCGGTCATCGACTCGATGGCGAACGAGCCGGCGAACGGGTCGACGGTCGCGGTGAGGTCGGTCTCCTCGGCGAGGACCTGCTGTGTCCGCAGCGCGAGCCGCGCCGCCTTCTCGGTGGGGAGCGCGATCGCCTCGTCGTAGGAGTTGGTGTGCAGCGACTGCGTTCCCCCGAGGACCGCCGCGAGTGCCTGCACCGTGACGCGGACCATGTTGACCTCGGGCTGCTGCGCGGTCAGCTGCACACCCGCCGTCTGGGTGTGGAACCGCAGCATCAGCGACCGCGGGTCCTTGGCGCCGAACTCGTCACGCATCACCCGGGCCCAGACGCGACGGGCCGCGCGGAACTTCGCGACCTCCTCGAGCAGCGTCGTCCGGGCCACGAAGAAGAACGACAGCCGTGGTCCCACGTCGTCCACCCCGAGGCCGGCGGCGAGCGCGGCGCGGACGTACTCCTTGGCGTTCGCGAGGGTGAACGCCACCTCCTGCACGGGCGTCGCGCCCGCCTCGGCCATGTGGTAGCCGGAGATCGAGATGGTGTTCCACCGCGGGATCTCGGTGAAGCAGTAGCCGAAGATGTCGCTGATCAGCCGCAGCGAGGCCTTCGGCGGGTAGATGTATGTGCCGCGGGCGATGTACTCCTTCAGGACGTCGTTCTGAATGGTGCCCGTGAGCTGCGCGGGATCGACGCCCTGCTCCTCCCCCACGAGCTGGTAGAGCAGGAGCAGCAGGGCGGCAGGTGCGTTGATGGTCATCGAGGTCGACACGTCGGCGAGGGGGATGCCGTCGAACAGGGTCCGCATGTCGTCCAGCGAGTCGATGGCCACGCCCACCTTGCCGACCTCGCCGGATGCCACCGGGTCGTCCGAGTCGTAGCCCATCTGCGTCGGGAGGTCGAAGGCCACCGAGAGCCCGCCGGTTCCCGCCTCCACGAGACGGTGGTAGCGCTCGTTGGACTCCTTGGCGGTGCCGAACCCGGCGTACTGGCGCATCGTCCACCGCCGGCCGGTGTACATCGACGGGTACACCCCGCGGGTGAACGGGAACTCGCCGGGGCGGCCGAGCCGCTCGTCAGGGTCCCAGCCGTCGAGCGCGTCCGGACCGTAGACCGGCTCGATCGGCCGTCCCGACTCGGATTCGCGCGTCATGCCTGGATGCTAACGACGTGCGGGAAGTCGGGCGGCCACCGTCGCTCAGGTCCGGACCCGGACACACCGATCACCTGGGTACGCCGTGTCCGAACGCCGTGTCCGCCGATCCCATGGATAGCCTCGATTCGATGACTTCCACCGCCAGACGCTCCCTGGCAGCAGCCACGCTGGCCGTCCTGGTCGTCGTTATCCCTGCGGGGGCAGCGCAGGCCGAGGTGCGCCCGGCGCCGTCGCCCGTCGGGGGTGTCGCGATGGGCGCGCCCGGCGTCGTTGTCGCCCCCACCCCCGGTACGCCGCCGCTGCCGCGCCTGTCCGCCGCCTCGTTCGTGCTCGCGGACCTGGGCACGGGAGACGTGCTTGCCGCGCGCAACCCGCACGGCCGGATGCGGCCGGCGAGCACCCTCAAGGTGCTGACCGCGCTGACCTTGCTGCCCAAGTTGGACCCTGCCACCATGTACACGGCGGTGTTCGACGACGCCAACGTGGAAGGCAGCAAGGTGGGCATCGTCCCGGGGGCCACCTACAGCGTCCACAACCTCTTCGAGGGCCTGTTCCTGCTCTCCGGCAACGACGCCGCGAACGCCCTCGCAAATGCCGCGGGCGGGGTGCCACAGACGGTCGAGGCGATGCGGACCACTGCCCAGGACCTCGGCGCCCTGGACACGACCGTGCTCAACCCGAGCGGTCTGGACGCCGACGGCGAGCTCACCTCGGCGTACGACCTGGCCTTGTTCGCGCGGGCCGCCCTGGCGCGCGACGACTTCCGTGCATACGTCGGCACCGTCCGCTCCCACTTCCCGGGGAAGATGCCGGCGGCCGGCAAGCCGCGCTCGAGCTTCGAGATCTACACACAGAACAAGCTGGTGCTCAACTACCCCGGCGCGATCGGGGTCAAGACCGGGTGGACGACGAAGGCGCGCGGCACCTTCGTGGGCGCTGCGACCCGCGGGAACCGCACCCTGGTGGCCACCGTCATGCACACCGGTCCCCGCGCGTGGCAGGAGGCGGCGGCACTGCTGGACTGGGGCTTCGCGCACGCGGACTCAGTCACGCCGGTGGGGACGCTTGACCAGCCGAAGCAGGACTCGGGCCTGACGAGCGGCTCCCTCTCGCAGCGCGCGGTCACCGTCGGCACTCGCGCGGCGGGAGTGGTCACCAGCGGCAACTCATTGCCCTGGTACGCCTGGACCGTGCTGGGGCTGCTCGCCGTCGTCGGCGGACTGCGCGCCCGGGTCGTGCTCATGCGCCAGCGCTAGCCCCCAGGACTGCTGCCCGGTCGCCGTCCAGGCCGCCGCGAACACGGTCAGCCTCGCCACGAAGTTCATCCACACCAGCAGGCCGACCACCACGCCGAACGTCGCGTAGACCGGGTTGGCTGTCGTCCTCGCGATGAGGAACGTGCCGACGAGCTTGAGAACCTCGAAGCCGATCGCGCCGAGCAAGGCCCCGGAGCGCACCTGGCGCCAGGGCAGCCGGGCGCCCGAGAGGCGGGACAGCACGATCGCGAACAACACCGTGTCCGCGACGACCGCCAGCGCCACGGACAGCACCTTGAGCAGCGCGATGGCCGCCGTCGTCTTGTCCAGACCCAGCCGGTCGAGGACGAACGTCGTGGCCGCCGTCGCCATGCTCGTCACCAGCAGGGAGACGATCAGGCTCGCGCCGAGCAGCGCGAGCACGACGACATCGGTGGCCTTCTTCTTCAGGAATGCGACCGCCACGTCCGAGGTGCCGAAGACCCGCCGCAGGCCGTCACGCAGCGCGTCCAGCCAGCCCATGCCCGCATAGAGCAGGCCGAGCAGGGCGAACGCACCGGTGCCCCTCCGGGCGTCGATGATGTCCTGCACGTTGAGCTGTCCCTTGCCGGTGCCGATCAGGCTGGGGAAGGCGCTCTGGACGGCCCGGGTGACGTCGTCCTGGGCGCTGGGATAGATGCTCGAGACATAGCCGACCAGCGAGAAACCGAGCGCCAGCAACGGAAAGAAGGACAGGAAGCCGAAGTAGGTGATGGCCGCCGCGAGCTGGCCGCCGAGCACCGCACTGTTGCGCTTGACCGCCCGCACCGCGTGATCGAGGACGGGCCAGCGCGCCCGCTGCTCGCGAAAGCGCTCGCGGAGGTGCGCATGCAGCCGGTCGAACCGGCGCTTCACGACCGGCTTGCGGGGCGCGCCGCGGGTGCCGGCCCGGGCAGCGGGCGACCGAAGGGGTAGTCGCGTTGCGGCCGCCAGACACCGTCCGGCCCGTGCTCGTACAGGCTGAAGCCCCACACCTGGAACCGGGCCTCGTAGGTCGCGAGCTCGGCGTACGCCTGCTCGAGAACGTCCTCGGGCAGGTCGTGGGCCACCGTGACGTGGGGGTGGTAGTAGAACCCCAGCTCCCGGGAGAGCGGGCCGGACCGGACCTGCGCCTCGATCCGCTCGCAGTCCCCGATGCCGTGCGCGAGCTGGACGAAGACGACCGGGGACACCGGGCGGAACGTGCCGGTGCCGCGAAGGTGCAGCTCGAACGGCTCCTCGGCGAGCGCGACCTTGCGGAGGTGGTCCTCGATCGCGGGCAGGTCGTTGTCGTGAACGTCGGTGGGCGGCAGCACGGTCACATGGGTCGGGATCGCCCGCGCGAGCGGGTCGCCGTAGGACAGCCGGAAGGTCTGCAGGTCGCCGCCGTGCGGCTCGGGGATCGCGATCGCGACGCCGATCGTGCGCGTCACCACGCCGGTGCTCCACCGCCGGCCGGCAGGAAGCCGACGTTGTCGTAGGCAGTGGCGAGGGTCGCGCCGGCGACCTCGCCGGCCCGCGCCGCGCCGCGGGCGAGCGCCCGGTCCAGCTCGGCCGGGTCATCGAGGTAGCCGCGGACGCGCGCCGCGAACGGCACGGCGAAGTCGAGTACGCCGGTGGCCACCTCCTTCTTCAGCTCCCCGTAGCCGGTGCCGCCGAACCGGTCGACCAAGGCGGTGACGCTCTCCCCGGTCAGCGACGAGAGGATCGCGAGCAGGTTGCTCACTCCGGGCTTCTCGACCGGGTCGAAGGTGATCTCCCGGCCCGCGTCGGTCACGGCCGACTTGATCTTCTTCTCGATCGTCGCCGGCTCGTCCAGCAGCCACACGACACCGCTGCCGCCGATGGACTTCGACATCTGCTTGTCGACCTGCTGCAGGTCGTAGATCTTCGCGGTCTCGCGCAGGATGTACGGCTCGGGCACCGTGAAGGTCCGGCCGAAGCGGCTGTTGAACCGCTGCGCGAGGTCGCGGGTCAGCTCGATGTGCTGACGCTGGTCCTCGCCCACCGGGACCTGGTCCGCCTGGTAGAGCAGGATGTCGGCGGCCTGCAGGATCGGGTAGGTGAACAGGCCGACCGAGGCGCTGTCGGCGCCGCCCCGCTGCGCCTTGTCCTTGAACTGCGTCATGCGGCCCGCCTCGCCCATCCCCGTGATGGCGCCGAGCACCCAGGCCAACTGAGCGTGGGCCGGGACGTGGGACTGCACGAACAGCGTGGACCGGTCGAGGTCGACGCCCGCGGCCAGGTACTGCGCCGCGGTGATGCGGGTGCGGGCCCGCAGCTCGGCCGGGGAGTGCGGGAGCGTTATCGCGTGCAGGTCGACGACGCAGTAGAAGGTCTCGTGGGTGTCCTGCAGGGCGACCCACTGGCGCAGCGCCCCGAGGTAGTTGCCGAGGTGCAGCGAGTCGGCAGTCGGCTGCATCCCCGAAAGGACGCGCGGACGGGCGGGGGCGGACGGCACGGAGGCATTCTGCCAGGGCCGGTCCGGCTCAGCCCTCGGTCGGTGCCTCGACCCTCGCCCCGGGCAGCGGGCTGAGCCGCACCGTCGCGATCCGCCGCCCGTCGAGCTCGGTCACGGTGAAGCGGTGGCCCAGCGCCTCGACACTCTCCCCCGCCTCCGGAAGCCGACCCAGCTGGTGGATGACGAAGCCCGCGACGGTCTCGTAGGGCCCCTCGGGCAGCGTCACACCGGTGCGGTCGCGGAAGTCCTCCAGGTTCAGCAACCCGTCGACCTCGACATCGCCGCCGCGCAGCGGACGGGTCTGCTCGGGGGCCACGTCGTACTCGTCGTGAATCTCACCGATGACCTCCTCCATGAGGTCCTCCATCGTGACGATCCCGTCGGTCCCGCCGTACTCGTCCATGACGATCGCCAGGTGGTGCCCTTCGCGCCGCATCTCGGAGAGCGCGGACAGCACCCGTTTGGTGCCCGGCATCGCCTTGACCTCGCGGGCGATCTCGCCGACCCGGATCGACCGGCCGGCCAGGTCGGGGGCGAAGAGGTCACGCACGTGGATGAAGCCGACGACGTCGTCCTGCGAGCCGCGCACGACCGGGTAGCGCGAGTGCGGGTTGCTGCCGGCGATCTTGACGGCCTTGTAGACGGGAGTGGCGGCATCGAGGAAGTCGACCTCGGTCCGCGGCACCATCACTTCGTGCAGCTGCCGCTCGCCGGCCTCGAACACGTCTTCGATGAGCTGGCGCTCCTCGCGACCCAGCAGCTCGTGCCCGGCAACGATGTCGCGCAGCTCCTCCTCCGAGATCGACTCGCGCTGCGCGTCGGGGTCGCCCCCGAAAAGACGGACCACGACGTTCGTCGAGTGCGAGAGGAGCCAGATGAGCGGCCGGAACAGGAACGCGACCCGGTCCAGCACTGGTGCGACGAGCAGGCTGGTGCCCTCAGGACGTTGCAGTGCGAGGCGCTTGGGGACGAGCTCGCTGAACACGATGGAGAGGTAGGTGATCACCAGGGTGATCACCACCAACGCCAACGGATCCGCGGCGCCCTTGGGCAGCCCCATGTCCTGGAGCACCGGGGCGAAGTCGCCGGCCAGGCTGGCGGCCCCGAATGCGGCGGCGAGAAAACCGGCCAGCGTGACCCCCACCTGTACGGCGGCCAGGAAGCGGTTCGGGTCCTCGTGCAGACGTGCCACCCGGCGGCCGCGGGGGCCGCGCTGGCTCAGGCTGCGTACCTGGCCCTCTCGCAGCGACACCAGGGCGATCTCCGCTGCCGCGAAGAACCCGCCGATCGCGATGAACAGAAGGACGAGACCGAGGACGGCAAGGACTCCGCTCATGCAGGCTCAGCCCACCACGAGGGGCCGGCGCGTCTGCAGGGCTCGGGCACGCCAGGCAGCCTACGGGGCTGGTAGTCATGACCTCGACGTTCGGCATGCTCAGCTATGGGGCACCGTGGTCCTGTGCAACGGACCTCGATGCGGCTGGCAGACGGTCGTGAGCTCATCTACTTCGACGAGACCGAGCACGCCGAGCGGCGGCTGGACGACCCTCGAGACCTCTCCCCGGCCAGCACGCATTCCGTGCTGCGGCGCGATGTGGTGCTCGCCGAGTGGGTCACCGTCGCCTCGCACCGACAGGGCCGTACGCACCTGCCACCGACGGACCAGTGCCCGCTCTGCCCGTCGCGGGACGGCCGGGAAACGGAGATCCCGAGCGACAGCTACGACGTGGTCGTGTTCGAGAACCGTTTTCCCTCCCTGGCCGGCACGGGTGCCCCAGCGGACCCGCCCGACGACACGGACCTGTTCCCGACCCGCCCGGGATACGGGCGGTGCGAGGTCGTCTGCTTCACCTCGGACCACGACGCGGCGTTCGCCTCGCTGCCTCCCACCCGGGTGCGCACTGTCCTGGAGGCGTGGGTGGACCGCAGCGTCGCGCTGTCCGAGCTGCCCGGCGTCGAGCAGGTCTTCTGTTTTGAGAATCGCGGTGAGGAGATCGGGGTCACGCTGGCGCACCCGCACGGCCAGATCTACGGCTACCCGTTCGTGACACCTCGCACCGAGCGGATGCTCGCCTCTGCCGCTCGCTACTGCGAGACGACCGGAGGCAACCTGTTCGCCGACGTGCTGGCCGCTGAGCAGCAGGCCGCCGAGCGGGTGGTCGTGCGCGGGGAGCACTGGACGGCGTTCGTGCCCTTCGCCGCTCGCTGGCCGGTCGAGGTCCACCTCTATCCGAACCGGCAGGTACCGGACCTCGCCGCGCTCGACGACGCGGAGCGGGACGAGTTCGGGACCGTCTACCTCGACCTGCTGCGTCGCCTCGATGGCCTCTACGACCTGCCGATGCCGTACATCGCCGGCTGGCAGCAGGCGCCGGTACGCCGGGATCGCGACCTCGCCTACCTACACCTGCAGCTGTTCTCCATCCGCCGGGCGCCCAACAAGCTCAAGTACCTCGCCGGGTCGGAGTCCGCAATGGGTGCGTTCATCAACGACATCACCCCCGAACAGATCGCCCGCAGCCTTCGCGACGTGGCGGACGCGTGACCGCTGAAGACGATGTGGCGCAGCGGTTCGAGCAGGAGTACGGCCACCCCGCGGACGGCGTCTGGGCCGCCCCCGGCCGGGTCAACCTGATCGGCGAGCACGTCGACTACAACGACGGGTTGGTGCTGCCGTTCGCGCTCACGGCGCGCACCTACGCGGCGGCGTCCGCTCGCGACGACGGCGTGGTCCGTGCCCGGCTCGTGCAGGCCGACGGTGCCCTGGAGGAGGCGATCACGGCTCTGTCACCAGGAAGCCTGCAGGAGTGGCCGGCTTACGTCGCCGGCGTCCTGTGGGTGCTGCGCGAGGCTGGCCACCGAGTGCCCGGCATGGAGCTGCTGCTCGACGGGCGGGTCCCGGTGGGAGCCGGGCTCTCGTCGTCTGCTGCCCTCGAGTGCTCGGTCGCCCTCGCCGCCAACGACCTGGCCGACCTCGGTCTCGGCGCCCCCGACCTCGCGAAGGTCGCCCAGCACGCCGAGAACGATTTCGTCGGCATGCCGTGCGGGCTCATGGACCAGATGGCGTCCATGGTCTGCACATCCGGGCACGCGCTGCTCTACGACGTACGCGAGGAGACCGCCGAGCAGGTCACGTTCGACCCGGCGTCGGCCGGCGCCGTCCTGCTCGTGATCGACACGAAGGTGAAGCACGAGCTGGGTGAGAGCGCCTACGCGGACCGCCGCCGGACCTGCGAGGAGGCGGCCCGGACGCTCGGGGTGCGGTCGCTGCGTGACATCGAGCCGGCCGACCTGGAAGCGGCGCTGGCGCGGCTGTCCCATGCTGCCGCCGCCCGGGTCCGCCACGTCGTGGGGGAGATAGCCCGGGTCCGGAGGGCCGTCGCGGCCCTGCGGGCCGGGGACTGGGCCGGGCTCGGCCAGGAGATGACGGCGTCCCACGCGTCCCTTCGCGACGACTACGAGGTGAGCTGCGCCGAGCTCGATGTGGCGGTCGAGGCGGCGTTACGCGCCGGCGCGATCGGCGCCCGGATGACCGGCGGCGGGTTCGGCGGCTCCGCCATCGCCCTGGTCCCCCGCACGGCCGTCGACGACGTCACGGCCACCGTGCAGGCGGCCTTCGCCGAGCAGGGGTTCACGGCACCGGACGTCTCCCCCGCCGAGCCGGGGTCGGGAGCTGCCCGCGTGCGCTGATGCCGCTCAGGCGTCGGCGACCTCGGGTCTGGCCAGCATCCGCACGCTTCGCACACTGAGCACGGCGAGCGCCGCGGCGATCCCGGCCACCGACATCCCGACCAGCGCGGGGCGCAGGCCGACGACGCTCGTCACCGCCCCGGCCGCCAGGTTGCCGACCGGCATCAGCCCGATGCTGACGAGGTAGTCGTAGCTGGACACCCGCGAGATCGAGCCGGCCGGGATGTGCTCCTGCAGGGACGTCTCCCACAGCGTGAAGAACCCGGTGACGCAGATGCCGGCGAGCACCTCGAGCCCCGCGATGGCCGCGGTTCCCAGCCCGCTGCCGATGATCGCCGCCTGGCAGGACGCCCCGATCAGCATCAGGGCGGAGGCCCGCAGGGCGAAGCGGGGCCGCCACCGCAGCAGGAGGAGGTCGCCGATCACCGACCCCACGCCGTACCCGGCGGTGATGAGCGCCCAGCTGCGCGCGCCGCCGAGGTCGCGCTGCGCGAGCACCGGGCCGAGCACGAAGATCGCCGGCAGCACGATGACGTGGTACGACGACATGCCCCCGAGGAAAGCGCCCACCCACGGCCTGGCCCGCACCTCCGCCCAGCCCTCCCGGAGCCCGGCGCGGAAGTGTCCGGAGGCGGCCGGCTCGGCACCGGCCGCCGCGTCCTGCACCAGCCGCGGGCGCAGCGGCACGAGGCAGGCAACCGACACGAGGTAGGTGGCCGAGTCGAACAGGAACGCCCCACCAGTGCCCGCCAGGGTGACGAGAAGGCCGCCGAGCACCGGGCCCACGACGGAGCTGGCCGAGAAGGTGAGCCCGCGCAGGGCGTTCGCGGGCTGCAGGTTCACCGGCGCCACCGTCCCCGGCAGCAGGCCGGTGAAGGCGGGGGAGAAGAACGCGTCCGCCGCTCCGTAGACCGCGGCGAGTGCGGCGAGGGTGCCGACCGACGCGTTGCCCGCGATCAGCAGCAGCCCCGCAGTGAGCTGGCAGCAGAACCGGACCGAATCCGATGCGATGAGGATGCGCTTTCGGTCCAGCCGGTCCGCCCACACCCCGGCCGGCAGGGCAAGCACCGCGAACGGCAGGAACTGCGCCGCGGAGACGATGGCGACGTCGCCGACACCACCGCCGACCGCGAGGACGGCGAAGGGGAGGACGATCATCGTCACCCGGTCGCCGAGGATGGACAATGCCTGTCCGAGGAACAGCAGCCGGTACTGCGGTTCCTCGCGCAGCACGGCCGGCAGCCATGGACGACGGCGCCGGGGCGCGGGCTGGGCTGTCATGGCTGGCCGAGCCTGCCATGCGTAGGCAAACGACGAGGAGCAAATATCGTGCGGATCACCGGCATCACCTTCGTGGGCACCCGGACGTACGCCGACGAGGCCATGGCGCGGTTCGTCAGTGACGTGCTGGGGCTCGCACCTGTCGATGTCGCCGTCGGGGACGCGCGGTTCTTCAGCCTTCCGGACGGATCCTCGTTCGCCGTGACCCGCCCCGGCGACATGGAGCCGGCCGAACGTACGGTCGGGTTCCTCGTCGACGACGTCGAGCAGGCAGCCGCCGAGCTGCGCGCGGCAGGCGTCCCGGTCGACGAGGAGGTGTCATACAACGACCGGCAGCGCTACATCCATCTGCGGGCGCCCGACGGGCAGCTCTACGAGCTGGTGGAGGAGATCGCCTGATCCGGGCCGCCCGGTTGGCCCACCAGGATCGTCCAGCCGTGCTCGGGGACGACCACGTCGTCGACCGTGACGGGCTTGCTGAACGTGTGCGGCTCCGCTCCGATGTTCAGCAGCACGGTGCAGCTGCGATCTCCAGCGGAGCTGCGGTAAGCGATCGAGGTGTTGGTCTGGGTGAGAACCTCCGTTCTGGCGTCCACCAGCCAGTCGTTGCGGCGGCGCAGCCCGATGAGGCGCTGATGCAGGGCGAAGACGTCGCGCCCGTACGGTGCCAGTCCGCCCGGGTCCGCCGGGAACGGCGGCCGCACCGCGTCGTCCCCCCGCTCGGACTCCTCCTTCACCCCGGTGAAGCCCTGCTCGTCGCCGGCGTAGATGCACGGGATCCCGGCCACGGTGAACAGGACGACGAGGGCATGACCGAGGTGCCGCGGGTCGTCGAGCCGGCTGGCGATCCGGGTCACGTCATGGTTCCCGACGAACGTCATCGGCCGGAAGGAGCGAGTGAACTCGTCGTGCCGCTGCAGCGCCCACGACAGCTCGAACAGGTTCCGGTCGTTCAGCGCGCTCCAGGCTGCCTTCCAGAGCTCGTACTGGGTGACCGAGTCGAGGCCGCCCTCCCGCACGAACGGCTCGTACGGCGCATGCAGCACCTCGCCGACGAGCCAGACGTCCGGGTGGCGTTCGCGCACGCGGGCACTGACGGCCGCCCAGAACGCCGGCGGCACGGCGTACGCGGCATCAAGGCGCCAGCCGTCGGCACCCGCGTCGAGCCACCGCGTCATCACCGTCGCCACGTGGTCGATGACGGCCGGCTCGTCGTGGTTGAGCGCGACGAGGTGACGGTGCCCCTCGAAGTCTGCGTAGGTCAGCTCACCGTCGGCGTCGGTGCCGACGCGGAACCACGACGCGTACGCCGAGTCCAGCCCGTTCGCGAGGACGTCCTGGAACGGTGCGAACCCTCGTCCGACGTGGTTGAAGACCCCGTCCAGCAACACGCGTACGCCGCGCGCGTGGCACGCCGCGATGAGGGACTCGAGGTCCGCGCGGTCACCGAGTCGCGCGTCGACCTGCTCGTAGTCGACGGTGTCGTAGCCGTGCGTCTCCGACGCGAACACCGGACCGAGCGCCAACCCGTTGCAGCCGAGCTCGACGAGGTAGTCGAGCCATGCCTCGAGCCTGCCCAGGCGGTGCTGCGGCGGGGAACCGGTCGGTAGCGCCGTCTTCTCCGCGCCGGTGAACCCCAGGGGGTAGACCTGCCACCAGATCGTCGAGCGAGCCCAGTCGGGCAAGGGTCGATCAGCCCGCCATCTTCTTGCTCAGGCTGTCGTCCAGCGCCGCCAGGAAGTCCTCGGTGTTGAGGTACGGCTGGTCCGGGGACACGAGCATGGCGAGGTCCTTGGTCATCTGACCGCCTTCGACGGTCTCGATGCAGACCTGCTCCAGCTTCTCGGCGAAGTCGATGACCTCGAGCGTCTCGTCGAGCTTCCCCCGGTGGGCCAGGCCACGCGTCCACGCGAAGATCGAGGCGATCGGGTTGGTCGAGGTGGGCTTGCCCTGCTGGTGCTGACGGTAATGGCGGGTGACCGTGCCGTGTGCGGCCTCCGCCTCCACGGTGCGCCCGTCCGGCGTCATCAGCACGGAGGTCATCAGCCCCAGCGAGCCGAATCCCTGGGCAACGATGTCGGACTGCACGTCGCCGTCGTAGTTCTTGCACGCCCAGACGTAGCCGCCCTCCCACTTGAGCGCGGCCGCGACCATGTCGTCGATCAGGCGGTGCTCGTAGGTCAGCTTCTTCGCGTCGAAGTCGGCCTTGAACTCGGCGTCGAACACCTCCTGGAACAGGTCCTTGAAGCGGCCGTCGTAGGCCTTGAGGATCGTGTTCTTGGTCGACAGGTAGACCGGGTAGTCCCGCGCCAGCCCGTAGCGGAACGACGCCCGGGCGAAGTCGCGGATCGAGTCGTCGAGGTTGTACATGGCCAGGGCAACGCCGCCGCCGGGGAAGTCGTAGACCTCGTGCTCGATCGGCTCCGACCCGTCCTTGGGGGTGAACGTGATCGTCAGCTTGCCCTCGCCCGGCACCACGAAGTCGGTGGCGCGGTACTGGTCACCGAACGCGTGGCGGCCCACGACGATGGGCTGCGTCCAACCCGGCACGAGCCGCGGGATGTTCGACATGATGATCGGCTCGCGGAAGATCACGCCGCCGAGGATGTTGCGGATCGTGCCGTTGGGCGACCGCCACATCTTCTTCAGGCCGAACTCCTTGACCCGTGCCTCGTCCGGTGTGATCGTCGCGCACTTCACGCCGACGCCGTACTCCTTGATGGCGTTGGCAGCGTCGATGGTGACCTGGTCGTCGGTCGCGTCGCGGTTCTCGATCGACAGGTCGTAGTAGCGCAGGTCGATGTCGAGGTACGGATGGATCAGGCGGTCCTTGATGAACGCCCAGATGATGCGCGTCATCTCGTCGCCGTCGAGCTCGACGACCGGGTTCTGCACGGTGATCTTGGCCATGTGTGGGTCCCTTTCCTACAGGCTCTGGACGTCGGCCTGCTTGGCCCGCACGGCTTCGGCAGCCTCGAGGAGCGCCGCACGCTCCGACTCGGTGAGCTCGGTCTCGACGACCTTCTTGACCCCGCCCTTGCCGATACTGGCCTCGACACCGAGGTAGACCCCGGAGATGCCGTACTCCCCGTCGACCCAGGCGCAGACCGGCAGCACCGCACCGGAGTCCTCCGCGACCGCCAGGGCCATCCGCGCGGCCGCGGCCGACGGCGCGTAGTAGGCCGACCCGGTCTTGAGTAGCGCGACCACCTCGGCGCCACCGTTGCGGGTGCGCTGGACCAGCTCCTCCACCTTCTCCGGCGGCAGCAGGTCGGTGAGCGGACGTCCGTCGACGGTGCACCGCGAGGGGATCGGCACCATCGTGTCGCCGTGCGAGCCGAGGGTCAGCGTCTTCACCGACCCGACCGGGACCGCGAGCGCCTCGGCCACGAAGTAGCTGAACCGCGCCGTGTCCAGCATCCCGGCCTGCCCGATCACCCGCTCGGTGGGGAAGCCGGTCGCCAGCTGGGCCAGCGCGGTCATCTCGTCGAGGGGGTTGGAGACCACGATCACCACCGAGTGCGGCGCGTGGCGCGCGACGTTCTCGGCCACCGACCGGACGATCTTCGCGTTGGTCTCGATGAGGTCCATCCGGCTCATGCCGGGCTTGCGCGGCAGGCCGGCGGTGATGACGACGATGTCCGATCCGGCGACGGCCTGGTAGCCCTCGCCGTCGGCCCCCGTCGTCTGTCCCACGACCTTGGTCTCGAAGCCCTCGATCGGACGGGACTGGTTCATGTCCAGGGCCAGCCCCTCGGGCTTGCCCTCGACGATGTCGGTGAGGACCACCTCGTCGAAAACGTCGTACTCGGCCAGTCGCTGGGCGGTCGTCGACCCGTAGAAACCAGCTCCGACGACCGTCACCTTGCCCGTGCGTGCCATCTGGCCTCCCGCTCCGCCGATGTCTCGTCGTCAAGACAGATTCGGCGTCCGAGGCTATCCCAGCGTCGGGGCACCGGACGCACCGGGACGTTTCACTGCCGCGGACCCGGCACGACCACCGCGAGTACGACGAGGGCGACCCCCATCACGAGGAGAAGGAGCACGTCGAAGGAACGGCTACGCACAACGAGCAACCCGACACGACGGGTGGGCAGGAAGGCGCGGGCCGCCCCGGCGAGCAGGACGGCGAACCCGAGCAGGCCGCAGCCGATGCGGAACCCGTCTAACGCGACGAGGAGCAGCCCGAGGGCTGCGAAGCCGAGCGCGAGCAGCAGCGGCCATTGCCGCCGGATCACACCGCGGTTCCCGCGCCACCGCGGTCGCGGTCCCCTCGCACCGACCTGATCGGTCATGAGAGGCGGCAGGAGCAGTGCGTCATGCCGGCGCGAGCCACCGCTCGGCGGCCTCGACCACGTTGAGCAGCAACATGGCCCGGGTCATGGGACCGACGCCTCCGGGCACCGGCGTCAGGAAGCCGGCCACCTCGCGCACTGCCGGGTCGACGTCGCCCACCAGGCCGGCCTCGGTCCGGGTGATGCCCACGTCGACGACGGCGGCCCCGGGGCGCACGTCAGCGGCGGTCACGAGTCCCGGCGCGCCGGCCGCAGCCACGATCACGTCTGCCCGGCGGAGATGACCGGCGAGGTCGCGTGTCCCGGTATGGCACAGCGTGACGGTCGCGTTCTGGGTCCGCCGGTTCAGCATCAGCCCCAACGGCCGTCCGACGTTGATGCTGCGCCCCACCACCACGACCTCCGCGCCGTCGAGCGCAATGCCATAGCGGTCGAGGAGCACGAGCACGCCGGCCGGGGTGCACGGGAGCGGGGCGGGGACGCCGAGCACCAGCCGGCCGAGGTTGGTGGGGTGCAGGCCGTCTGCGTCCTTTCCCGGGTCGATGCGCTCGATCACGGCGTTCGCGTCGTGCCCGGCGGGCAGCGGAAGCTGCACGATGTAGCCGGTGCAGGACGGGTCGGCGTTGAGCTCGTCCACCACCGCTTCCACCTCGGCCTGGCTGGCGGTCGCCGGCAGGTCACGGCGGATGGATGTGAGGCCCACCTCGGCGCAGTCACGGTGCTTGCCGGCGACGTATGCCTGGCTGCCCGGGTCGTCGCCGACCAGTACGGTTCCCAGCCCCGGCACCTGCCCGCGCTCGCGAAGGGCGGCCACCCGGACCTTGAGATCGGACCGGATCGCTGCTGCCGTGGACTTGCCGTCGAGAATCGTCGCGGTCACGGTCGGGAAGTCTCGCATGCCGGGCGACGCAGCCCCGGGCGGCATCAGTGGGAGAAGTGCCGGGTCCCCGTGAGGTACATCGTCGCGCCGGCGTTCTGCGCAGCCGCCACGACTTCCTCGTCGCGGACCGAGCCGCCGGGCTGCACCACCGCGTGCACCCCGGCCTCCAGCAGCACCATGAGGCCGTCGGCGAACGGGAAGAACGCGTCGGATGCGGCGACCGATCCGGCGGCCCGGTCCCCGGCCCGCGCGACCGCGAGCCGGGCGGAGTCGACCCGGTTGACCTGCCCCATGCCGACGCCGACGGTCGCACCGTCCGCCGCGAGCAGCACCGCGTTGGACTTGACCGCCCGGCAGGCGCGCCAGGCGAAGGCGAGGTCGCGCAAGGTCGCCTCGTCCGCCGGCTCACCGGTGACGAGCTGCCACCGGGCGGGATTGTCGCCGTCGGCACCGAGGGAGTCGACGTCCTGCATGAGAAGACCGCCGCTGACAGCCCGCGTCTCGACACCGCCAGGCGCCCGGTCCGCGCAGCGCAGCACCCGCACATTCTTCTTGCGCATCAGGATGTCGAGCGCCGCCTCGTCGAAGTCCGGAGCGATGACCACCTCGGTGAACACCTCGGCGACCTGCTCGGCCATCGCAGCCGACACCGGCCGGTTCACGGCGATCACCCCGCCGAACGCGGAGACCGGGTCACACGCGTGCGCCTTCCGGTGCGCCTCCGCAACGTCCGCGCCGACCGCGATGCCGCACGGGTTGGCGTGCTTGATGATCGCGACGCACGGCTCGTCGTGGTCGTAGGCCGCGCGGCGGGCCGCGTCGCCGTCGACGACGTTGTTGTAGGACAGCTGCTTTCCGTGCAGCTGCTCGGCCTGGGCGATGCCCGGGACGGGCGTGAAGCCGTTGCGATAGAGGGCGCCGCGCTGGTGCGGGTTCTCGCCGTAGCGCAGGACGTCGGCGCGCTCCCAGGTGGCGCCGGCCCACGCGGGCCAACCGGTGCCTTCGTCGGTCGGGGCCAGCACGTTGCCCATCCAGGACGCGACGTGCACGTCGTACGTCGCGGTGTGGGCGAACGCCTCGGCCGCCAGCCGACGCCGCTGCTCGAGGGTGAAGCCGCCGGCGGCAACGGCAGCGAGCACGTCGGCGTAGCGCGCCGGATCGACCACCACCGCCACCGACGGATGGTTCTTGGCGGCCGCGCGGACCATTGTCGGGCCGCCGATGTCGATCTGCTCGACACACTCGTCGGGCGTCGCGCCGCTGAGGACCGTCTCGGTGAAGGGGTAGAGGTTCACGACGACCAGGTCGAACGGCTCGATGCCGAGCTGGGCGAGCTGTTCGCCGTGCGCGGGCAGCCGGAGGTCGGCCAGGATGCCGGCGTGCACCGCCGGGTGCAGGGTCTTGACGCGCCCGTCCAGGCACTCGGGGAAGCCGGTCAGCTCCTCCACCGGAGTGACCGGGACACCCGCGGCGGCGATGCGCGCGGCGGTGGACCCGGTGGAAACGATGGCCACCCCCGCGGCGTGCAGACCACGCGCCAGATCCTCGAGGCCGGTCTTGTCGAAGACGCTCACGAGGGCGCGACGGACGGGGCGCTGGCTCACGGGATCGTGACCTTTCTTCCGGTGACCGTCCAGCCCGCGTGGGCCATCCGACCGACGACGTCGACGAGCATCGCCCGCTCGACCTGCTTGATCCGCTCGTGCAGCGACGACTCGTCGTCGGTGTCGTGGACCTCCACGGCCCGTTGCGCGAGGACCGGCCCCGTGTCCACCCCCTCGTCCACGAGGAAGACCGTCGCCCCGGTCACCTTGACGCCGTGGGCCAGGGCGTCCCGCGCGCCGTGCATGCCGGGGAAGGCCGGCAGGAGGGCGGGGTGGGTGTTGATGAAGCGGCCGCCGAACCGGTCCAGGAAGTCGCTGCCGACGAGGCGCATGAAGCCCGCGGACACCACCAGGTCGGGCCGGTGCTCGGCCACGAGGGCGGCGAACGCGCGGTCCCAGTCGTCCCGGCTGTCGAACTCCGCCGGCCTCGACACGAAGGTGGGGACTCCCGCGCTCTCGGCGCGTTTCAGGGCGAGGATGCCGTCGCGGTCGGCACCGACGGCCACGACCAGCACCCCGTACGCCGGGTCCGAGCACGCGTCGAGCAGGGCTTGCAGGGTGGACCCGTCCCCGGACACGAGCACGACCACCCGGAAGGGCGGTGTCTCGTCGGCGGCCACGGTCGGAGACGATAACCCGCGGACGAGGGACGAGGAGCGACGAGCATTGGGAAGCCTGCCGGGCCTGCCCACCCGCGCCGGCCGGCCGACCGAGCGCGGTGGCGGGCGTGCCCTCCTCCTCGCCGCGGCCGGGATCCTGCTGTCCCCAGTGCTGCTGCCGTGGGGTGTGCTCGGGCTGGCCGTGGAGGTGGCGGCCGTCGTTCTCGCCGTACGCACCCTGCGCCGTGCCCACGCTCGGGGCGCAGCCGCACCGTTCGCGCTGACGGCGGCGATCGGCGGGGCGGTCGCGGCGCTGTTGTTCGTGCTCGCGCTGACGTTCGTGGCGGTCTTCCACGCGGAGTACTCGGACTACCAGAGCTGCGCCCGCCGGGCCATCACCGGTTCGGCGGCCGAGGACTGCCGCACCGAGTTCGAGCACGCGGTGCGGGTCCGGGTCGGACTGCGCTGAGCGACCTCGTCAGATCCGGCCGCGCCGCCGCACGAGCAGAGTGAGCGCGCAGACGGTCCCGACCTCGACCGCCGCCGCCAGCCCGGTGAGCCACGGCGATGGCCCCACCTGGGCCATCCGGCCGGGACCGCCGGGACCGGTGGCGGCCAGGCAGAGGACGCCGAACACGACCCCGGCGACGGCGCCGGATCCCAGCCCGACGAGGACCGTCGCCCGCCAGCCCCAGACCAACGGCTGCCCGGGGCGGCGCCCGGTGCGGTCCCCGACGGCGCCCGCCACCAGGCCGGCCACCACCGGGACCAGCCCGGCCGCGACGGCGGTCCAGCCACCGCCGTGGGCGGGCAGGGCGGCGAGCAGCGGTAGGCCGGGCACCGCTCCGAGCGTCGTGCCGCCGATCGTCACCCCGGTTCCGACACCGACCGAGAACCCCGGACCGAGCGCATAGGCGGCCCCCCAGACCGCGGCCGTGGGGACGTAGAGGAGACAGATCATGACCAGCAGAACGCCCCCCAACGCACCGGTGTCCAGACCGTTGATCAGGTCGGCGGCCCGGCCGAGATGGACTGCCAGGGACAGGCCGGCGAGCAGCGCACCACCGGCCAGCAGCGTGACAACTCCGGCCAGGCCGGCGCGCAGCACGACGAGCGCCAGCGGTGGCAGTCGGGCCCGGAGGCCGGCGAGATCATCGGTGGCCCGCAACGCCCCCGAGCCGCCCGCGGCCACCGCCAGCAGTGCCGACCCGAGGAACGCGCTGACCGGCTGGACCTGAACCGCCTGGGTGGCCGCGGCCAGGGTCAGCACCGCGCAGAGCAACGCGTACACCCCGGCGAGAACAGCCGTCAGTGACGCAGCCGCCCGCAGGTCGCGCTGCCCCACCGCCTGCATGGCCCGCCCCGCCGAGACATGCAGGAGGGCGGCCGGCAGCAGGGTCAGTCCGAGGGGAACGAGCCCGAACGATCCCCCCGGGACGTCGAGGACACTGCCGTGGGCAAGCAGCCACGCCTGGACCGCAGCCCCCATGGCCTCGGTAGCGCTGGCACCGGTGTCAGCGGCGGTCGCCCACCCGACCAGGACCGGGACCGTCACCGCCAGCAGCCCCAGCCCGGCCGCGTAACCTGCGGCGAGCGCGCCCGACAGCACGAGAGGCCGACCGGCGGGGGGCGACGGCGGCCGCCGTGCGGCGGGCGGCCGCGGAGTGGTCAGGACGCCGGTCATCGTGCTCATCGTGACCGGCCACGCTCCCATCCCGCGGGACCTCGGCATTTCGGGGTGTCGCGCCTCGGCAGGCAGAATGCGGCAGATGCCAACCGCCCTTGTCCGCCGCGCCCGAGGATGCCCGTCATGACCGGCTCCGGGCCTCGCCTAGAAGAGGGACGCCGCAGCCTGCTGCTCGCCAGCCTCGTGCTGGTCGGCGTGGCCCTGGTCGGGCTCGCCGTCGGCTTCCTGCTGAGCCGCGGCGGCGGCGGGGCGGGCGACACGACAGCCGGTACGCCGGTGACCGCGCACACCACCGCATCGGCGCCGACGTCCCCCGGTGCCCGGCCCACCGTCCGCGCGGCCTCCCAGATCGAGCGCGGGCGTACCACGGACATCGGCTACTTGCTGGGTGCCCGCACCCGGACCGATGGGCTGCACGTCACGTTCGACCGGGTCCAGCTGCTCACCGGAGCCCAGGCCCAGAAGTACGCGAAGGATCACGGCATCGACCCGCAGACGATGCGGCACGGGGTGATCGTCAACGTGAACCCGCGCACCCGTGACCTGGTGCTCGCGCCGGATGTGGCGGTCTACGGCGGTGTGCAGTTGGCCGCCAGCACCGATCTCGAGCGGATGCCCCTGCAGAAGTTGCTCGACGCGCTGGCCACCCAGGGCGGCTCGATCCCGCTCGTGCTCACCTACGACCGGCTCGGCTACGTGGTGAAGGTCGCGGAGAGACCGACCGGCTGAGGATGCAACCGGGTGACCCTCTCGCGGGTCTTCCCAGGAGCAGGTGCAATCGCGGACCGAGTCGACGAGAGGGGGCCACGTGAAGGACGCCGCGGGCTTCGACGCCTTCTACAGCGGCACCAACCGCCGGTTGCTGCACCAGATGTATGCGATGACCGGCAACCTCGCCGACGCCCAGGAGCTGGTCCAGGAGGCCTACGCCCGCGCCTGGCAGCGCTGGGCGACGGTCTCCACCTACGACGACCCGGCGGCCTGGGTCCGCACCGTCGCCTGGCGCCTCGCCGCGAGCAGGTGGCGCCGGGCCAAGACCGCGATGGCCGCGATGGTTCGCCACGGTGCCCCGGAGGACGCCCGCGAACCGAGCATCGACAACGTGGCCCTCGTCGAGGCGTTGCGCCAGATCCCCGAGGTGCAGCGCCGGACCATCGTCCTGCACCACCTCGTCGGG
>JAVEDB010000076.1 GCA_030841185.1 Actinomycetota bacterium
CGCTTCCAGGCGGCCAGCTCGCGCGCCCCGGTGAAGTCGTGGTTGAGCTGCACCGCCGACCGCGCGGCCGGCGCGTAGAGCCCCAGCGTGTAGTCACGCACCATCCGGGTCGCCAGCACCTGCGGCCCCAGCGTCTGCAGCGTGTGCCGCACCATCTCGATCCAGCGGGCCGGCAGGCCTTCGGCGTCGCGGTCGTAGAACATCGGGGAGACCGTGGACTCGATGAGGTCGTAGAGGGCGCCGGCCTCGAGCTCGTCCCGGTGGTCGGTGTCGGTCACCCCGTCGGCCGTGGGGATGGCCCAGCCGTTGTGTCCGTCGTACATCTCGTCCCACCAGCCGTCGAGCACCGAGAGGTTCAGGCAGCCGTTGAGCGCGGCCTTCATGCCCGACGTGCCGCACGCCTCCAGCGGACGCAGCGGGTTGTTGAGCCACACGTCGCAGCCCGGGTAGAGGGTCTGCGCCATCGCGATGTCGTAGTTGGGCAGGAACAGGATCCGGTGCCGGACGGCGGGGTCGTCGGCGAAGCGGACGAGCTCCTGGATCAGCTTCTTCCCCCCGTCGTCGGCGGGGTGCGCCTTGCCGGCGATGACGATCTGCACCGGGTGCTGCGGGTGCAGCAGCAGCGCCTTCAGCCGGTCCGGGTCGTTGAGCATCAGCGTCAGCCGCTTGTACGACGGGACGCGGCGCGCGAACCCGATCGTCAGCACCTCGGGGTCGAGCACCTTCGTGGTCCAGCCCAGCTCGGCCTCGGAAGCGCCCCGCTGCAACCACGAGGCGCGCACCCGGCGACGCGCGTCGTCGACGAGCCGGGACCGCAGCACCCGGCGGACGTCCCAGATGTGCGCGTCGGGAACGTTCTTGATGCCCTCCCAGCCCTGCGCCTCCTCGATCAGCTCGCGACCGACGTCCTTCGCCCCGAGGTCGAACACCTCCGGTGCGACCCAGGTCGGTGCGTGCACGCCGTTGGTGACGTGGGTGATCGGCACCTCGGGGGGGTCGAACCCTGGCCAGAGGCCGGCGAACATCCCCCGGCTCACGGCTCCGTGCAGGGCCGACACGCCGTTGGCCCGCTGCGCCAGCCGCAGGCCCATCACCGCCATGTTGAAGACCGCGCGGTCACCGCCCTCGTAGTCCTCCGCCCCGAGCTCGAGGACGCGCTCCACCGGGACCCCGGGACAGGCGTTGTCGCCGCCGAAGTACTGCTCGATCAGCTCGCGGGGGAACCGGTCGATGCCCGCCGGGACCGGGGTGTGCGTGGTGAAGAGGGTCGCCGCGCGGGCCGCCTCGACGGCGTCGTCGAACGTCAGGCCGGCCTGCTCGGTGAGCTCGCGGATGCGCTCCACCCCGAGGAACCCCGCGTGTCCCTCGTTGGTGTGGAACACCTCGGGGCTCGGCGTCCCCGCAAGGGTCGCGTAGGCGCGCAGGGCGCGTACACCGCCGATGCCCAGCAGCATCTCCTGGAGCAGCCGGTGCTCGGTGCCGCCGCCGTACAGCCGGTCGGTCACCTCCCGCTCGGCCGGCTCGTTGTCCTCGACGTCGGAGTCCAGCAGCAGTAGCGGGACCCGGCCCACCTGGGCCTTCCACACCTGAGCGACAAGCGTGCGCGACCCGGGCAGGCCGACGCGCACCTTGAGCGGAGGGGCGGCGGGGTCGTCGCGCTCGCGCAGGAGGGCGATCGGCAGCCCGTTGGGGTCGAGGACGGGGTAGTGCTCCTCCTGCCACCCCTCCCGGGACAGTGACTGGGCGAAGTAGCCCGACCGGTAGAGCAGTCCGACCGCGGTGATGGGTACGCCGAGGTCGGAGGCCGCCTTGAGATGGTCGCCGGCGAGGATACCGAGACCGCCGGAGTACTGCGGCAACGCCGCGGTGATGCCGTACTCCGGGGAGAAGTAGGCGATCGACGAGGGGACGTCCGTGAGTCCCTGGTACCAGCGCGCGCCCGTGCAGTAGGCCCGCAGGTCCGCCGCCGCAAGCTCGACCCGCCCGACCACCTCCGGGTCGTCGGCCAGCCGCGAGAGGCGATCCGGACCGAGCGCGCCGAGCAGCTGCACAGGGTCGCCGCCCACCTCGTCCCAGACCCGCAGGTCCAGGCTCCGGAAGAGCTGCTGGGTCGGCGGATGCCAGGACCAGCGGAGGTTGAGTGCCAGCTCGGCCAGCGGAGCCAACGGACCGGGCAGAACGGTGCGGACGGTGAACCGTCGGATCGCCTTCACCAGCCGGAGGATACCGGCGTGGTCGCCGGGAGTGTGCAGCGTGCCAAGGGGTGGGTAGGTTCTCGACCGATGAGTGATCGAATTCCCGTCCTCGACGTACAGCCCGTCGAGAACTGTGGTCGCTGGCCGGCCAAGGCCGTCGTCGCTGAGACGTTCACCGTGTCTGCGACCGTGTTCCGCGAGGGTCACGACGCGGTCAACGCCAACGTGGTGCTGCGCGACCCGCGCGGGCGCAAGGGTCCCTGGACTCCGATGCGGCTGGTCGACCCGGGCCGGGACCGGTGGGAGGCGGAGGTCACCCCGACCGCCGAGGGCAAGTGGACCTTCACCGTCGAGGCCTGGAGCGACCCCTATGAGACCTGGCACCACGCAGCGGCGCTGAAGATCCCCGCCGGAGTCGACGTCGAGCTGATGCTCGAGGAGGGCGCGGTGGTCCTCGAGCGTGCCGCCCGGTCGACTCGGTCGCCGGACGGGCGGCGCGCGCTGGTGGACGCCGCGACCGCGCTGCGCGACACCGGCCGACCGGTCGAGGCCCGGTTCTCCGCCGCCACCTCGACCGACGTCCTCGCGACGCTGCACGAGCAGCCGCTGCGCGAGTACGTCACGGCGAGCGACCGGATGCCGCTCTGGGTCGACCGGGAGCGCGCCCTGTTCAGCAGCTGGTACGAGTTCTTCCCGCGGTCCGAGGGAGCGACGGTCGACCCAAAGACCGGCGCCCAGAAATCCGGGACGCTGCGCACCGCGATGGACCGGCTGCCCGCGGTCGCGGACATGGGCTTCGACGTCATCTACCTGCCGCCGATCCACCCGATCGGCACGACGAACCGCAAGGGACCGAACAACACGCTGACACCCGGTCCGGACGACCCGGGCTCGCCGTGGGCCATCGGCGGGCCGGAGGGGGGCCACGACGCCATCCACCCCGACCTCGGGACCTTCGACGACTTCGACGCCTTCGTCGCCCGCGCCCGGGAGCTCGGGCTCGAGGTGGCGCTCGACCTCGCGCTGCAGTGCACGCCGGACCACCCGTGGGTCAAGGAGCACCCGGAGTGGTTCACCGTGCTCGTCGACGGCTCCATCGCCTTCGCCGAGAACCCGCCGAAGAAGTACCAGGACATCTACCCGGTCAACTTCGACCGTGACCCAGCGGGCATCTACGCGGAGGTTCTTCGCGTCGTACGGCTGTGGACCGCCCGCGGTGTCCGCATCTTCCGCGTGGACAACCCGCACACAAAGCCGGTCGCGTTCTGGACCTGGCTGCTCGCGGAGATGCGGCGCACCGAGCCCGACGTGCTCTTCCTCGCGGAGGCGTTCACCAAGCCGGCGATGATGCGGATGCTGGCGCGGGTGGGCTTCCACCAGTCCTACACGTACTTCACCTGGCGCAACGAGAAGTGGGAGCTGGAGGACTACCTCACCGAGCTGACCCAGGAGACCGGGCACGTGCTGCGGCCCAACTTCTTCGTCAACACCCCGGACATCCTGCACGCCTTCCTGCAGTACGGCGGGCCGGCGGCGTTCAAGATCCGTGCCGTGCTCGCGGCAACCCTCTCGCCGTCATGGGGGGTCTACGCCGGGTACGAGCTGGTCGAGCACGTCGCCGTCCGGCCGGGCAGCGAGGAGTACCTCGACTCGGAGAAGTATCAGCTGCGACCACGTGACTGGGCTGCGGCCGAGCAGGCCGGCCGGTCCCTAGCGCCGTACCTGACCCGGCTCAACGAGCTGCGGCGGGCGCACCCCGCGCTGCAGCGGCTGCGCAACCTGACGTTCCACCAGACCGACAACGAGAAGATCATCTGCTACTCGAAGAGGTCCGGCGACGGCGCCGAGGAGGACACGCTGCTCGTCGTGGTCAACCTCGACCCGCACGGTACCCGGGAGACGACTGTGCATCTGGACATGCCGGCGCTCGGGCTGGACTGGGCCGACACGATGGCCGTCCGCGACCAGCTGTCCGGTGCCACCTACGTGTGGGGCGAGCACAACTACGTCCGGCTCGACCCCTTCCAGGAGCCCGCACACGTGTTCACGGTGCGGAGGGCCCCGGCGTGACCGACGCACACCCGATCGACAACTTCGCGGACCTCCCCGAGGCCGAGCGCGACCCGCACTGGTACAAGCGCGCCGTCTTCTACGAGGTCCTCGTCCGGTCCTTCAAGGACAGCAACGGCGACGGCACCGGCGACCTCGGCGGCCTCGGCGACAAGCTCGACTACCTGCAGTGGCTCGGCGTCGACTGCATCTGGCTGCCCCCGTTCTTCAAGTCCCCGCTGCGCGACGGGGGTTACGACGTGAGCGACTACGTCGACGTGCTCCCCGAGTTCGGGACGCTCGGTGACTTCGTCAACTTTGTCGACGCCGCGCACGCCCGCGGCATCCGGGTGATCATCGACTTCGTCATGAACCACACGTCGGACCAGCACCCGTGGTTCCAGGCGTCGCGCACCGACCCTGCCGGTCCCTACGGCGACTTCTACGTGTGGGCCGACACCGACGAGGCCTACGCGGACGCCCGGGTCATCTTCGTCGACACCGAGACGTCCAACTGGACCTTCGACCCGGTCCGCAAGCAGTACTACTGGCACCGCTTCTTCAGCCACCAGCCGGACCTGAACTTCGAGAACCCCCGCGTGCAGGAGGCGGTCACCGAGGCGCTGAAGTTCTGGCTCGATCTCGGCATCGACGGCTTCCGCCTCGACGCCGTCCCCTACCTCTTCGAGGCGGAGGGGACCAACTGCGAGAACCTGCCGGCCACCCACGAGTTCCTCCGGAAGATCCGCAAGGAGGTCGATGCCGAGTACCCCGACCGTGTCCTGCTGTGCGAGGCCAACCAGTGGCCGGCGGACGTCGTGCAGTACTTCGGCGAGGGCGACGAGTGCCAGATGGCGTTCCACTTCCCGGTGATGCCCCGGCTGTTCATGGGCGTACGCCGGGAGTCGCGCTACCCGATCTCGGAGATCATGGGCCTGACACCGGCCTTCCCGGACAACTGCCAGTGGGGCATCTTCCTGCGCAACCACGACGAGCTGACGCTGGAGATGGTCACCGACGACGAGCGCGACTACATGTGGGGCGAGTACGCCAAGGACCCGCGGATGAAGGCCAACATCGGCATCCGCCGCCGGCTCGCCTCGCTGCTCGAGAACGACCGAAACCAGCTCGAGCTGTTCACCGCGTTGCTGCTCTCCCTGCCCGGGTCACCCGTCCTCTACTACGGCGACGAGATCGGCATGGGCGACAACATCTGGCTGGGTGACCGCGACGGGGTCCGTACGCCGATGCAGTGGACACCCGACCGCAACGCCGGCTTCTCCACCTGCAACCCCGGACAGCTCAACCTGCCCGTGGTGATGGACCCCATCTACGGCTACCAGGTCACCAACGTCGAGTCCCAGCTGGCGAACCCGGCGTCGCTGCTGCACTGGACCCGCCGGATGATCGAGGT
>JAVEDB010000090.1 GCA_030841185.1 Actinomycetota bacterium
TCGGGCATCGACTTCGACAACATCAAGTACTTCGTCCGGTCCACCGAGAAGCAGGCGACCTCCTGGGACGAGCTGCCGGCCGACATCAAGAACACCTACGACAAGCTGGGCATCCCCGAGGCGGAGAAGCAGCGGCTCGTGTCCGGGGTCGCGGCGCAGTACGAGTCCGAGGTCGTCTACCACCAGATTCGTGAGGACCTGGAGGAGAAGGGCGTCCTCTTCCTCGACACCGACACCGCGCTACGCGAGCACGGCGAGCTGTTCAAGGAGTACTTCGGCTCGGTCATCCCCGTCGGTGACAACAAGTTCGCGGCACTCAACACAGCTGTGTGGTCCGGCGGCTCCTTCATCTACGTCCCGCCGGGCGTGCACGTCGACATCCCGTTGCAGGCCTACTTCCGCATCAACACCGAGAACATGGGCCAGTTCGAGCGCACGCTGATCATCGCCGACGAGGGCTCGTCCGTGCACTACGTCGAGGGCTGCACCGCCCCGATCTACTCCTCGGACTCGCTGCACTCGGCGGTCGTCGAGATCATCGTGAAGAAGAACGCCCGGGTGCGCTACACCACCATCCAGAACTGGTCCAACAACGTCTACAACCTGGTGACCAAGCGGGCCGCCTGCCAGGCCGGCGCCACGATGGAGTGGATCGACGGCAACATCGGCTCCAAGGTCACCATGAAGTACCCCGCGGTCTGGCTGCTCGGTGAGTACGCCAAGGGCGAGACGCTGTCGGTCGCGTTCGCGGGGGAGGGCCAGCACCAGGACGCCGGCGCGAAGATGGTCCACGCGGCACCGCACACCTCGTCGACGATCATCTCCAAGTCCGTCGCTCGCGGCGGCGGTCGCACGTCGTACCGCGGGCTCGTGCAGATCCAGGAAGGCGCCTACGGGTCGAAGTCCACGGTGAAGTGCGACGCGCTCCTCGTCGACACCATCAGCCGCTCGGACACCTACCCCTACGTCGACGTCCGCGAGGACGACGTGACGATGGGTCACGAGGCGACCGTCTCGAAGGTGTCGGAGAACCAGCTCTTCTACCTCATGAGCCGTGGCCTGACCGAGGACGAGGCGATGGCCATGATCGTGCGCGGCTTCGTCGAGCCGATCGCCAAGGAGCTCCCGATGGAATACGCCCTCGAGCTCAACCGGCTCATCGAGCTGCAGATGGAGGGCGCGGTCGGATGAGCGACCCGAAATACGGGCACCACTCACTCGCTGGCGCGGCAGAGATCCTGTCGCCGGCCACCGGGGGATTCAGCGGCAAGGCACATGCGCACGGCGCAACACCGCTTCCCGGCGACAGTCGCGGCGAGCGGTTCACGTCCCGTGACGTCGCCGACTTCCCGGTGCCGAACGGCCGCGAGGAGAACTGGCGGTTCACCCCCCTCGACCGGCTGCACGGCCTGCACGAGGAGGTCGGACCCGGCCACGGCAAGGTCCTCATCGAGGTCGACGCCGCCCCGGAGGTGCTCGTCGAGACCGTCGGCCGCGACGACGTCCGGCTGGGTCGCGCCGGTGTCCCCGCCGACCGGGTCGCTGCCCGTGCCTACTCGAGCTTCGAACAGGCCACCGTGGTCACGGTGCCCGCCGAGGCGGAGGTCTCCCGGCCGACGGTGCTGACGCTGCGCGGCGATGGTGCCGGCGCGGGCGCGGCTTTCGGCCACATCCTGGTCGAGGTCAAGGAGTTCGCCAGTGCCCTCGTGGTTCTCGACCACTCCGGCAGCGCCACCTACGCCGACAACGTCGAGTTCGTCGTCGGCGACAGCGCGTCGTTGACGGTGGTGAGCGTCAACGACTGGGCCGACGACGCCGTCCACCTGTCCCAGCAGTCCATCCAGGTCGGCCGCGACGCACGCTTCAAGTCCATCGTCGTCACGTTCGGCGGCAACGTGGTCCGCATCGCGACCGAGGCACGGTTCGCGGCCCCGGGCGGCGACGTGGAGATGCTCGGCCTCTACTTCGCCGACGCCGGGCAGCATCTCGAGCACCGCCTGTTCATCGACCACGCCGTGCCCAGCTGCCGGTCCAACGTGACCTACAAGGGAGCGCTGCAGGGCGAGGGCGCGCACACGGTCTGGATCGGCGACGTCCTGATCCGTGCCGACGCCGAGGGCACCGACACGTTCGAGCTCAACCGCAACCTGGTGCTCACCGACGGCGCCCGGGCCGACTCGGTGCCCAACCTCGAGATCGAGACCGGCGAGATCATCGGCGCCGGCCATGCGAGCGCCACCGGTCGTTTCGACGACGACCAGCTCTTCTACCTGCAGTCCCGCGGCATCCCGGAGGACGAGGCGCGCCGGCTCGTCGTCCGCGGCTTCTTCGCCGACGTGATCAACCAGATCGGCATCCCGGAGGTCCAGCAGCGGTTGCTCGCAGCGGTGGAGGCCGAGCTGGAAGGGGCGATGGACTAGTGGGCGAGTTCGTCCGGGCCTGTGCCCTGGAGGACGTCGAGGACGGCGGCGCGGTGCGCGTCATGTTCGGCAACCTCCCGGTGGCCATCGTCCGCAGCAACGGCGACGTCTACGCGATCCATGACGTCTGCTCGCATGCCAACGTCGCCCTGTCCGAGGGCGAGGTCGACGACCAGACGATCGAGTGCTGGCTGCACGGCTCGCGCTTCGACCTCGTCACCGGCCGCCCCACCGGCTTGCCGGCCACCCAGCCTGTTCCGGTTTATCCCGTCAAGATCGACGGCGACGACGTGCTCGTCGACGTGTCGCCCGACAAGGAGCGCTGACCGCACATGGCCACCCTCGAGATCCGCAACCTCCACGTCACGGTGGAGACCGATGCCGGGCCACGGGAGATCCTGCGCGGCGTCGACCTCACCGTCAGGGAGGGCGAGACCCACGCGATCATGGGGCCCAACGGCTCCGGCAAGTCGACGCTGGCCTACTCCATCGCCGGCCACCCGAAATACACCATCACGGCGGGCTCGGTGACCCTCGACGGCGTCGACGTCCTCGCCATGACCGTCGACGAGCGCGCCCGGGCAGGGCTCTTCCTGGCGATGCAGTACCCCGTCGAGGTGCCCGGCGTCTCGGTCACCAACTTCCTGCGGTCGGCGAAGACCGCGATCGACGGCGAGGCCCCCAAGCTCCGCACCTGGGTCAAGGACGTGAAGGCGGCAATGGACCGGCTCTCGGTCGACGCGTCGTTCGCCGAGCGCAGCGTCAACGAGGGGTTCTCGGGCGGGGAGAAGAAGCGCCACGAGATCCTCCAGCTGGAGCTGCTCCAGCCGAAGGTGGCCATCCTCGACGAGACCGACTCGGGTCTCGACATCGACGCGCTCAAGATCGTGTCGGCCGGCGTCAACCGGGTGCGGGCCGGCGGAGACACCGGCGTACTCCTGATCACGCACTACACCCGCATCCTGCGCTACATCCAGCCCGACTTCGTACACGTGTTCGTCGACGGCCGCATCGTCGAGGAAGGCGGCCCCGAGCTGGCCGAGCAGCTCGAAGCCGGTGGCTACGAGCGCTATCTGGGCAAGGCGGCGACCTCGGCATGACGACGCCCCTCGCCGTGGCGCTCGACGTCGAGCGCATCCGCAAGGACTTCCCGATCCTCGACCGGGTCGTGCACGGTGACAAGCCGCTGGTCTACCTCGACAACGCCGCGACCTCGCACAAGCCGACCCAGGTCCTCGACGCCGTGCACGACTACTACACCGTGCACAACGCCAACGTGCACCGCGGCATCCACGTGCTGGCCGAGGAGGCCACCGCGCTGTACGAGGGCGCCCGCGACAAGGTGGCAACGTTCATCAACGCCGCCGACCGCGGCGAGGTCGTCTTCACCAAGAACGCCACCGAGTCGATCAACCTCGCCGCCAACGTCATCGCTTGGGCGGCTCCTCCTCTCGGTCTCAGCCCTGGCGACGAGGTGGTCATCACCGAGATGGAGCACCACTCCAACATCGTGCCGTGGCAGCTCGTCTGCGAGCGGACCGGCGCGACGCTGCGGTGGTTCGGCATCACCGATGACGGGCGACTCGACCTCTCCGACATCGACCGCGTCATCACCGAGCGCACGAAGGTCGTCTCGTTCGTCCTCGTGTCCAACATCCTCGGCACGGTCAATCCGGCGGCGGAGATCGTCCGCCGGGCGCGGGAGGTCGGCGCGCTCGTCGTCATCGATGCCTCGCAGGCTGCCCCGCACCTGCCCCTCGACGTCCAGGCGCTCGGCGCCGACCTGGTCGCGTTCACCGGGCACAAGATGTGCGGGCCCACGGGCATCGGTGTCCTCTGGGGCCGCAAGCAGCTGCTCGAGGAGCTGCCGCCGTTCCTGGGCGGCGGCGAGATGATCGAGCTCGTCACGATGCAGCGGTCCACCTACGCCGCCCTGCCGCACAAGTTCGAGGCAGGCACGCCCCCCGTTGCCCAGGCGGTAGGGCTCGGGGCGGCCGTCGACTACCTGTCCGGCCTGGGGATGGAGCGGGTCGCCGAGCACGAGCACGCGATCACCGCCTACGCCCTGGACCGGCTGCAGGCCGTCGACGGGCTGCGGGTGATCGGCCCCACCACCCCCGACGCCCGGGGCGCGGCTATCTCGTTCGTCCTCGGCGACCTGCACCCCCACGACGTCGGCCAGGTCCTCGACGAGCTCGGGATCGCGGTCCGCGTCGGCCATCACTGCGCCCGACCGGTGTGCGAGAGGTTCGGCGTACCCGCGACAACGCGCGCGTCCTTCCACCTCTACTCGACCTTGGGCGAGGTTGACGCGCTCGTAGCCGGCCTCGACCAGGTGAGGCGGTTCTTCCGGTGAACGTCGAGACGATGTACCAGGAGATCATCCTGGACCACTACCGCAGCCCCCATCACAAGGGCCTCCGGGAGCCGTTCGACGCCGAGGTGCACCACGTCAACCCGACCTGCGGCGACGAGGTGACACTGCGCGTTCGCGTCGAGGACGGCGTCGTCACCGACGTCTCCTACGACTCGCTCGGCTGCTCGATCTCGCAGGCCTCGACCTCGGTGATGACCGACCTCGTCGTCGGCCGGCCGGTCGCCGACGCGCTGCGCACCCACGACGAGTTCCTGCAGCTGATGCAGTCCCGCGGCGAGTCCGAGCCTGACGAGGACGTCCTCGAGGACGCCGTCGCCTTCGTCGGCGTCTCGCGCTACCCGGCCCGCATCAAGTGCGCCCTGCTGGGCTGGATGGCATGGAAGGACGCGACAGCGCAGGCAGTCGCCGCAGCGAGCAGTTCCGCACCTACGGAGGAGATGGCATGACGGACACCGCGACCGGGCCGGCCAGCGTCGAGGACGTCGAAGAGGCGATGCGCGACGTGATCGACCCCGAGCTGGGCATCAATGTCGTGGACCTCGGACTCGTGTACGGCGTGCACGTGGACGACGCGAACGTCGCAACGATCGACATGACCTTGACCTCGGCTGCCTGCCCGCTCACCGACGTGATCGAGGACCAGACCAACCAGGCCCTCGACGGGGTCGTCACCTCGGCGCGGATCAACTGGGTGTGGATGCCGCCGTGGGGCCCTGACAAGATCACTGACGACGGTCGCGAGCAGCTGCGCGCCATCGGCTTCAACGTCTGACCGGCGGCCCGTCAGCGGGAGTGCTGGCGAACGCTCGACGGCGGGCACACCTCGTGCTCCACGATGCCGAATGCGTTTCGCCGGACGTAATCCGCCGGGCTGATCCACTGCAGGCAGTCCGGGCAGATCGCGTCCGAGTCCACGTGCAGAGAGGCATCCACGATCCGTGGTGCCGCCTGCAGCGGGCGACGCCGGGGTGGGCGCCGCGTGCTGAGGCGAAGCCAGATGACTCGCAGCAGACGCATGGGTTCCACTCTGTCCAGCAGTCGACGCCCGAGGACAGGCATCGGGAGTCACGAACCCACAACGGTCCGGTCACGGTCGCTAGGCCGCCGGTGCGACCTGGCCCTGGAAGGTGGAGCACCCGTTGACATCCCCGGTCTGGTAACCGGTCGTGAACCACTGCTTGCGCTGGGCGGCGGTGCCATGCGTGAACGACTCCGGGTCGACGCGGCCCTGGGTCTTCTGCTGGATGCGGTCGTCGCCCACCGCCGCAGCGGCGTTCTGCGCCTCTGCCAGCTGAGCCGGGCTCACCGACACGTTCCCGCGCTGGTCGGACAGCTTGCTCCAGGCTCCGGCGAAGCAGTCGGCCTGCAGCTCGAGAGAGACCGAGAGGTCGTTCTGAGCGGATGCGTCCCGCTGCTGCGCCGCGCGGACCTTTGCCTCGATGCCCAGCAAGGTCTGGAGGTGGTGGCCGGCTTCGTGGGCGATGATGTACGCCTCCGCGAACCGGCCCTGCGCACCGAACTGGTCCTGCAGCTGCTTGAGGAACCCGATGTCGATGTAGATCTCCTGGTCCGGCGGGCAGTAGAACGGGCCGACCTGCGAGGACGCGTTGCCGCAGCCCGTCTGAACGGCCTGCTCGTAGAAGCCCAGCCGCGGCTTCTCGTACGTCGCGCCGCGCCGCGCGAAGTCGGCCGTCCACGTCTCGTTGATCTCGTTGTAGACCTTGATCAGGTAGCAGTCGTCGTACTTGTCCAGCGCGCCGCTGGTGTTGCACCGCTTCGACAGCTCGGCCGTGGACTCCCCGGTTCCGGTGCCCTGCACCTGACCCGGCGGCACCAGCTGGGTCGGGTCGCCTCCGCTGCCCCCGCCCACGAAGTTCACCAGCAGGTAGATGAGCAGCCCCACGATGCCCACCCCGCCGCCGCCGATCGCCAGCCCGCCACCACGACCGCGCCGGTCGTCCAGCCCCCCGACATCCACGTTCTGGTCGGAGAACGTCACAGGAACCTCCAGGTCGGGGCCGCGGGTAGACTCCGGCCATGCTGCCGGCGTCGTGATCGAACCCCCTCGTACCCAACGGACGAGCGTGCATCCCGACGAACCACCACCAAGGAAGCCCCGTGATCACCGCCACCGGCATGGAGCTGCGCGCAGGACCCCGCCTGCTGCTCGGTCCCACCACCTTCCGCATCGCCCCCGGCGACCGCGTGGGGCTGGTCGGACGCAACGGCGCGGGCAAGACGACGCTCACCCGATGCCTCTCCGGGGAGACCCAGCCCGCGGCCGGTGAGGTGACCCGCTCCGGCCAGGTCGGCTACCTCCCGCAGGACCCCCGCACCGGCGATCTCGGCACGCTCGCCCGCGACCGGATCCTGTCCGCCCGCGGCCTGGACACGGTCATCGAGCAGATGGCCGAGTCCACCGGGGCGATGGCCAGCGCCGATCCCGAGACCCACGACCGGGCCATGCGGCGCTACGCGCGGCTCGAGGCCGAGTTCCAGGCGGCCGGCGGCTACGCGGCGGAGAGCGAGGCAGCCGCGATCGCCTCCAGCCTCGGACTGCCCGACCGCGTCCTGGGCCAGCCCCTGCACACGCTCTCGGGTGGTCAACGGCGCCGGGTCGAACTGTCCCGGATCCTGTTCTCCGGTTCCGAGACGCTGCTGCTCGACGAGCCCACCAACCACCTCGACGCCGACTCGATCACCTGGCTGCGGGACTACCTGCGCGCCTACCAGGGTGGGCTCGTGGTCATCAGCCACGACGTCGGCCTGCTCGAGCACACCGTCAACCGGGTGCTGCACCTCGACGCCAACCGGGCCGAGCTCGACATCTACAACCTCGGCTGGAAGCCCTACCTGCTGCAACGGGAGACCGACGAGCGGCGCCGCAAGCGGGAACGGGCCAACGTCGAGAAGCAGGCCGGTGTGCTCAAGGCGCAGGCGGACCGGATGCGCTACAAGGCGACCAAGGCCCGGGCCGCGCAGAGCATGGACAAGCGGGCCCAGAAGCTACTCGCCGGCCTGGAGGAGGTCCGCCGCCACGACCGGGTGGCCAAGCTGCGCTTCCCGGAGCCGGCGCCGTGCGGGAAGACCCCGTTGACCGCCGAGGGCCTGTCCAAGTCCTACGGGTCGCTCGAGGTGTTCACCGACGTCGACCTCGCGATCGACCGCGGGAGCCGGGTCGTCATCCTGGGTCTCAACGGAGCCGGCAAGACCACGCTGCTCCGGCTGCTCGCCGGCGTCGAGGAGCCGGACACCGGCGAGGTCCTTCCCGGGCACGGACTGAAGATCGGCTACTACGCGCAGGAGCACGAGACGCTCGACCCGCAGCGAACCGTCCTCGAGAACATGCGGTCATCCGCACCCGACGACCTGGCTGACGTCGAGCTGCGGCGCATCCTCGGCTCGTTCCTGTTCACCGGGGACGACGTGGACAAGCCCGCTGCAGTGCTCTCCGGCGGTGAGAAGACCCGGCTCGCGCTGGCCACCCTGGTCGTCTCCAGCGCCAACGTGCTCATGCTCGACGAGCCGACGAACAACCTCGACCCGGCCAGCCGCGAGGAGATCCTCGGGGCCCTTCAGACGTACGCCGGAGCGGTGATCCTCGTCACCCACGACGAGGGCGCGGTGGACGCCCTGCAGCCGGAGCGACTGATCCTGCTGCCCGACGGCGTCGAGGACCTGTGGAACGCCGAGTACGCCGACCTGGTCGCCCTCGCCTGAGGAGCGGTCAATTTGCACCGGTCCGCGGGCTTGCGTCTGGCGTTACGGGGGAGATACGACGATCATGACCCGATCACCTGATCTTGTTCGAAGGAGGCAGGCGTGGCCGAGCTGAAGAAGGGTGCCCGGATCACGGGCGGCGACCGCACCAAGCTCGCGGCGGACCTCAAGCGCAAGTACTCGTCCGGATCCAGCATCCGGTTCCTCGCCGCCGAGACCGGGCGTTCCTACGGGTTCGTGCATCGGATGCTGAGCGAGGCGGGGGTGCAGCTGCGCGGTCGCGGTGGGGCCACGCGCGGCAAGAAGTCCTGATCTCGTCCGCGGCCGGCGTCCGGCTCGACCTGGACGACGCCCTTGCCACCGTCACGCTCGACCTGCCCGAGCGCCGCAACGCCCAGACCCCGGCGACCTGGCGCGCCCTGACCGACATCGGCCGTCAGGTCCTCGACAGCGATGCGCGGGTCGTCCTGCTGCGCGCCGAAGGGCCGTCCTTCTCCGCCGGGCTGGACCGGGCCATGCTCGGCCCCGGCGTCGCCGGCGAGCCCACCCTTCGTGACCTCGCGTCGATGGATGCAGCTGCGCTCGACGACGTGATCGCCGGCTTCCAGGAGGCCTTCACCTGGTGGCGCGACGACCGGATCATCTCGGTCGCCGCCGTGCAGGGCCACGCCGTCGGAGCCGGGTTCCAGCTGGCGCTCGCCTGCGACCTGCGCGTGCTCGCCGACGACGCCCGGTTGTGCATGCGCGAGCCCGCCCTTGGGCTGGTGCCGGACCTCGGTGGAACCAAGCCCCTGGTCGACCTGGTGGGGTTTTCCCGGGCACTGGAGATCTGCGCGACCGGGCGCTGGGTGGAGGCCGGCGAGGCCGCTCAGATGGGGCTCGCCTCGCTCGTCGTACCTCGGGATGATCTGGACTCCGCCGCGCGAGACCTCGCCGCCGCACTGCTCGCGCCGCCCGCCGGCGCGGTCCGCGCGACGAAGGCGTTGCTGCAGCGCGCCGCGGGGCGGACCTACGACGAGCAGCGCAGCGCGGAGCGGACCGCCCAGGCGGGCCGCCTGCGGTCGTTGGCGGGGCTCTGACGTGGACCTCGGGCTGAGCGACGAGCAGAAGGCGGTGCAGTCCGCCGTCCGCGACTGGGTCGCCGCCGTGGTGACGCCGAACGCGCTGCGCAACGACCGGGAGGAGCGCTTTCCGCAGGAGGCGCTCGACGGGCTTCGCGAGACCGGCTTCGTCGGCATGACGATCCCCGAGGAGTACGGCGGCGGCGGCGCGGACGCGTTGACCTACTGCCTGTTCATCGAGGAGCTCAGCCGGGGCGACGCCAACGTCCGATCGATCATGTCGGTGCACCTGGCGCTCGTCGCCGGCTCCATCGCGCGCTGGGGGAGTGCGCAGCAGAAGGAGCAGTGGCTGCCGCGGATGGCGACCGGCGAGGTGCTCGGCTGCTTCGCGCTGACCGAGCCCGACCACGGCTCCAACCCTGCCGACCTGCGTGCGACGGCGCAGGAGCTGCCCGGTGGCGGGTGGCGCATCAGTGGTCGCAAGGTGTTCATCACCAACGGGTCCATCGCCGGGGTGGCGCTGGTGATGGCACGCACCGGCGGTCCGGGCGCCAAGGGCGTGTCCGCGTTCCTCGTCCCGACGGAGCTGGACGGCTTCCGGGCAACGGCCATCCACGGCAAGCTCGGGCTGCGGTCGTGCGACACCGCCGAGCTGGTCCTCGACGGCGTGCAGGTCGGCCCCGAGGCGCTGCTCGGCGCGGCCGGCGATGGCCTCAAGGTCGCGCTGTCCGCCCTCGACGACGGGCGGATGTCGATCGCCGCCTCCTGCACCGGCATCGCAGCGGCGGCCCTGGACGCGATGGTGTCCTACGCCGGCACCCGGGAGCAGTTCGGGAAGCTGATCGC